>CAZBOT010000477.1:0-1002 GCA_964493575.1 uncultured Candidatus Saccharibacteria bacterium | reverse complement strand
ATTACCTCTGGAGCTAATGATGCGATCTTTGTAAAACCAGCGTCACGAACTTCACGTGGGATTGGACCAAAGATACGAGTACCTTTTGGTTCACCTTTTTCTTTATCAACTAATACACCTGCATTTTCATCGAAGCGGATATAAGATCCGTCTTTGCGACGAATTTCCTTACGGGTTCGAACAATTACAGCGTAAATCTTATCACCTTTTTTAACTGAACCATTTGGTGCAGCTTGGCGAACAGACCCCGCGACAACATCCCCAACGCGAGCAAAGCGACGGTTATTTTTTCCGTTCACGCTAAACACGTTGACGACCTTGGCGCCGGTATTGTCTGCAATTTTAATGTAGGAACGAATTTGTAACATAAATGTAAATTAGTAGAATAAATCCTTCGGCTCCCCTTTGTCAGGGTCGCTCAGGACGGCTTAAGCCGCTTTCTTAATAACAGCGAAACGCTTGTCGCGGCTCATCGGACGAATGGATTCAATTACCACTTTGTCGCCGATTTCGCAGCTGTTGTCAGCGTCATGCGCTTTGTAACGGTAAGATTTGGTATAGCTCTTGTGATACTTTGGATGACGCTTTACCACATCTACTTTTACTACAACTGTTTTTTCCATTTTGTTAGAAATCACAGTGCCAGTCATTTGTTGTTTAGTTGCTGTAGTCATAATACTCTTGTCATTCTGACACGCAGTCCGCAGGACAAGTGGAAGAATCTCTTTTCAGGGATCCTTCGACTCGGCCTTCGGCCTCGCTCAGGATAACGTGCATTTATTAATTAAAGATTACGTTAGTTAGCTCTTAAGAAAGTTAAGATTCGAGCAATATCCTTACGCACCACTGAAAGTTCGTGGGCATTCTTAACCTGACCCAGTTTCACTTTCATTCTGAGGTTCTCGCGCTTTTCTTGCAGTTGAATCAATTCCTTGTGAATATCTTCAACTTTCTTTTTGGATAATTCTGAATACTTCATAATTGCTACAAGAAACTTTCTCG
>CAZBOT010000476.1:0-1002 GCA_964493575.1 uncultured Candidatus Saccharibacteria bacterium | reverse complement strand
TCGGCGGGCTACGCGCAACTGGCCGCAATCTGCGCGCGATGGGCGAAGGCGTCATTGAGCAGACGCCGAACATGATCGCTCCCGTCACCGGCATGCTGGCAGGCGGGTTTGCTGGCGCAAAGGCTGGTGGAGCGCTGGGAACGGCTGTGGCGCCGGGTGCGGGCACAGCGGCCGGCGCTACGCTCGGCGGCCTTGCTGGTGGATGGGCGGGTGCTTCTGCCGGTAACGCTGCCATCGAAGGCGGCTACATGGCGCAGGAAGCGCTACAGAAGGCCGGCATTGATCCTCAAGACACGCAGGCGGTTCGCCAGTTCTTGCTGGAGCGCGGCGACTCGATCATGGGCGACGCCGCCGTCAAGGGCGGCATCATCGGCGCCGTGGACGTGGCTACGTTCGGCCTTGCCGGTCGCCTGCTCAACGGCCCGGCCCGTGCCGCAGCGTCGCGTGCGCTTGCCGACATGGGGGTGGATGCCGGGAACAGCGCCGCAGTCAAGGCTGCGATGCAAACCCCGCAGTTTGCCGAACGGATTGCCGGCGATGCGGTGTATCAGGCGTCGCGCACCGGGGCGCAGAATGTGGCGCGCAACGTCGGCGCCGCCGCGCTGGACCCTGCCGGCGAGTTCGCTGGCGAATATCTTGGGCAAGGCGTTGCGACGGGTGAATGGGACGCGAAGAACGCCGCGCTCGAAGCCTTCTCGTCCATCGGACAATCTGGCGCAATGTTTGCGGGGCAGAAGGCGTACCAATACGTCACGCGCCCGCGTTCCGCGCAGGGAGAGCAGACGCCCCCGGAAGCAGGGACAGCACCGCCCACAGGCCCGCAAGGCTTCACGCCAGCGACCGAGCGCCCGATCATCGACGAGGCTGCATTGGGTCGTGCCGGCGTCTATCCGCCCGCACCCGCGCCGATCATCAACGAACGCGCCCTGGAACCTGCCGCGCCGCTACCGTCGCAGCAGATGGGCCTGGACCCCGCTGCCGGCCCGATGTCGGCCGCTGCGG
>CAZBOT010000475.1:0-1007 GCA_964493575.1 uncultured Candidatus Saccharibacteria bacterium | reverse complement strand
AGGTGGCTGCATGACCCGCCGAATCAACGCGCTGCTGCGCGACTACGTCGACCTGCTCGCATGGTCGGCAGAGGCCGGCCACATGACCACCTACGCCGCCGCCTGCCGCTTGGCCGCCGCGGGCGTGCCGATCGAAACCGCGCTGCGCAAGCTGACACGGAGGGCAGCATGAGCCAGCCTGTGACCATCGGCAATGCAACGCTCTACCTCGGCGACTGCCGCGACATCTTGCCGACGCTGCCGAAGGTTGATGCGGTTATCACTGATCCGCCGTATGGGATTGGGCGTGATGGTCAGATAAAAACAACCGGAGGAAACGGTGGGCGTAAGGCATATGAATTCTTAGGGTGGGACGGGGATAGACCAGAAAAAGAAATTTTCACACTGATGCTCATAGCAGCAGATAAACACATCATTTGGGGAGGGAACTACTTTGCAGACATGCTCCCTCCGTCAATGCGATGGCTTGTGTGGGACAAAGGGCAGCGGATAAATCAATCAGATGGAGAATTGGCGTGGACGTCGATGCAACAGGCGTTAAGGATTTGCACGATGAACCGCGTCGAGTTAATGAAGGACGGCGCAGAACATCCTACGCAAAAGCCGATTGCACTAATGAAATGGTGCATAGAGCAATGCCCAAACCCGCAAACCATCCTCGACCCGTTCATGGGCAGCGGAACGACCGGCGTCGCAGCCGTCCAAATGGGGCGCAAATTCATCGGCATCGAGCGCGAGCCGAAATACTTCGAGATTGCCTGCCGCCGCATCGAAGACGCGCAGCGCATGGCCGACATGTTCGCCCACGAAGTCCGCGACGCCTATGAGATGACGCAGCAACAGGCGGACTTGCTGGAGGGCTTCAAATGAACCGCACCCGCTACCTGCCACCCGGCTCCATGCGCCGCCAGCGCCGGCTCGGGCGACTCGAAGGCAGCGTCGGCACGCTGGTGCTCGTATGCGCGATCGGCGCCGGCCTGGTCGCCGCCACGCCGCCAGAGCTCTAC
>CAZBOT010000474.1:0-1009 GCA_964493575.1 uncultured Candidatus Saccharibacteria bacterium | reverse complement strand
GGTCGCGGTCGGTATGCTCATGTAAATGTAGTCGCGCCCGGTTCCTAACGTGTCGCTGTCGGACGTGCTCAGGAAGCGGTTATAGTTGCCCCCGCTGGCTGCCGCGTCTGCCGTGTCTGTCCACCGCGCATCCGTGTTATAGGTGAAATACCCGGCGCTTGTCTCCGCCTCGTAGCTGTGCTGGATGTACGGATAGCGCGTCTCCGGCGCTGCCGCTATCCAAATCTGCCGGGCCACGTCCAACCCGCTGATTACATGCCCGCGCAGCTTAATCGCACAAGGCCCGTCTCCCGGCAAATTGAACAGGTGCAAATAGTTGAACCGCGTTTCATTCGCGTCTGCGAAATCGTTGCGATTCTCAAGCCGCCAATCGCTGATAAACGCCCCGTGGAAGGTCGGCCCGGTGCTGCCGTACACGTACAGCTCATCTAGGTAGAATCTCATGGACGTGCCGCTGCCCGTCGCCGTCGGATAGAACGTCACGTACACGCCCGGCGCGGCGCTGTTCGTGCCGGTCAGTTCAATCAGGTTCCAGGTCGCCGCGTCGCCGCCGGTCGCGCTGAGTACGTCCACATCTCCGATTGTCTCTTCTGTGATGTCCACCGTATCAAGCACATTGTCCGCCCCATCTCGAAATTGCACGCGCAGGGTGGTCGCGCCGTCGCTCACAAACCGCATCCAGAACCGCACCAACCACGAATCGCCCTGCCTGCTGGGAGTGAGTAACCGCGTGCGGATAGAGACGTCTGCCGTAGTGACAGTGTCAAATGTCACGTCCAGACTGGAGGCGGTTGTCACAAACTCGCCGTCGCTGTCGAAATTGGCGGTAGTCGTTTTCGCCACCGTCATCAGCCCGGCATTGCCGCCGCGCAGCATAAAATCGCCCCAGGTGTTGCGGTCGAAGTGCACGAAATGTGGGTCTTGAAATCTGTTCTCCGCTTCCACCGTCCTCAACTGGGCCGCGTCTATCCAACTTACGCCGGTGCCCGCCCCATCCTGCACCCAGCGC
>CAZBOT010000473.1:0-1010 GCA_964493575.1 uncultured Candidatus Saccharibacteria bacterium | reverse complement strand
CTGCGCCACAGTTGGGGCAACGCGGGAGCTGCATGTCGGCGTGTTCGCCGCTGACGCTAATCGCCGGCTTCGTCATGGCCTAGAACGGGATCAGCTCGTCTTCGACGGGGGCGGGGGCGTCGCGCTCGACCGGTTCGGCGACGCTGCTCTTGCTCCACTCGGCGACCCACTCGTCGAGCTCCTGGTCGGTGTAAAGCTGGGCGTTGGCCGCGGCCCGCTCGGCGCCGACGAAGGCGACGGCGGTGCACTGGATGGGGAAGGCTTTCGCCTTCTGCCGGGCATTGGCGGCCGAGGAAAGGTCGATGGCCTCGCCTACAGCCAGGGTCAGCTTGTAGCAGAGGGGCGCAGTCTGGACCCCGCGCGTCGCCTTCACTTCCTTGATGTGCGCCGCGAGGCGCGGCCAGAGCCCGCCTTCGAAGCGGACGTCGTGGTACGGCCCGCCGAGGGGATTGGCCCAGGCGGCGCGGGCGGTCCACGAACGGGCACCGAAGATGTACAGTTCCCCGTTGACGAGGCCGACAACCTGGAGCCGGGTTTTCACGTCGCCCTCGGCCATGTCCGTCCGGCGGGTCTTGATGGGGTAACGGTGGGTGACGCCGTTGGCGTCTTCCACTTCCTTGCACTGGCGGAGGGCGAACGGGATGAACTCCAGCGTTGGGGCTTCCTCTTCGCCGATGTAGAAAACGCCGTTGGTGGCGTTGTAGCCAACGCCGGGATAATTCCACCGCTCCTCAACCTGCGCGCCGGCAGTGACGCCGGTGAACTCATCCATGCCTGTGTCGTTGATCTCGAATGTCATTTGATTCTCCTGTTGTTTGGTTCGTTCATTCGTGTTCGGCCGCCAGGGACAAGGCAGTCATTCCCTGCCAGGCGGGCACGTCGATGGCGACCAGGTACTGGTCGAAATCTACCGGGGGTAGGCCGACGGCGGCGCGCAGGGCGAGCCATTCGTCGTAGGCGGGTGGGAAGTCCCATGCGCCCGCTTCGGGGAACCAGTCAGCGGCGGTGTC
>CAZBOT010000472.1:0-1012 GCA_964493575.1 uncultured Candidatus Saccharibacteria bacterium | reverse complement strand
GCAATATGCCAAACCAAACATTTTGCTTATAAGCGACGAGTCAAAATAACATATTTGCAAATAACGGGATTGCGTAAATACAAGGAGAAATAAAATGACAGGCAAAGAAATAATAGAGATGATAAAAGAATACAAAGCTGAAGAATATGAAATAATATTTAGACTAAACGATACAAAAGAAGGGTATGATCTGAGAGATTTTGCTCTTAATAAAATACCACTTGATATTGGATATAGCGATAAAGTTTTATTGATAGACGGAGAAGAAAAACAATGAAAGCAATTCCCGTTGAGTTGCCAGTTATACCGCCGAAAAACAGCTTTATTCTTGGCGACTGTATGGATTACTTAAAGTTATTCCCGCCCAACTTTTTTGATTTAGCCATTGTTGATCCGCCGTATGGAATTGATTGGATGGGGCAAATTAAAAACCCAAATACTAATAAAAACTGGAAAAAACATACCGCAAAAAATTGGGATGATAGCCCGCCAAACCAAGATTATTTTAACGAGCTTAAGCGGGTTAGCAAAAACCAAGTTATTTGGGGTGGGAATTATTTTGATTTACCTAAAACAAGATGCTGGTTAATTTGGGATAAAATGCAAGAATTTAATGGCAGTGATTTTGAGATGGCGTGGACAAGTTTCGACAAGCCGAGCAAAATATTTAGAATGGCAAGATGCCAAGCATATGTTGGGAGGGATAAAATACATCCAACGCAAAAACCAGAAGAACTTTATAGGTGGACAATTAAGTATCTGGGTTTGGCGGGCGACTTAATACTTGATACTCACGTTGGATCAGCATCAAGTTTAATAGCTTGCACCGAGTTAGGATTTGATTACATAGGATTTGAAAAGGACGAAGAATATTACACAATGGCTAAATCTCGTCTTGGGCGGGCTACACGGAAATATGAACTTTTTGAGGCGGTATAACTACTTCTTAATAGGATTGGAAAATAAATGAAAATCGGAACGAGTGCAAAGCAGAAAATTAAAGACAAAATCC
>CAZBOT010000471.1:0-1014 GCA_964493575.1 uncultured Candidatus Saccharibacteria bacterium | reverse complement strand
TATGAAATTGCTCCTATCAGAAAAGAGGAATGGTTGAATGAAGAGACAAAAAGAATTGAAGAAGGTAAGGAAGGTTGAAAAGCCTTCCGTATTTAAACTCAAGAAAAAACTCTGGACTATTTTCTCACAATATGTGAGACTGAGAGATGCGGACTTAAACGGAAACGTAAAGTGCTGTACTTGCGATGCTGTCTATTTTTGGACTGACCCAAAGGGTAGATTACAGGGTGGGCACTTTTTTCCACAAAGGGGAAACGCAGCTTTAATATTTGATGAATCTAATGTACATGGGCAATGTTCCAGATGTAATGGCGCTCAGGAGGGTGAGCAATATCTGTATTCCCTTTTTATTATTGAGAAGTATGGTCAGCAAGAATTAGATAGATTGGTTAAACTTAAGGGGCAGCCTTTTAAGTACACAATAGAGTTTCTTGAGGATAAGATAAAGCACTACACAAAAGAAGTTGATAAACTTAAAAAAAGTAAAAACTTATGAAAGACAAATACAAGGATTGTCCAACAGCTCCTCTGAGTGAAAGTGACAGATTGGTAGGAAAATATTTTTTCGCAGTTACTGTATTATTATACCTGGCGTGGCTTTTATGGGGAAAGTAAAAAGAACATGGTATTTGGATGGAGAAGAAGTATCTCAATCCTATTTGAGAATATTGGCTGTTAGAGAAGGCGTGTTAAAGAAATACCCCTCTTATAACTTTGCCAATATACCTTTTGCAACCTGTACAGCATATTTATTAGCATTAGGGTTTAACCTGGACGTTAAAACAGAAATTGTATAAAATATCCTAAAACCAGACAAAGACTGTGAACATAGAGTATGATTTTTTTTCACTAAACTATTCATACTATGATGATTGAACTATTCTTTGTTCTGGAACTCTTTGAACTTTTCTCTATTATTGGCATCACCGACATAGGAGTGGGTTAAGAGAGGATGATTAGAGGGGTGCAAGTCACCCCTCTTTTTTAAATATAAAACTCATGGAAATAATATTC
>CAZBOT010000470.1:0-1021 GCA_964493575.1 uncultured Candidatus Saccharibacteria bacterium | reverse complement strand
TATGCGCTCCACGACGACGACGCGTATGAAGGGTTTGTTCAGTCCGAAATCGCCGAAATGCGGCGCTCTCAGGCGCTTGTGACCGATGCGCTCGGCAGTCTCAGCGAAGAACAGTTTGCGACGACGGATCGCCTTGTGTTCGAGGCGATTGCGGGCGAGCGCGATTCAGGTTTCCGGCCTGCGCAGTTGCAGGCGATTGGCGAGCACTTGGTTACTGCGGTGCTGATGTATTTCGATAAACGAGCGAGGGCGCTATGAACATGAACAACTTCCCGCGCGGATTCGAGCACGCGACCGAATCCAAGCCGCTTCCCCGCTGGGTGATGTGGCTCGCGGCTGCGCTGATCTTCGGCGGATATGCGCTGCTGGAGTGGCAGGACGCCCAGGTTGAGCAGGCAATTCAGGCGGTAGCGCAGAAATGAGCCGCACCGTCCTGCCGCCACACATCACGCGGAAGGCGGCCTATGACCGCCGAACCGACGGCCTGCACATGACGCAGACCGAGTGGGTGGACTGGAAGCGCCGACAGTTTGAAGCGGCGCACCCGGAGTACAGGAAGCGGAACGGCGAAAGCCGGATCGCGTTTGATCGATGGCTGGAGAGATTGAAATGAGCACTGCACTGACAACGCTGACCAGCAAGCTGGCGGCAAAGCTGGACATGGGCGATGACGGCAGCGACTTGATTGAAACCCTGAAGGCTACTGCCTTCAAGGGCGAAGTCACCAACGCGCAGATGACTGCGCTGATGGTTGTCGCAAACCAGTACGGCCTGAACCCCTGGACGAAAGAGATTTACGCCTTCCCCGACAAAAACAACGGGATTGTCCCGGTTGTTGGCGTGGATGGCTGGGCGCGCATCATCAACGACAACCCTCAATTCGACGGCATGGAGTTCGCGCAGTCCGACGAGATGGTGAGGATGCCTGGAGCCAACAGCGACGCGCCGGCATGGATTGAGTGTGCTATGTACCGGAAAGATCGGACTCGCCCGGTCATCATTCGTGAGTACCTGGACGAAG
>CAZBOT010000469.1:0-1022 GCA_964493575.1 uncultured Candidatus Saccharibacteria bacterium | reverse complement strand
TGAGGCCGTTCGACAGTTCGCGCAGCCAGTAGGCGATGTTCTTGTACTCGAAGGCGGTCCAGGGCTTCGTCGAGTCGCTGATCGTGAACCCGCTCTGGGGCGGGATCGCGGTCGCGACGCCGCCCGAGAGATCGGCGAGCGTCGTGCGGCCACCGAGGATGGTCTGCACGCCACCGGTCGTAGGGCGGAAGGCGAGGACGCCCGTCAGTCGCTCCGAGTAGGCGCTGGAGATGAGACGACGCAGCCCGCCGCGGCGACGGACCTTCGTACCCCGCGGGTAGAAGTTCTTGATCTCGATCCACTCTCGGTCTTGGATGGTCTGCGGGGGCTGGCCCTGGTTGAGCCCGCCGCCGATGTCGTTGTAGATGAACCTCGGCATCAGCGCGAGTACCGGTCATTCGGCCGCGCGAGCCACCGCTCGCCGCGGGCATCACTCACATCGGGCTGCAAGAGCACGGGCTGTCCGAGGTCGATCGAGCCGTAGTCAGCCGGAATGTCGCCGAGCAAACGCTGAAGCTCCTTCGCGGCCTTTGAGTCGTCCTCGGGCGACTCGCCCTTCGCGAGCAGCTCGGCCCAACAGACGACCCCGTACTGCAAGCTCTCCTCGATGCGCGGAACGTCGGTGTCGGCGGCCAGCGTCTCCGTCGGCGCATGAAGGAACTGGATGCCGTCGGTGACGCTCGCGGTCGGCGCGGGGAAAAGCCCGATGTACGCGCCGCGATGGCAGTACACCATGTCAGCCTCGCTCGTGATGTCGCGTGCGAGGTGATAGGCGGTGCGGCGCAGGGAAGTCCAGTCGGAATCGGACGCGGCCTTCTTGACCCCCACCTCGACCGGACCGCGCGTGCCGCTCGGCTTCTCGTACCACGTCGTGCCCGACACGGTGTCGCGGTATTCCCATCGGATGTCGAACTCGGGATCGACCTTGCGGATCTGCTTGCGGACGAGGCCGAGCGCGATGTTGAGGAGGTCGTTGAGCGTCGAGTCCGACCACTGGTCCTCGGTCGGCTCCATCAGCCGGC
>CAZBOT010000468.1:0-1022 GCA_964493575.1 uncultured Candidatus Saccharibacteria bacterium | reverse complement strand
GCTCGTCGTGCGTGCGCTTGCGGTCGAGCCAGCGGAAGCGGCAGCGCTCGCAGCGCCGGGTGATGTCGCCGCCGTCGGCGAGGATCTGGGCGCGCGGCTTCCAGCCCATGAGCGCGCGGGCGCGTTCGGCGGGGGTGCCGGAGGGGTCGGCTTTCATCAGAGCCCCCCCGCGTCGGCGTCCACCCCGGCATCGCGAGCCATCTGTATCAGCTGTCCCCAATTGATGGCCCAGATCTTGCCGGTTTTCCGGGATCGAATGATCGGAGCCTTGGACTCCGCGCCGATCATGAGCGTGTAGCGGTCCCCATTGGTGAGCTGAAAGACGTCTTCGACATGCACGGTGTTTAGCTCGGTGTTCGCGCAGTGGATCCGCCCGGGCATCACGCGCCCTCCCCTACGTCCGGCTGGAGCAGCGCGCAGGCGGTGCCCGAGGAGACGGGCGGCGAACGCGTGGGCGCTGCTTTGCTCGTCGATCCCGTTGGGCTCGAAGCGGAAGTGGATGTTGACCTCGCCGTCCGGGACGTCGTCTTCGAGGATGATGATTGCCTTGGCCATCACGCCACCTCCTGAATCAGTTCGCGCTTGATCTCGTAGCCGAAGGCGTCTTCCTGCTTGAGGGTGGCGCCGACGGCGTGGAGCTGCTCGAGGGGGAGGTTCTTCATGGCCTCTTTGTCGCATTCCTCCTTGATGCGGATGCAGCCGGTGAGGCCGAAGTCCTTGAGGGCCTGGAGGGTGTTGCCGAGGTTCTTGATGACGACGCGGGTGGAGAGGCGGAAGCTGACGGTGCCGAAGGTGAGTTCGCGGGTCTTGGCCTTGATGAACTCGGCGCGGTTGGCTTCGGCGTACTGCTGGATGGCGAGCTCGAGGCCGGCCTTCTTGTTCTGCAGGGGCTCGGCGGCGGGCTTGGTGGCGGCCTTGATCTGGTCGATGCTTTCTTGCTGTGCCGCCTCGAGGAGGCCGAGTTCGCGGTCGACTTCGCCGATGGCCTTGAGGCAGGCGTCGACGTCGGTCCAGGATTCGAG
>CAZBOT010000467.1:0-1023 GCA_964493575.1 uncultured Candidatus Saccharibacteria bacterium | reverse complement strand
GCCTTGTCCACCTGCGGCCCGGGATCGTCCAGCCCCTGGCCCTTGCGATCCGGCAGCAGCTCGTCCAACTCCGCCACCGTGAACCCGGTAAACATATCCTCCAGGCTGCCCACCACGTCCGCCAGCACGTCCGTGTCCCACTCGCTCAAATCGCCCAGCCGGTTGTCAGCAATCCCATACCCCGCCGCCGTCGCCGCGTCGTCCTCCACCCACACCACCGCAATATGCGACCAGCCCAGCGTCTTCGCCGCTCGGTACGTCCCGTTGCCCGCCTCGATCTTGCCATTCTGCGCCCGGTTCGCCACCACCGGCTTGCGCTGCCCGTAAGTCTTCAGACTCGCCGCGATCCGGTCCACCGCGTGCCCCTTCCGCGCGTTCGTCGGATCCTCGTGCAGCTCCCCCACAGGAACCGCCAGCGGCCGCAGCGCCTCCGCAATGTAGCCCAGATCTTCGCTCACGCCGCCCGCTCCTCACGCTCAGAAGCCCGATCCTCGGCATCCTGCTCAGCCTGTCGGTTCTTCCTGGCCAGGTACAACTCGAACTCAGACAGCGGCTTAGGCGCGCTGGCCGGCAGCGTCACCCGCGCGCTCGGCGTCATCCCGAACTCCTGCGCCAGCTTCCTCATGTTATCCATCGCCCGGTTCGCCACCGCCAAATACGGGTTCTGGATCAGGTTCCCGTTCGCCGTCTTCAGCACCGCCCCCTTATCCGCCACGATCTTCTCCGCCTCCACCCACCGGCCATACGCCACGCAATACGCCACCAGCGCCGCCCGGTCCACCGCCGTCAGCAGCCCCTGGGCGTGCAGTTGCTTCACCACCCGCAGCCACTCCCGCCGCGCCTCGCCCTTCACCCAGACCGGCAGCGTCGGCACCTGGGCGCGGTCAAACTGCGGCTCCCGCTTGTTCAGCGCCCGCTTCCCCGGGTTCCCCCGCAGCTCTTTGACCGCCGTCGGCTGCGGCCTCGGCCCTCTCTTACCCATACCCCCCCCCTAGTGAAAACTCGCGGCCGCGAAAAGAAACT
>CAZBOT010000466.1:0-1024 GCA_964493575.1 uncultured Candidatus Saccharibacteria bacterium | reverse complement strand
CTCCGGTCATCAGGTAGGTGTGGATCAGGTGCAGCGTGTTGTTCGCGCCCTTGAACTCCCCCTGCAGGCTGCTCAGGGTCGCGCTCACCTCGTCCATGCGGGCGTGGATCCGCTTCAGGTCCTCGTGGCTGGGGGCGTGCTCCATGTCCTTCTCCACGCGGCTAAGGCGGTCGCCGTGGCCGTCCAGGCGGTGGTCCATGTCCGTCCTCATGCTGTCCAGGCGCGTCTGCAGGCTCGCCTGCAGGCTGGTGATGCGCTCGTTGGTCACCCGGTTGCGGTTCGCGAAGTAGGTGTAGAGCGCCGCAATCCAGATCACAAGCGTGTTGGTGATCTGCAGCCACATCTGTACGTCTTTCAGTTCCATGCCGGCGCTCACTGCGGGTCGGGGGGTTCGTGCCAGTCGATCAGCGCGTCGAGCCGGCGGGCGCACTCGTCGTACTGCCGCCCGGCGCCGATCGCCCATCGGGCCAGGTCGGTGTCGGTGGCGTAGCGCTCGGGCTCAGGCCGGCCCCCAGCCCCATCTCCACCCCGCTGCGCGGAATCGGCGCCAGCGTCGGCGCCACGCGCTGCAGCAGGGCGGCCGGCGGCCGCGGACACTCGAGCGGGGGCAGGGGCGATGCCGGGGGCACGGTCGAGCACGCGCAAAGCAGCAGCGTCCAGACAGGCGCGCCCCTGTGTAGCCAGGGTGATCTGTTCATCGAGCTCTCCTCGTAGGGCTTCGGCCTGCCGCAGCGCGGCGGCCAGTTCGTCGGTCAGCGCATCACCGCGCGCCTGGGCGGCCTGCAGCCGCGCCGCGGCATGCTCGGCGAACACGCGCCACTGCTCGCTGTGCTCGCGCTGCACGGCCTCCAGCGCGTTCTGCAGGCTCGCCACCTCTCGCGCCTTCAGCAGTCCGTTGAGCCACCCGCCGCCCATCGCGGCCAGGCTCAGCGCGAGGGTCACGAGCACCAACTTGGTACCGCCACCGAAATGGTCGACCAGCCATGCAATCGGGTTCATGTGCGGATCGCCTGGTGGGTCACGA
>CAZBOT010000465.1:0-1024 GCA_964493575.1 uncultured Candidatus Saccharibacteria bacterium | reverse complement strand
TCCAGCTTCCGCTTCAAGCCCACCAGGAGAATCAACGCATCCCGAATGAGCTTTTCTTGCTCGCTCATGCTGGCCCATCCCGCAGAAAGTCCAGATGCCGCGCATCCGGCCAGGCCACCGTGCTATGCGGGCAGACGAAATACTGCGTATAAGATAACGGCTTATACCGCACAGGCCATCGTGCCGTCACCCAGTCAGGCAACACTTCCGCCTTGAAGGCTTCCCACCAATTCGCCGGCACGTGCAGATAGCCGGGGCGCCCCTCCACCCCTTTCACCGCCCACGTCCTGAATTGCATGACCAGTCCACGCACGGCTAAATGATAATCGACATGACACGCGGCATGCTGCAAGCTGGGATAATCCTTCAGCACCGTGGCGGCCATCAACTCGAACCGCTCAAGCGCGATGCGCTCAATCTGGCCCGTGAGCTCCGCAATCATAGTCACCGCTGCTTCTCCACCACAATGGCGACATGCCCCTCGGGATAGCGTTTCATGCGCTGCCGGAGCTTGTTGGTCAAGAGCGCCGGTACCGCAGGCGGTCGCGGCATCCCCTCCCGCACCTTGGGCTGATACATCCACAATCCCGTCGTCTCATCCCACCAACACGAGGTCGTCACCTCGTCCCAAATCTCCGGGGACACTTCCTGCCAATGGGTATCCGGGTAGAAGGTCTCGACCCCATCCGCATCCTTGCGGACCCATCCCGGTTGCATGTCCCGCATGCCCCGCTGGGCATTGATCTCCAGCCGCTTGGTCTTGGTGGCTTTATCAGTCAGGATCATCGCGGCTCCCACCTGATCCGGTCACGATACCTCACCCCGTCACACCACACATCGCCAGGCATACTCGGCTCACACCGCGTCTCGGGACTGTGCAAGATACGCTCATAGATCTCTCGGTCCCAATCCTCTAACAGCGTGATTTCTCGCTCCTGCGGCGTCTTTGGCCGCTTAAACGGACAAGGAACGCAGTTGGAAATAATCGTCCTCATGTCGGCTTACTTAACCCCGGCTTGCCCTT
>CAZBOT010000464.1:0-1027 GCA_964493575.1 uncultured Candidatus Saccharibacteria bacterium | reverse complement strand
GCAATCGCCCGCGCCACCGGAGAGCAGCCATTACCCCCACCGAAGTAATCACCACCCTGCGCCAGTTCAACGCGTGGCGCCGTGGCCATCATGACGAGCAGCCCGACCCGCGCGTGCGCGCGATTCTTGCTTGGACGGTTAGAGGGCAATGGAACGGAGCGACATGAAGAAATACCACGGATCTCCTGGCGGCGGCACGAGGCAGGACCAGGCGCGATTCTGGATGGGCCGCGATGCTCTCGTGCCGTTTCCGCGGCCGGATGACCTACCGATCATTGCAGAGGTGTGCCGGTCGATGGTTTTTGACAACGGCGCTTTCAGCGTATGGAAGCGCGGCGCGGAGTTGGACGTGCCCGGCTACCTTGCATGGGTGCGGGACTGGTGCAAGCACCCCCGCTTTGACTGGGCGTTGATACCGGACGTGATTCAGGGCGATGAACAAGCCAACGATGAGCTCATTTCTGTTTTTGAGGATGCCGACCTTGGCCGATACGGCGTCCCGGTCTGGCACATGCACGAAAGCCTGGACCGGCTCGCGCGGCTCTGCGACCGCTGGCCCACCGTTGCCCTCGGAAGCTCCGGCCAGTGGGCAACCCCCGGAACCGCAAGATGGTGGGCGCGAATGAGCGAGGCGCTTGACGCGATTTGCGACGAGCACGGCCGGCCCGCTGCGCGGTTGCATGGGCTGCGGATGCTCGACCCTGAGATTTTCACGCGACTCCCACTGGCGAGCGCGGACAGCACGAATGCAGCGGTGAATAGCGGGAGCCTGAGCCGGTTCGGGATTTACCTGCCGCCGACCGCTGCCCAGCGCGCGGAAGTGATTGCAGAGAGGATCGAGGCGCAGAACAGCGCCGCTGTCTGGCAGAGGTTGCCGCAACAATCCGCGTTGGAGCTGGCATGAATCACAGGTGCAACTGCGCGCACCACCAGGTCGTGGTTGTCTGGGTGCGCGGACACAAGACGCCCGAGAAGCAGCGGCACGACCGCTGCATTCACCCGACCGGGCCGCATCCGCAGCATGAGT
>CAZBOT010000463.1:0-1030 GCA_964493575.1 uncultured Candidatus Saccharibacteria bacterium | reverse complement strand
TACGTCATATAATAATTTACACACATTTTACACAACTTTTACACCATATTTACACACATTTATTTTTATTGCTATACGAAAAATTCATAAAAAACACTTATGCAAATTTTCATTTTTCCTGTGCATAAAAAATTAGCAAAAAACACTTATGTGAAAAATGAAAATACCTATATGCGGGCAAAAGAAAAACTTCCATAAATCTTAAAAAATGCAAAATTTTAACATAACCCATTACTTTACATAATGAGTTGACATAATGCTATAACACAAAATGCCTTGCGAGTTGACATAAAGAAAACTCGCAAGGCATTCAGTTAACTAACAGGATACAGGATGATAATTTTCTTGTCAATAGGCAGTTATTGACATAGAATAAAAAGTGTATATAATAGGAAACGTCAAGCGAAAACTTTTGTACTCAGTAAAGGAAGGTGTAAAAATGCTGCAAGCTCTTTTGGATAATTTGCCACATGGTAGCGGCATAGATGGCGATTGGGCATATCATCTAGCAAGGGAAACAATCCGCCTATCTAATGCCTATCATTGTATGTCCGATGGCATTTATGATGGTTGGGTAGACTTTTGGATAACAGTAGATAAAGATTTATTGTTATCTGGCAATTATGACGAAATTGCACAAACGTTCACACTACAATTTTTAGGTGAGCGTTCTAAAGAACTGGCAGAAAAACATGATTTGCGTCAATATCTTGAACATATTTTTTCCAATTATTTTCAAGAACTGGCGGAAAGGGGATTGTAAAAAATGTTTCTAAACGTCAACCAACAAAGAACCTTGCAAAGAATTGTAAGCGATGTCGCCCCATGTGATAATGCCCGCTTACAGCAAGTCCTTAATAGTATGCTACCATGCGACATTGTAAGAGATGGCAAGTTTACAATAAGTCTGGAAAGTATAACTATTAAGGCAAACGGTAAAACGCAAAAAATCACTTTGAAAACTGACAAGAATTAGTACTTGACATTCTGCAAAAGTGGTGTATCATTGTAGATAGTTAACCAATGCTTA
>CAZBOT010000462.1:0-1033 GCA_964493575.1 uncultured Candidatus Saccharibacteria bacterium | reverse complement strand
TCGCGCGAACCGGAAGATCGCGATGAACTCCTCGCGCTGCTGCACTCGGCCTTCGATCGCAACCTGATCGACGCCGACGCGCTCTCCATCATCGAAGGCGCCCTGCAGATGTCCGACATGCAGGTGCGCGACGTGATGGTCCCGCGCGCCCAGATGGACTGCGTGCATCTGGAGGACCCGATCGACACGATCGCCAACTTCGCGATCGACACCGCCCACTCGCGCTTCCCCGCGATCGGCGACGGCAAGGACGACGTCGTCGGCATCCTGCTCGCCAAGGACCTGCTGCGCTACTTCGCCGGGCGTGAGTTCGACCTGCGCGACATGCTGCGCCCCGCGGTCTTCGTGCCCGAATCCAAGCGCCTCAACGTGCTGCTGCGCGAGTTCCGCGTGTCGCGCAACCACATGGCGATCGTCGTGGACGAGTACGGCGGCGTCGCCGGCCTGGTCACCATCGAGGACGTGCTCGAGCAGATCGTCGGCGACATCGAGGACGAATACGACTTCGACGAGGTCGGCGACAACATCCGACTCGACCACAGCGGCCGCTACCGCGTGAAGGCCACGACCGAGATCGAGGACTTCAACGAGGCCTTCTCCACCCACTTCAGCGACGAGGAGTACGACACCGTCGGCGGCCTGGTGATCCGCCATTTCGGCCGCCTGCCCAAGCGTGGCGAGGCGGTGGAACTCGAAGGCCTGAAGATCCAGGTGCTGCGCGCCGACAGCCGGCGGGTGTACACGCTGATCGTCGAGCGCCTGCCGCAGCCGCTGCCCGAACAGGCGTGATGCGGCGCGCCTGGCTGGCCGCGCTGCCCGCTGGCGGCGCGACGGTGTTTGCCTTCGCGCCCTTCGGGCTGTTCCCGCTCGCCTTCCTCGGCCTCGGCGTGCTCGCCTGGCAGCTCGCCGGCGCGGCGCGCGTACGCGAGGGCTTCGCGCTCGGCTTCGCGTGGGGCTTCGGCGCCTTCGCCGCCGGGGTGTCCTGGCTCTACATCGCGCTCGAGCGCTACGGCGGCGTGCCGGCGCCGGTCGC
>CAZBOT010000461.1:0-1033 GCA_964493575.1 uncultured Candidatus Saccharibacteria bacterium | reverse complement strand
TTTTGTCTGATGTTGTGTCTGGCCTTGGAGGCGAGAAGGTTTTGCGCCTAGACTACGAAAGCGACTATCAAGGCCACGTTGATATTGACGTTCTTCTGTCTGATGGGCGCGTGTTCTCGTACAAATACTGGTATGGCTCATGCTCTGGTTGCGACGAATGGGAAGTGCGCGATTTATCGTATGAGCAGGTTGGCGAGGCGATGCTGCAGGAGGCAACTTTCTTTGCAAGCATTGACGCGTACAACGATTGGCGAAAGAGGGTGAACGGTGCAAACGATTGACGGTATCCCCGTGTTTGGTGACCCAGTAGACGAAGGGGCGTTGCGCCAAATCCGCAAGGCCAAAGAGAACGCGGCCCACGCTGCGCTGATGGCTGACCATCACTTGGGATATGGTGTACCCATTGGCGGCGTTGTGGCCTACCGTGATGCAATCAGCCCTACTGGCGTTGGCTATGACATTGCATGCGGCAACAAAGCCGTGCGCCTTGATTTGAAAGTGGATGGTATTCGTGACTATATGCCAGAAATCATGGATGGCATTGTAGACCAGATTGCCTTCGGTGTTGGTCGCAAGAACAACGATCGAGACAAAGACCATGCATTGTTTGACGATGACGCGTGGTCAATCCCCGCCGTTGCGCCGCTCAAAAAAATGGCGCGCCAGCAACTCGGCACAGTCGGTAGCGGCAATCATTATGTTGGCTCATCACGCCGACACCGTAGAGATTGTGCACAAGCTGACCCCACTGGGCGTAGCGATGGCGGGTAGCGAAATCGTAGACCCGTACAAGGATTGAGGCGATGACAAACGTTTACTACGAACCTGAAAAATTTGGCCTGACGGTAGTTGGTGAATTGGAATACTCGTCAGGGGATTATGAGTTTGACACGCGCGTTGTGTGGCAACATGCAGACGGCAAATT
Organism: uncultured Candidatus Saccharibacteria bacterium; assembly: GCA_964493575.1. Taxonomy (GTDB): domain Bacteria; phylum Patescibacteriota; class Doudnabacteria; order UBA920; family UBA920; genus UBA920. The sequence goes on along the minus strand of CAZBOT010000461.1, from coordinate 108 downwards.
TTACACAGCGCGCGATAGCGGATGCTCTTGTCCAATTCCCTTTGAGGGCTACCAAACTCTGAATGACATTGAGTTGCTGGACGTGGACGCATTGCAGCAGGAGTTTCG
>CAZBOT010000460.1:0-1035 GCA_964493575.1 uncultured Candidatus Saccharibacteria bacterium | reverse complement strand
TGGCAGTACATCTACGGCACCAACCCGGCCGCTGAGGCGGCGGTACGGAGTTCCCCGCGCTCATCGCAAAGGGAACGCCTGTCAATGCAGCCAACGAATACTTGGAGCTAACATGGCAAACGGGAATACCTTCGACGAAGTGCGCGAGCTGATCGCGGAAGAAAAGGACATGAGTGTCAAGGGAAGCCAGCGGCTTATTATGGCGTTGCTGGTGGACATGCACGAGAGCGGGGAAAAGCATCGCGGCGATGTGGTTCAGCGTCTCGAAAAGCTGGAGGACGGCGCAAAGAATACGGCGGAGTGGATGCGACGCTATCCTTCGCTGCTGTACTTTTTGCATCACCAGTTTTGGAAAACGATTGGCGTGCTGGTGCTTATCGGCATCGGCTACGCCGCAATATTCGTGCCAGATGTGCGCGATCGGGCAATTGAAATTATACTTGGATTCTTGCTATAACTGCAAAAAACTGTGCTATAATATCCTGCATATGACCTCTACAGAGGCATCACCCCCCACTTGTGGCATGTGAATAGCTAACAGGAAAGGCAGGATATTTTGACGCGCAAAATCATCGCCATACGGTCTGACATTCAAGGGGGCAGCAGCTACGGCTTGCTCAACCCCAAGACCATGCTGTGCCGCGAGGACAAAGAGGGCAATCCCTTCTATGCTCCCGTGCAGCTAAACCCGATACAGGAATATTTGTGGGAGATTGACTGCTGGGCGCGCGAGCAAGTGTTCGCGCTGGCCGGCAACGACGAGATTGTCTACATTGAGAACGGCGATATGACGCAGGGCAATCACTTCTCAGACGGGCTGGTGTCGGGCAAAGAGGTAGACCACGTTCAAATTGCAGTAGACTGTATCTCTCCGTGGATTGAACACAAGAACGTTCGCACCGTGCGCCTGACCAAGAGTACGGGCGTGCATGCGTTTCGCGAGCATTCTGCTGATGTGAGTGTAACCAACGACTTGAAGCGCATGTATCCCAAGAAGGATATTCGCCTCGTTGGTCATGGGCGGCTGAATGTAGG
>CAZBOT010000459.1:0-1039 GCA_964493575.1 uncultured Candidatus Saccharibacteria bacterium | reverse complement strand
CGAACCGGCCGTCGCCGTTGTCGCCGACCATCGCGGCATCCCGATACACCTCGTAGCGCTCGACCGGCAGCGTCGTCCGGCAGTCCTGCCACCTGAGCAGCACGAAGTTATCGACCACCTCGGATGCGATGACTGGCGTGGCCGGCGCAGAGACGACCAGATCGACGCTCGTTGCCGTGCCGAGGTTGCCATTGATGTCGCGCGCCGCGACCCAATAGCGGATCGTGCCGACGCCCGTGATGCGCCGGCGGTCGAAAGTCGTCTTCGAGTAGCCGAGCAGATTGGACGTGCCGTAGTCGGCGCCGACTCGGATCTCGTAGTCGGCGATCGCGTAGCTCGCGGCCGGCGGTGACCAGACGATCAGCGCCGAGTCGCCGTCTACACTCACCGCCAAACCGGCCACGGGCGGCACCGTCGTGGTCACGTCGGCCTGCACAGCCGTCGAGACGTTGCCCCACGCGTCGACGGACTTGATCCAGAACGAGCGCGTGCCGGCCGTCTGCGGCTGCCAGTAAAGCGTATCGGCAGAGACCGCGCCGACCGGCTCGCCGGTGTCCCAGCTCGCGCCGACGCGCACCTGGTACTCGACGACGTCGTAGGACGTGCTCTTGACCCACCGCAGGCGCACGCCGAACGCCTCGGCGGTCGCGGAAAACGAGGTCGGAGGGTTCGGGGCGTCGGTCGGGCCCGCGACGGTGAACGGCGGCGCATACGCCCAGTCGGAGCTGGCCAGCCCGTTAGACGCCTGCGCCCGTACCCGGTACACGTCGCCGTCGCCCACCGCCTCTGCGACGACCGTCTCTGTCGAGTCGCCGGAGGTGATCGTCGTGATCGTGACGCCGGTCACCGCGTTCATGGCCTCGACCACAATCGAGCCGCCGCGGCGCACGCCGATGTCGGTCGATCCGTCCCATGTCGCTTTCAGTCCGATCTGCGCCACGCCGTCGGAGCGCCGCTTGATGATCGCTGCGACCGCGAGACCGCTGATCGCCTGCACCGTGCCGGGGTCCGGCAGGTTCGTGTTCGGCGCAGGGTCGTA
>CAZBOT010000458.1:0-1040 GCA_964493575.1 uncultured Candidatus Saccharibacteria bacterium | reverse complement strand
CTGCTTGCCGCCGCGGGTCGTGCGCGACCACTCCACGATCATTTCGATCTTGGAGCGCGAAAACTCCTCCGCTGGGCGCAGTGCGGCCCCTTTGTCGCCCTTGTGGAAGAAGGTCGAGAACCCGCGCTTGCTGCACGCCGACACCTTCCTTTCCCACTCCGATATGCGCTCGATGTGCTCAGGCAGGCGCTGTGATATTTCGCGCACCTCTTCCTTCGATGCGTTGATGCACGGCATGCAGCCGACGCGCGTCATGTTCATGTAGTAGAGATCGTTCGGCCGCACGCCCTCGTCGGCGAGGAACGCGAACACATCCATCGCAGAGCGCTCGACCAGCGGACGGAAGGCCCACATCCGCGGCCCGATGCGCTCGTAGAGCTTGGCGTTTCGGCGCGCGTGCGATTCGTCGCGGCGGATGCCCTGCCAACTGATGACGCGGTATCCGGCGTCGACCAGGTCGAGCTGGAACATCACGGCCACGTCGCGCTTCAGACGCTCGGTGCAAAACTGCGCTTTCCGGCTGGGGAATCGGCCCTTGAGCATGCACAGGTCCAGCATCGCGATGCCCGTCGGGCGCAGCTCCGCAAGCGCGCGCCGCTTGGCTTTGTTCGTCCAGCGCACCCGCTTTCCGCCGCCGACTTTCTTGGTCTTCTGGACGGGCTCGGTGACGCTCTGCCCCGCGCGGCGAACCGTCTGCGTTACGACGTTCCCGCGCGCATCCCGCTTGGGCACCGGGTTTCCTGTGGCATCGACAACCGGCGCCGTGTCGTACTTGCGCCCGACGCGCTGGTCGCGCGCGATGAACATCCGCTTGCGCGCGAACTCGTCGGAGAAGTCCGCCTTCAGGCGCGTGATCTTCACACCGAGCGTCCGCTCGAGATAGTCCAAGTGTTCGTACACCCTGCGGTCTTCGTTGTCGGTATCGCAGAAGATTGGGATGACGGTTCCGGGCGCGCAGCGATTGAGCGCGATTTTCAGGGTCGCGTCGGAGTCCTTCCCGCCGGACACGCTTATGACGTGGCGGACCTTTGTGTCAGTCA
>CAZBOT010000457.1:0-1042 GCA_964493575.1 uncultured Candidatus Saccharibacteria bacterium | reverse complement strand
TCGCGTGCGGCCACGCCGGCATTGGCGAGCGCCTCGCGGGCGCAATCGAGCTGGGTGCGCAGGATGTCCTGAGGATCGTGCTCGACCCGGTCGGGCGCAGGGAAGTGCTGCGCGAAGGCCTGCTGGGCGAGGCCGCACACGCGGCCATCGGCGTCGAACACGATCGCGCGCGAGCTGGTGGTGCCCTGGTCGAGGGCGAGCAGGTAGGCCATGGCGACTCCGCACGGGGGCTGACCGGGATGCGGCGAGACTAGCGCCGGACGCGCCCCGCCGCCACCCCGGGAAAGCCACGATGTGATTCAATGGAACCCCTTCGTTGCAGCGCAGCAACCGCCATGCCCGCCTTCTGGATGATCGTCTCCTGCTTCCTGTTCGCCTGCATGGGCGTGTGCGTGAAGCTCGCCTCGGGGGCGTTCTCGACCGGCGAGATCGTGTTCTGGCGCGGGCTCGTGAGCATGCTGATGATGGTCGGACTGGCGGCGAGCCGCGGCATCGGCCTGAAGACGCCGCACTGGAAGATGCACCTGTCGCGCAGCGTGTCGGGCTCGATCGCGCTCGGCTGCTACTTCTTCGCGATCGGCCTGCTGCCGCTGGCGACCGCGGTCACGCTCAACTACACCTCGCCGCTCTTCGTCGCCCTGGTGCTGGCGCTGTTCTTCGGCGAGCGCCTGCGCGCCATCGCCGTGCTCGCGATCCTCGCCGGCTTCGCCGGCGTGGTCTTGCTGCTGCGCCCCACGCTGCAGCCCGAGCAATGGCTGGGCGCGCTCGCCGGACTGGGCTCGGGTGCCCTGGCCAGCCTCGCCTACGTGAGCCTGCGCGAGCTCGGCCGTGCCGGCGAGCCGGAGGTTCGCACGGTGTTCTGGTTCTCGGTGATGACCTCGACGATGGGCCTGGCGTGGGCACTCGCCGGCGAGTTGCACCGCCCCGATGCCGGGCAACTCGCCACGCTGCTCGGCGTCGGCCTCTTCGGCGGGCTCGCCCAGCTCGCGATGACGCGCTCCTACCGCTACGGGCGCACCGTCGTGTCGGCCAACCTGAGCTA
>CAZBOT010000456.1:0-1042 GCA_964493575.1 uncultured Candidatus Saccharibacteria bacterium | reverse complement strand
CGGCGAGCCAGGGGTGCAGGTCGGGGCGCTCGATGCCGCGGCTTCGAAGGGCCTTGGCGGCTTCGAAGTGGGTCATGGGCGGCGCTTCGAAAATGGGCGCGGCCACGTTGATGTCGGTGCCCTTGCGCGGCAGCGCGGCGGGGATCTCGATGTGCTGCAGGTGGCGCACGGCATCCACCATGCCGCCCATCAGCGCGGCATTGCTGCGGCGGGCCTTGTCCATCTGCTCCGCGGACATGCCCGGATACAGCAGGCCGTCGAGCGCCTTGCCGGCGCGGTCGGCGTCGGTGTCGGGGCGGCGGGAGTAGTCATGGCCGATGACCGGGGCGGACAGCGGACGGCCCCAGGTGTCGAGCTCTACGGCCTCGGGCTCGAGGCGATAGAGCAAGTCCTCGCCGTCGAAGCGCGGCACGCGCAGGCGGATGGCGCAATCGCCGAACAGCAGCGGGCTGATCTCGAGTGTGTCGCCGGCGCACACCCCGGCGAGGTCGGCCACGTTGTAGCTGCGGCTGCCTTCGGCGCGCGGGTGGGCGTAGCTGATGGTGAGGTCGCGCGCCACCTTGCGGGTGACGGGCTTGCCTTCGAGGAAGTGCTGGCACACCTCGACCGGCGGCAGGATGCGCAGCTCGTCGGCGCGGATCTTCATCCACAGGTCGTAGCGGGCGACGGGCTCCATGCCGTTGCGGCGCAGGCGGGTGTCCTGGTGCGGGATGACGTTGGCGTTGTAGGCCTCGGCCCAGGCGGCGGCGGCGGTGTTGAGCTGCTCGACGCTGTGCACCGGGTCGAAACGCAGGCGGCTCTCGAACTGGGTCTCGACCAGGTTGTTGCCGCCTTCCACCCCGCCCTTGGCCCTGGCGTTGCCGGCGGCGTGGGTGATGCTCTGCACCTCGAGCGCGGCGAGCAGGTTCTGCACCGCGCTGGCGGTGTTGGCGCTGCCCTTGTCCCACATCAGCACCTTGGGAACGCCGTGGAAGCGGCGGCCGGGCTGCTGGCCCCAGGCGTGCATGAGGAAGCGGAACAGGTTGAGCGGGCTCTCGCCGGC
>CAZBOT010000455.1:0-1043 GCA_964493575.1 uncultured Candidatus Saccharibacteria bacterium | reverse complement strand
TGTTCGTTAGCCGTTTTTGGGCGTCTGGTAATCCATCACGGCGTTTATTATCAAATCTGTTGCGCTCAATTTTGCTTTCTGTGCTTTATTTAAGATCATCTCTTTTTCTTCCGGGGTTAGCCGAATATCAAGGCGGGCTGTGCGCCCGCCCTTGTGAGATTTTATTTTTCGTTTGCTCATCAGTACCAACCATCGCGCCACTTGTTAATATTTTTAAATTGTTCATTCGCGGTAACGATGTAGCTGGTGTCATTAAGATCAATATCATTTTTAAAATTAAACGATATAAAGGTTTCACCGTTTCTTTTTAACTCCATATCTGAGGCTCTTCGAGAAAAATAATCTCCAATCTCTTTTTTTCCCATAAGATCAGCAATCAATGCAGCAGCAACAAAACTTGCCTGCTGTGCAGTAGCTTTATCACATCCAGTTTCTTTAGCATATTCAATTGCAAACCTGTGGAATAAATCTATCATTTCTCTTTCCTTTTTGTTTATGTTTAGTTCCTCATTCATTCTGAGATAAATATACTACTTTGCACACACAAAGTCAAGAGAAAAATCACATTTTTAAAAAAATATTTTTAAAGCAAGTTGGGTGCTAAAAACTGCTAACTATGCGCATGGAGCCGATAAGCGCAAAAAAACGCGCTTACTGCTCATGCGCGGCGTTAGCCGTTTTCAGGCGCTTGGTAAACCCTCACGGCGTTTACAAGCCGAACTTCTCAATTAGCTCATCTATTGCCGCTTGATGCTCGGCGAAAAAGATTATATCGCCATCGTCATCAATCAGATCATCTGCTATTCTTTCTGCTTCTTTGCGAATTGCGTCAACGTCAAAATCATAACGGATCACCTCACAATAGATTCGCATTTCCTCACCGCTAATAATCTTCATCTTTTCTCCTTTGTAATTGGGTGCTCAAAACTGCTAACTATGCGCATGGAGCCGATAAGCGCAAAAAACGCGCTTACCGCTCATGCGCGGTCGTTAGAACGCTGATTCAACTTCTTTAATTCCCTGCATAATTACTGCCGCCAGTT
>CAZBOT010000454.1:0-1043 GCA_964493575.1 uncultured Candidatus Saccharibacteria bacterium | reverse complement strand
TATGGGTGCTGGCGACGGACACGAACCCAACACCGTAACCAACCGCGCCGGGCGGACTCCCGGCACGCAAATACGCCTCTCTGTAAGTGGAAGGATGGCGAGCGATGCCCAGACAGTTTAGAGATGTCGGCACCGGTGACAACCGAGAGCTGACCGTGGCGGTCGGCAACGGCGGCTACTACGCCATCGTGTGCAGGCAGCCCGCCAGACAGGGCGGGCGATGGTCGTGGCGGGTTGACAGAGGATCGGAGCTGATCGCCTCTGGCTGGGTGGACACGCTGACGCAAGCGCGCGCAGCCGTTGAGGCTGCACTCGATGCGGTTGGTGCTTGATGACCGCACTGTTTCAGGATGTGCAGACGGGATCGGCCGGGGCAAGCTCGGGATCGGTCGCGTCTGCCAGTGTCACGAACACCAGCGGCCACAGGTACCTGATGGGCGTGTGCTGGAGAAGGTCTGGCGGCGCGCCGACGATCTCAAGCGTTGCCGGGATGGGGCTCACGTGGAATCCGTTGGTCGCAGAATGCGGCGCGCGCGATCAGTTGAGGTTAGAGGTCTACGAGGCGACAGGAGATGGCGGCTCGAACGGAGCGGTAACGGTAACGTTCACCGCGAACACCAACGGCGCTGTGATCGCGGTCGCACGCTATAGCGCCAGCGACGGCCCGCACAACCTCACGAATTGGAATACTGTGGGCGAAGGAGGGGTCTGCACCGGCGGAACGGACAACGACGACTGCACGGGCACGCTCACGGCCGACCATTCGGACACGGTGATCGTCGGCTTCTTCGCCACGAGAAACCGCACCATGAGCGCAACGTCAGGCTGGAACGTGCGCGTCAACGATGTGACTGGCGGTGCTGGCGGCGATCTGCAAACGCTGTCCGTGGAGGACAAGGCAGACACGGGCACGGTGACGCTTGGCGCTGCAAACAACCTGTCGGGCACGGCGGACTGGGCGCTCATTGGAGTCGAGATGACGCCGACCGCAGCGGCCGCAACCGCCGTGCCGAACGCGCTCATGATGATGGGCTCGGGGACAT
>CAZBOT010000453.1:0-1044 GCA_964493575.1 uncultured Candidatus Saccharibacteria bacterium | reverse complement strand
GCCCGTGCGTCGTGGCACGTCGTCTATCGAGCGCGCAACGAGCTCAAGACCGCCGCGGCGTGGGCAGCCTGCCTGAGCGTGCCGGTGGAGCAGCGGCCATGGTTCGGCGCCGAGCCAGTGACGCTGCAAATCCGTGTCATCTGGCCCAGGGGGCGAAAGCGCATGGACGATGACAACGCCATCGCGGCATGCAAGGGAGCGAGAGACGCGCTCAACGGCATCGCGTGGGCGGATGACCGGCAGGTGACGACGCTGCCGATCGTGCAGCAGACGTGGAGCGAGGCAGATCGACCAGCAGAGTACGAGCACTCGGGCGTGATCATCTTAGATATTCAGAGGGGCGGAGGTGACGAGATGACCGACGACGACACGGGAGCGCAGGCAGGGGTGATGGCCACCTGTGAAACGTGCGGTGGGGAACTCAGGGAGATCGACCAGATGATTGACGATCTGCTCAAGATTAGCGGGCGGCTGAACATAGATGACCTTGGTGATGGCGAGTACCGATTCGGCGTGACCACTCGCAATAATTCCCTAGCCAGGGTGGCGCCCGACTGGCGCGATGCCTTGCGGGTGGCGTATGCGGCGGTCGTGGGGGAGTAGCGCATGCCGACGCACGCCTGGCGGTGTTCCCGGTGCCGGACGATTCTCGGCTCGACGAACGGCAACGTGCTGCGGCTCTACCGTTCCCGTGTCCTCACCACGGACACGATCCGCACGCATACGCTGGTGACGTGTCATTGCCTGGCTACCCGCTCCTTCGACGGGCGCATCTGCTGGTCATACAAGGAGCCGAAGGGAACGTGATAGACTAGACGGCAATATCTGTGGCGGAATTCTGGCCGCTACTGTGCTTCGCTTTGTGCGTGGCCGGTAGCGGCTATTTTCGTTGGTAGCAACAGTGGCAGACAGACTCACAACCAAACAGGAATTGTTCATCTCTGCCTACCTCGGCCCGGCTAACGGCAATGCGACCGAGGCTGCAAGACAAGCCGGATACAAGAAGCCACACCCGGAAGGTTCACGACTGCTACGCAATGCTAC
>CAZBOT010000452.1:0-1045 GCA_964493575.1 uncultured Candidatus Saccharibacteria bacterium | reverse complement strand
GCGACATGGGACATCGCCGGGCGCAGGGGCGGGCTGAAAGCGGTCGGCGTCGGAGGGCCGCTCACAGGGCACGGTGCGGACTGCGTAGTAGCGGGTACACAGGTTCATACGGCGGCAGGTCCGTGCGCCATAGAGGATGTGCAGATGGGCACCCCATCGGGTATAATCCTCTCATATGGACCGCACGGACTCACATACTCGCGCTTGCAGGCTATCCGTGAGCGTCAGGGCGATGGGATATACCGGGTCACCACTGCCGGAGGCGGAGTGGTTGAGCTTACTGGAGACCATCGCGTCTGGACAGCCGACGGGTACGTCAGGGCGTCTGAACTTGCCGCCGGTGATCTTGTGCTGCGTTGCGTGCCATCGTACGTTCGTGCGGTCGGCGTTCCAACAGCGCAAAGCGATGGCGAGCGGGAGCCGGGATACCTACTGTTCGGCAACGTGTTCCCACACGGACCACGCCACGAAGAACCATCGGCGGTGCCTGACCTGCGGGCAGCGGACGGAGCGCAAGACGCGCAAGTACTGTGCCCGGTGCAAGCAGAAGCCTCTGGGGCGCAAGCCCGACCATCCGCGAGTGCCCACGGTCTGCCCGATGTGCAATGCAGCGTTCCCGGCAGCATGGCGCGGGGCGCGTCAGGGCTATCAGGTGTACTGCTCCAAGGACTGTGCGAACAGAGGGCACTCGCGCCGCATGGCGGCTCGCGGCAACCCGAAGTGGAAACATGGCGCGACGCCTCTGCGCGAACAGCCGCACTCTGCGAAGGCATACAGGACGGTGCGACCGCTGATATTGGATCGCGACGGGCACAAGTGCGTTGCCTGCGGTTCGGAGGGGCGGCTGCACGTTCACCACATCGACAACTGGCCGATGAACAACGCCTCGGGCAACCTCGTAACGCTGTGTGCGACGTGTCACCAGAAGCTACACCGCGCTTTGGACTTCAACCCGTCTATGAACCCGTTGCCGTGGTTGAGCGCGTACGCGACACGGCCACTGTATACGACCTCCAAGTAGACGCACCCCACAACTTCTTCGCCG
>CAZBOT010000451.1:0-1047 GCA_964493575.1 uncultured Candidatus Saccharibacteria bacterium | reverse complement strand
TGCAACACCTGATATCCTGATGTTACAGGAAAAAGGAGTTGCATATGAATCCTTATACAAGATTGACTATTAAAGATCGTGAAGAAATAAGCCGCATGCTGGCCTCAAATCAAAGTTTGCGTTACATAGCAAAAGAACTTAAGCGATCACCCAGTAGTATTTCACGTGAATTATACCGCAATAAAGCTTCGGTCTGGTCTTATCGCGCAATCGAAGCTGAGCGTCGTGCTTCCCGATTAGCTCACAAGCCACGAAAGAAACGTAAGCTTGCATGTAATCCAAGACTTCGAGATCAAGTCCTCGGCTTTTTAGCCAAACGATGGTCACCGGAACAAATTGCCAATTTTCTGAAGAGAAGTTACCCTAATGAACCGGATATGTCTATCTCTCACGAATCCATCTATACCTATTTGTATGTTTTGCCCCGCGGGGCTCTTAAGAAAGAACTCATCCATTATCTGCGTCATAAACATAATGTACGTTTCCCGCGCCAGAAACGCCGTCTTAAATCAAGCCCCATTCAAGACATTGTGAGCATTGAAGAACGGCCCAAAGAAGTAACTGAGCGTTCTGTCCCCGGTCATTGGGAAGGCGACCTGCTTATAGGCCAACTCAACCGCTCGGCTTTGGGTACTTTGGTTGAAAGAACAACCCGCTTTACTTTATTGGTATACCTGCATGCCCAAGATGCTACATCGGTTCGCCGTGCTTTTGCCCGTGAACTACGGACTCTTCCCAAACAACTCAAACGTTCACTTACCTATGATCAAGGCAAGGAGATGAGAGAGCACCGGCTCTTTACCAAATCAACCAAGATCCGGGTTTATTTTGCCCATCCGCATTGCCCCTGGGAACGAGGCACCAATGAAAATACCAATGGTCTGATTCGTCAGTTTTTCCCAAAAGGCACTGACTTCAAAAAGATCACACGTCATGAAATCAAGCACGTACAAACACTTTTCAACGAGCGGCCCAGAAAAGTTCTTGACTGGAGAACGCCTGCTGAAGTATTTAATGAATTGTTGCATTAGTAACTTGTATCCACAC
>CAZBOT010000450.1:0-1048 GCA_964493575.1 uncultured Candidatus Saccharibacteria bacterium | reverse complement strand
CCGGGTGGACCGGGAACTTGGGCCTACGACCTTTGGCTGCTCAATGAGGGCAGCGGAGGCGGCTACCCGAGCCAAGGTGGCTACTACGGAACCGGTGGAGGAGCGGGCTACATTCACGGTACGCCGCAAGACGAGATCGAGGCATGGCAGTTGTTCCTCGAGATGGAACGGAACGGTTGGGACCCCTACGCCCCGGGCTCGATCGAGGAGGCCCGCAGGGGCATGGGGCAGTTCACGAACGAGCAATTCGACAGGTACTTTGAGGAGTACCTGAGAAACCAGCAGCCCGGGATCTCGACCAATAATTTCGAGCCCGGCTCGGGAGAATTCGGCTCTCCGGGCGGCGGCTTCACTCCGACCGACAACGGGCCGATCGACTTGGGCTGGCTCAACAACCTTCTCGTCGCTGGCTTGGGAAAGGGCAAACTCGGCAAGCTCGGCATCGGGAAGTACATCAAGGAAAAGCAGGGCGAAGCGAGTTTGGACGATTGGCTGTCTAGCCTTGGTGACGACCAGCGCCGCTGGCTGGATGAGTGGATGGTCGGCCTGGGCGCTGACAAGAATTGGGCGGATCGTGTCCTTCAGGGAGAGGCTCCCTGGTCCCGAGCAAACGAAGCGATGGAGAAGATCGGCCGCCAGAATCCCAACGCCCCGGATCTCGTCCACAATGAGGACGATCCCCCGAGCCCCGGAGGCGGTCCCCGAGGTCCCAAGGGCGGGGGCGGAGACGGCGGCGGTGAGCCCGAGGGCTCCTACTCCGGTCCTCTGGGCCTGCCCGCCTACGCCGGCATGGCCTTCAGCCCCAGCTTCCTCGCCTACCAGCCGTACAATACGAACGGGCCGGTGCAGTTCGTCCCCGGGAGGAAGTAGCCATGACGAGCCTCTACGATCAGTCCAAGGCCCCTTGGCAGCAGCCACTCACCGGGCCATTCGATCCGACTCCTCCGGGTCCTGTCGCAACGGGACCGGCGACGGCGACACTTGGACAGCAGCCGGCCAACTCTCCCTACCAGCCGCCGACCACGATGACGAATCCCGGCATCGGCTC
>CAZBOT010000449.1:0-1050 GCA_964493575.1 uncultured Candidatus Saccharibacteria bacterium | reverse complement strand
ATCACCACCGGCTTCTTACGATATTTCGCCATGATTCACCTCACACAATGCGCCGGCCAACCATCAGCCGGAACCCAATCTTCACCGCCGTTGCGACCGCGAGCCCGCATGGCTGATTCACGAACATGCGCCAACGCTTCACCTACCGTCGCGGCCGGGAACGTGCTGCTGAAAATAGCATCGTCATCAAGATCCCAGTCGTTTTCACCGTCTCCAGGTACGGGAATACCGCCTTCGATTTCCACGTTTGCCCGTTGAACACTCTTAGGGAAAGGCCAGCGTGAGCGCTTCCACGTCGAGGTGAAAAGCTCAACAGTCACGGGGTACGTTCCTTCTGGCATGACCAACAGCGCCGTATGAGTCTGACGCTCAGTCTCGCTGTATTTGTTTCTGCCTAGAAAGAAGTCGTCAAAGTGGAAACAGCTATCGCGCCAGTCTCCTCTCTTATGCTCGTCGCCATTACGCCACAATGTCCACCAGAGCGCACCGTCGTGGAAACGAATGTAGATTTCCCTCTCACCGCTGCCCCATTTCCCATTCCATTTTACGCCAGGCAACCGCTTCACCCACTTGGCGCGGTCAAGCAGTAGCCAGACCGAAAAGAGAAACGGAATGGAGATAGATACCGTAATGGCAGTATCGCCGGTATCGGAGAAGGTGATGCCCAACCTACACGCCCTTGAGAATAAGTCCCATTCGATGCTCGCACAGTTGGACGGCCAAAACAAACGCGCTCTGCCATGCGTGCAAAATCCCGTAGGCTTTGCCCCCTTGCGCTCTATACCGCCGCGCAAATCCTGCCATGACCACCATACAGATGGTTCCCCATTAACGGCTGTCTTCAGATAGTGCATTCTGCTCATTTGCTTGTCTACTCCAATATCCTTCGCTGATATAGTGCTCCAGGAAGATGATCCCCATCGTCAGGGTATCGGTCAGATCATCGTGTACCGCATTCGGGAACACCCACAGTTGCCCGTGCTCTTGGTCAAGAAACTCCGTGTACCAGTCGGCGTTGGCCGGCGACGGATAGGGCAACTGGATGCAGTC
>CAZBOT010000448.1:0-1050 GCA_964493575.1 uncultured Candidatus Saccharibacteria bacterium | reverse complement strand
CCTCGCCAATCTCGCGCGGGGCGGGCTGCTCAATGTCGTCATCGCCCCGGCGCCATTCGTTGAACTGGCGCAGGAAGGCGGCTACTTCGGCGGTGGTCATTCCGGCGCTCCTTTGCGAATCTCTTCGGCCGTCAATGACCACCACCCTTCATCCGTGCGCTTGGGTGATTCACAGTACTGCGCCAGTCGTTCGCGCTCAGCTTCTGCAACAAGCGCAGCAAAGCGGGCGCAGAATTCTTGAACATCGCGCACTGGCGTCTCGATGCCCCAAAGATCAAACCCACGCGCATCATGCATCATGGATTCGTGGGCCTGTCTGGCAAGCAGCATCACGTTCATTTTGATGGTCATGGCTGCTCTCCGGTGGCGCGGGCGATTGCTGCGCGGGCGGCACGGCCGGCAGAAGACTGGTTGTACGGGTCGTTTTCTGCGATTTTCCTTAGCGCAACAAGCAGCTCGTCGCGCTCCGCAACCGCCGCAGCCGCCACCGCGATCATCTCGTCGTATTCAGCCTTTGCTGATTCGCCGTACCACTCGCCGCCAACGCCGACTGTGTGGCACTCCTTCATTGATTCAGCCTCGCGCCGCAGCATCTCCGCTGCCTTCTTGATTGCGCTCATTTCCCAGCCTCCGTCACAATCAGATCAACCACGGCGTCCGCAATCTCGCCGACGCTCGCGTACTCGACGCAGTAAGCGTCATGGCCCATCGCGCGCTCGAATGCGTGCCATGCGTCCGCTTGCGCCTGCGTCACCGGCCGGCGTGTCGGGCGCATGCGGTGCATCTCCATCACCAGCGTCCGAATCTCCGCGCGCAGCGGCTCGGCAGCGGCCAGCAATCCCGCACGGTCGGGGTCGATGCTGAACCGGCGCAGGGTGCTCCCCGGCGAGCAGACGACGAGGTGCGTGCCCTCGGGGAACGAGTCCCATTCTTCGTGCTCGGCGGCGGGGCGGTAGCGCCGGCCGACTTTCTTGTAGAGGGTGGTCATGGGGCGATCTCCGGCTGCTTCCCTTGCACAAGATCCAAAAACCGGAACGCATGCACGCCATG
>CAZBOT010000447.1:0-1052 GCA_964493575.1 uncultured Candidatus Saccharibacteria bacterium | reverse complement strand
TTGCCCGATCATGCCGGCCGCCGCGGCGCGGAACGCCTCGACCGGCGGAATGCTGTCCTGCATGGCAGCGCGCTCGGCGCGCTGGTTGGCGCGCTCGGTGTTACGCTCCGCGTCGAACCAGCGCCGTTCGTAATCGCGCTCACGCTGCTGCTGGCGCTGCTCATCTCGGAACATGGCACGCAGCGGCGCATCCTCGCGCCAGCGCCGACGCAGCGCCCGCAATTCGGCTGCCAGCACGTCGGCGCGGCGCTCGTTGTGCACGGCCTCGAGCGCTTCCTCGTGGACCGTGCCGTCGAGAAGCATGTCGCCATAGCGCTCGCGCATCCGGGCATCGGTCTCGGCCTCGATTACCGCGCGTTTCGGCCGCATGTTGACCAGGGCCTCGACCATAGCATCGGCCGACTGGTAGCCGAGCGCCTCGGCCGCGAGATCCGCCGGCCAGCCACCCTCAACGGAATAGACCCAGCCGCGCCCGCGCGGCAGGCGCTTGACGTAATCGGCGCCGTAGCGCTCGACGAGATCGTCCTTGGACAGCTTGATCGGCTGACCATTCGGCAGGCGGCCGACAGTCAGGGAGTCGAATGCCTGATAGACCGGCAGCGCGTTGGTTTCCTCGGCGACCTCGTCGAGAACCTTGCGCCGCTGATCCTTCCACCATTGTTTCTGTGCGCGCTGATATTCGGCCATGAGCTTTTGCTGCAGGTCGTCGCGCGCGATCTCGCTCGCCGCCTCGACCGTCTTGCGGTAGGCATCAAACTCGACCTCGGTCATTCCGGCATCGGCCGCCGTGGCAAAGATCGCAGTCACGCCCGCCTCGTCCTGCGCGGCCCGGATCTCCTCGTCGGCGGCCAGGATGCGATCGAACACGCCACGCACCTGCGGCGTCAGGTTCACGTCGAGCGCCGTAATCTGGCGATAGATCAACGTCAGCCAGGCCTTGAAGCGCTGGAAGATCGAGCGCAGAGCCGGCGACGGCGCGCTGCCCTCCATGAGGTAGGCCTCGAACCCGCGCGCAAACTGCTCGTGATGCTTGGTCTCGATCTGGTCGCGCG
>CAZBOT010000446.1:0-1054 GCA_964493575.1 uncultured Candidatus Saccharibacteria bacterium | reverse complement strand
GGAAATTTAAAACAGAAGATTTTGTAAAAGACGATGGCTAATATATAGTTAGGCGTCTAATAGCCGAATCGCCCAATCTATATACTTATTAATTGTCTGCGGCGTCGATGCGCCGATTTTTTCCCCAATATCGCCCAAGTGTGTTCGGCCTGCACCCTCTAAGATTAGATTGGCAGTGATTACAATCCTGCCTATCTTGGCGGAACTCAATCGAGGAAATAGCTGTTTCGCTTTTGTTTTTAATTGATCTGGCGACATAGGTATATCCTTTTTGCCTAACTTTTGCTGCAACCGATTCGCGCACAAGACGCGCTCACGGTTGAGCGCCATGTTAGACGGGCTTAAGGTTATCATTACACCAGCGGGCGATGCCCGTGAACGCCCACTGTATCGCCAGAGACATTGACTTGCCATTCTCCCATTCGGAAATACGCGCCTGCGTTATTCCGAACAGGCCAGCAACCTGCCGCTGGCTTAATCCGAAACGATGGCGCAGAGCTTTTAAATCCGCGCCATTCCGGATGATCGGCATCGGCTTAGACAATTTTCAATCCAGATCCGAGAAAAGCATCCCGGATTGAATTGAATCTTGAGGTAGCTTCTTCCTCTGTCTCAAAATTTTCAGGTTGTTGCCCGCCCACAACAACTTGAAATTCTTCCCAGTACTTTGAATCCATATTCTCCTGGGATGGCCAGGAGTGATTGTAGTGTCCAGTATTACCGGTCACTACGAAAGAAAGACTTACCTCGGTCTTTCCGTCTGAGAAAATTATCTCATCCTCACGGATGAGTTTAGTGTCGATCACATTAAATATTAAGCTCATTTTAAATCCTCCTTAAATTTTTAATTTTTTTCAGAACAAATGTAATTCCAAAAAGCATCATTGTCAAGGGAAAAATATTCTTTTTGGAATTTTTTTTTGGGGGGGGGTGGTTGCATACCGCCCGTCTAACTACGCATCCACCTGATGCCGGAAAAGCACCGGCACAGGTGATGCTTGTTCGTTAGCCGTTTTTGGGCGTCTGGTAATCCATCACGGCGTTTATTATCAAA
>CAZBOT010000445.1:0-1057 GCA_964493575.1 uncultured Candidatus Saccharibacteria bacterium | reverse complement strand
AATGCACACAGAAGGGCCGTGGTCGGCAGCGGCCATGACGCCCATCGAAACCGCAGCCTTCCTGCGCCAGTTCAACGAATGGCGCCGAGGCGACGAAGACATCCCGCAGCCCGACCCGCGCGTGATTGGCGAGGCGATTGACGCTGCGGTAGAGATGATCGACCGCCTCGAAGCGGCTGAGAAAGAGCGCGACAAACTGAAAGAACTTAATATCGCGTTGTGCACAAAAAGCAACTCGCAGGTCATTCATAACGCGAGACTGGCAGAAGAAAACGACACCCTGCACGCCAAGATTGAGGCGATGGAGCGGCAGGAGCCGAGCGAACAAGACGCGTCCGTGCGCAAGGCTTGGGCACGGTTCAGCCATGAGTTGCACCGCAGCCCCGACGCCCCATACCCGGGTATGGCAGATGCGTTTGAACAGCACTTTTCGCAGTCATTCATCGACCGCGAATGGAGGGCGGAGGCGGCCACTTGGGCAGCAGCGTGGAAGGCAGCGAAACGTCACTGCGGACAGATCGCGCCGAGCGTGCCGGACGCCACATGGCTCCCTGTGCCGGACAAACACCCAACCTTTGACCCTGTTGATCTGCAACTCGCAGACGGGTCTGTGCTGTGTGGGTGCGTACCTCAGTCTGATGGTGATTACTGGTGGGAAGGGCCAAGCGGAGAAGTTTTTATTGATCCGAGATACGCGCCCGTTACTCACTGGCGACTCTCAGCAGCACCGGAGGCCAAGTCATGACCGACCACGCAAACGAACTGCGGCGCCATGCCCGCAAGATACCCCACCCGCAAGGCGAGACGCCGGGGGTAATGCTGCGGGCTGCGGACGAAATCGAGCGGCTGCGCTCAGAGTCTTCCAGACTCCAGAAAGAGGCCGACAAGTTTGAAGACGGCATCGACTGGGTTCAGCGCGCGTTGCAAGCGGAAGCGAAGGTCGAGGAGATGAGGGGGCGTCTGCCGTGTCAAGACATCTCGAAATGGCCGAACTACGGCGCACAGCCCGCGCCGAGAGTGCCTGAACTGATTGAGTCGCTGCGCTGCGCCTGCAATT
>CAZBOT010000444.1:0-1061 GCA_964493575.1 uncultured Candidatus Saccharibacteria bacterium | reverse complement strand
GCTACATTCAACCAGGAAGCGCACCACTGAGTGATTGAAACATTTCTTTCGGTGTTTGATATTGTAAGCATTTTCTGGGCCGGTTGTTAATAGAATCTTCAATGCGTTTAATCCAAGCATTGGGAATTTTAGCAAAATCGGTTCTTTTAGGCGCAAACCGTCTCACCAGTCCTGCCGTATTCTCCACAGTCCCTTTCTCCCAACTGTGATAAGGGTTGCAAAAGTAGGACTTGGTTTTTAATTTCTGATTAATCAGTTCATGGTCTCTATTCTCGATTCCATTGTCATAGGTAATGCTTAAACGAGCAGAACGTTTCTCACGCAAAAGCCTCCTGACGATTGCTTCCCGGGTGTGAAGGGGTGTTGAGCCTGGAAGCTTGGTCAGTTTCACATACCGGCTCATCCGCTCCACCAAAACCTGCAGCACTGCCTTGCTTTGTCTTGAGACCATCAGATCTGCTTCCCAATGGCCAAAGACACGCCTTTCACTCACTTCAAGAGGCCGCATGCCAATGTTCGTTCTATTGGGAATCAGAACCCTTTTTGCTCGCACGGAACTTCTATCCTGCCTTTTTCTCGCATGTCTTGGAAGATATGAGATGAGTTCCTCGGCATCCGAATACACCCATTGATAAATCGCTTCATGACTGACGGAAAGGAGAGGTTCATCCAATGAAATCCTTCCCGCAATCTGCTCCGGCGACCAGCCCGTGATTAATTTCTCACGAACATACTCGCGCACCCGATCACTTTTAAGTCTTGTTCTTCTTCCCGCTTCCTGCTTTCTTCTTTCACTGACTGCTTGAGCTACAGACGGCCAATACTTCTTAGGCCTTGTAAAGCGCTTAAACTCTCTTGAGATTGTCGTATGATGCCGCCCTAAAACTTCCGCAATCTCCCGAAAACTTTTTCCACCGCTCCTCAAACACATCATTTGCTCTCTTTCTTCAAGCTTTAATTGAGTATAAACTCTTCCCATCACCACCCCTTTCCCAGGCTTTTTATTACTTAATACCCGACTATTTTAACTCCAAGTGGTGCACTTGCTTATTGAACTTTTG
>CAZBOT010000443.1:0-1063 GCA_964493575.1 uncultured Candidatus Saccharibacteria bacterium | reverse complement strand
CCCTTGCACTCCACGCGTGGCCCCGGCGATACGGGGCGCTTTGAGATGGGCTGCGTGGTGAACCTATAGAAAGGTATGCACGCGATAACGGCGAGATTCACGAGGGCGCTTCGTGAGCCGCGCAGTCCTTTTGAGAGCGGCGTGGAAAAGCTGTGGTGCGCGACGTGGCTTAGCCGCGAAGCTGCAATCGAGGAAACCACTGGAGACACGCAATAAAAAGCATATCCCTTGGCCTGAAGGAAATGGCCTTTTATATTTCGGTATGCAGGGCTTTAGTACCGAATAGTCGGGGTCGCGCCTGACCTCTCAACTCCGCCTTTCGGAGCGACAAAAGGCGACCTTGGAGAAGGTCGATAATCTAAACAAGGGCTTGCCAGTTTTTGTTTGGTGGAAAACTGGCATTTTTTTTATCTATAGCTAGGAGGTTAGTTAATGACCAACTTCAAAACACAGACGGATATTTACCGGGCGCTGCTTGCGGGGAAGCGGGTGCGGCAGCGGCATTGGGATGAAGAGGAATTCCTCCAATTGAAAGACGGAATTCTAGTAAACCATAACGGTAAAAAAGCGTTTTATGACTTTCATAATACTGTTTGGCAACTCGCTCCCGAACCGCCGCAGGTCGTGGAGTTTGAGGTAGATTGTGACAACACATCGGTTCGAAAAACGTTTGCTGACGCAGCCGACCATTTCGCTCCAATCCTTCACGGCAACCGCTGGCGCGTCGTTTGTACTGAAATCAAAGACGACCAATAACCGCCCTTCTGGAGGAATATGAGTCAAGTCCAATATCCTGATTCTGTTTACAGAGAAGCCCCCGCGGATGGATATTATTTTTATCACGACGGACAACAATATAAGTGGGACAGTTATTTTAGCGGGTGGTTCAATGCTCGGGGCGTTAGATGGATGCCACTGCCGGTCAGCGAACAGCAGTGGGAGTCTGACGGCGGAGGGCAAGCCGTTACGACGGCAGCACCAACTCCTGAGAAAGATCTTAAAGAATTTTTCTTTGGTAAAAATACCGAAGGCTGCGAATGCGGATCTTGGTCTGTAGGGGCAA
>CAZBOT010000442.1:0-1067 GCA_964493575.1 uncultured Candidatus Saccharibacteria bacterium | reverse complement strand
AACTACTTAAAAAAGAATTTAGGTGAAGTATGAAACGTATTACAGTATTACAAGAGCAATGGGAGAATAGACAGGAAACTTTAGAAAGAGTTATGAGGGAAAATAAAATAACTGCAGATGATATTCTGACAGGCAAGGTTAAAATTAAAATTATTGAACCATCAGACAAAACAGATCCAATGTATTTTCCAAGAAAATGACTTTTACCTTAAACAACAAAACAAAGTCAATAGATAGCACCGCACCAGGTAACACTTAACGGGCTGAGCTTACCAGGTGAACATAAACAAGGAAACGTAAGACGTGAACCGCCTTTTGAATAAATTAAATTCTGTCCTCCAACGGGAGCGAGTTTCAAATATATGGTGTTACCCTATTAGCCATATATCCTTTATAGCTCCCGTTATATTTATAAAGGTGATGTCAAACGTGTTGACATTCTGATAAAATTTATTTATATTTGATATATAAGCCAGGACAAAATATGAAAACAAAGCACTTACATATACGAATAGACGAAGAAACGAAGCTGGAAGCGGAACGCCTTGCTGAACTTGTTGGCGTAAATGTTTCAGAACTAATAAGACTAATAATTAAACAGAATAAATTGAATGCCTTACTTAATGATGTAAGCAGAACGTTGGCGGTAACACAAGCGAAGCGTAAGAATGCAGAGTATAGCAACGCCAGAAGAACAAACAAAACTAAAACTAATTAAAAGACTTGAAGAACTATAAAAGGGAAAAGCCGAACAGATTATATTGCAGTTATCTATCCGGCTTTATATTGTTAGAAAAATGTATCTGTAAATTACAACATTTCCCTAAATTATCAATACCCTTTTATACCCTTCAATACTTAGCTTAAACTATAATTAAAGTATCTATATACTTGCTTAAACTATGTATTGTAACCTTAATAAACCTTTACTTTTGAGTATCCATAGTAAAGGTTCCCTTATGCGGAACCATCAAAAACAGGTGCATTTATGCCTATTTTAGACACTATTGGAATAAGAAGCATTCCAGGTGAATTTGAAATAAGCAAAAGCACTCCATTGGAAGTTT
>CAZBOT010000441.1:0-1068 GCA_964493575.1 uncultured Candidatus Saccharibacteria bacterium | reverse complement strand
ATATTTTAAAAAAATAAAAATCACCCTTAAATAAGGGAAATTTTCATGGGGTGGCATAGTGGAAGATGTTCGCACTGCGGTCATATATAAATCGTTACGGATTGGAGTGTAGATGCTTACATTACTTTACTTGGCAATTGTGCGGCTTTGTATGATAGTGCTAAAATGGCTCCATGGATGAAAAGCTAACAGATAATCAAAAGACATGGGATATTGTCGCAAATGACTTTTTTGAAGCATCTGCGTTACCCGAATGGGGACCATTTGGAGTTGGGGAGGATATAGATTTTTTCTCCGGCATTCAAGGAAAGGTGTTTTTAGAAGTTGGATGTGGCAGCGGACGTTCGATTAAGTATTTGATCGAACATGGAGCAAGTAAGGTCTGTGGAATAGACATTTCAAAAGTACAGCTTGATGAAGCCAAACGGTTTAATCAAGATGCAATAAACCAAGGGAAGATTGAGCTTTTCCAAGTTCCTATGGAACAGAGCATTACTATTGAACCTGTTGATGCTGTGTTTTCAGTATATGCTCTTGGTTGGACGCAAGATCCTCAAACAACTTTGGCAAACATCCATTCTTATCTAAAACAAGGAGGATTGTTTGTATGGAGTTGGGATCATGCTTTCTTTTCCGATGTGCAATTCAAAGACGGAAACTTTGTCGTAGTACATAATTACCATGATGAAAAACCTCTTGTTATTAAAGATTGGAAACGAGAAGGTACGTTGGCCCATCTAACATACCGTAAATCATCAACATGGTTTCAATTGCTTACCGCCGCAGGTTTCGAAGTGGTGGCCTATCATGAGCCGGCACCAATAAATATGCGTAGAGGTTATGAGGGAACCGGAAAATATTATTCAATTGAAAAAGCATTAAAAGTACCCGCAACATTTATCTTTGTATGCAGGAAAAAGTGAGAGTCAAAAGACTCTCTTTTTTATTGATAAACACTAACTCAGTTACGTTTCCACTGTGGGGTCACTAAAAAACACGCATATCAATGCGTGAATTTTCATGGGGTGGCTGACGGGATTCGAACCCGCGACATCCGCTGCCACAGAG
>CAZBOT010000440.1:0-1069 GCA_964493575.1 uncultured Candidatus Saccharibacteria bacterium | reverse complement strand
AGATTTCGCAAACCATGAAAAATCTTGCACGTGAGTTAAAATGTCCAGTCGTTGTACTCTCTCAATTGTCCCGTGCGGTGGAGCAGCGAGGGTCAGGCCGTCCGCAACTTGCTGATTTACGTGATTCGGGCAGCATAGAGCAAGATGCGGATGTAGTGATGTTTTTGTATCGAGCGGATGAAGAAGAACAACTTGATGCTAATCATGTCAAACTTGTAGTCGCGAAACACAGAAATGGTCCGGTAGGGGAGGTAGATCTTGTATTCCGAGGCGATAGAACGCGGTTCTATGGCATGGATAAGAAGCACCAGGACGCGTCTGTTTAAATATATGACCGAATGTATTTTTTGCAAAATTGTTGCGGGGGAAATTCCCAAGTACACCATATACGAGGATCAGGATGTGCTCGCGTTTCTTGATATTCA
Organism: uncultured Candidatus Saccharibacteria bacterium; assembly: GCA_964493575.1. Taxonomy (GTDB): domain Bacteria; phylum Patescibacteriota; class Doudnabacteria; order UBA920; family UBA920; genus UBA920. Next base: position 644 of record CAZBOT010000440.1, on the reverse strand, counting down.
TCCCATCAACGACGGGCATACCTTGGTCATTCCAAAGCAGCATATACACTTTGTGCATCACTTGAATGACGACCTGTATCACCACGTCATGGATGTCACAAAAAAGGTTATGCTGGCATTGGAGAAAGCTTTGGAGCCTGCACGGGTGGGAGTTATTGTCGAAGGCTTTGATGTTGACCATGCACACGTAAAAGTAACGTCGCTTTTTGACATAAAGGATATACAGACTGTGCAGGTGGAGGAAACATCAGAAGAATATTTCACACTGGTGCAGCAAAAAATTCAAGCCGCGCTGTAAGCTATTTGCCGATTCGTGTGTGCCGCACTATACTTTTGGTATGTCGTTCTCTCTCCATGATTTTGTACTCAAAGAAATCCAAGAAATGTCACATGCGAGTTTGGGAGGTAAATTACGATTAATTGTCGCAGGTCTTGCAATTGTCGTTGTGTATGTTGGGATGATTCTATTTGTTGCAAGCGTAACGCACTTGGCATACGAACAAGAAACGGTACAAGCGGAAGAGAAAGTGGCTGGCGCAAAAACATTCCATTCACGAAGCTACATAATCCAAACTTCTCCGTAGTGGTGCCGAGAGTGGGAGTCGAACCCACATGGTTTATTCAACCACCGGTTTTTGAGACCG
>CAZBOT010000439.1:0-1072 GCA_964493575.1 uncultured Candidatus Saccharibacteria bacterium | reverse complement strand
CGTTAGAACGCTGATTCAACTTCTTTAATTCCCTGCATAATTACTGCCGCCAGTTGCGGCACTATGGCGTTTCCGAGTGATTTAAGTCTGTCCACCCTGGAGGGTATCCCATTAGCCACTCTACCCACTGCGGGTTCAATTGCCCACCAGCCGCCACCACATCGTTCAAATCCGGGGAATGCCATTTCCCCGTTTTTTTCATCCGTGCCCGTCTTGATTCCGGTTTCTCTCCCGTTCGATAATCCCTGCTCTTTGGGGTCGGGAACATTGTTACCGCCCAAGTCAAATCTTTTTGATTCTGAGAGGGATAATATTTCTCCGCCGTGTTGTTGTTGTCTTTTGGCCGGGGAGTTGTCGGGGTCGGCCATAATTTTACCGCATCCGCTAGGGCCGTTTGTATCGGTTTCCCCGTTCGCCTGTCGTGTGACTTTTCCCCAAATCTCAATGCCTCTCCTTTTCGGTTTACAATATCTGAAAGATTGGATGAGTTTGGGTGTATTTTCTGGGCTGATGGAGTAGGCCACAACCCAAACTCTATTGCGCTTATGCGGCGCATCGACGGCGCAAGCTGGAATAATAAACGTTTCCCAGGTGTAGCCTTCACTTTCCAAATCAGATAACACCTGGTCGAGTTCCATGTTGACGATTCCAGGAACATTCTCCGCAATAATCCAGCGCGGCCTTGCTTCCCTAATGATTCTAAACATCTCTGGCCAGAGGTGACGGTCGTCTTTCTTGCCCTGCTGCTTCCCGGCAACACTGTAAGGTTGGCAAGGGAATCCGCCGGTAATAAGCTCAACTGTGTCAAATTGTTCTCCTTTCAATTCTTTTATATCCGGATAAATCGGCACTTCCGGCCAATGTTTTTTCAACACCTTTTGACAGAACGGGTCTATCTCACAAAATGCAACTATCTCATGTTCCGCCCCCCATACCCAGGATGCCGCTAAGGGAAACCCCCCAATGCCGGTAAATAAATCTATATGCCTCATATTCTAATCCGTGCCACGCTTTCTAACTATGCGCATGGAGCCGACGGCGATAAAGCCGCCGCGCCTCATGCGCGGTGTTA
>CAZBOT010000438.1:0-1077 GCA_964493575.1 uncultured Candidatus Saccharibacteria bacterium | reverse complement strand
GCACTTCAGCGAAGTGCTCGGCCTCACCGACGACATTCTTCCCGTTGTCTGTAATCCGAACATCCCCATCAGCCTCGATTCGACGCTCAAGTCGATCGGCAAAACCCCCTCCAAAGTGTCCAACTGGGGCCGCGCCAGCGGCATCGCAGCCTGGACCGAGAAGCACACCACCCCGAAGGACATCGACCGTTGGCAGCGCAACCCGGATCACGGGCTGTGCATCCAGACGCGGCGCGTGCATGCTCTCGACTTCGACATCACGAACCGGGAACTGGCGATCGAGGCCGAGCGGATCGTCGTTCGCCACCTGGGCTGCATGCCTGTTCGCTACCGGCGGGAGGCCTCGAAGTTCCTGATCCCGTTCTACGTGACCCGGGAGTCCGACGAGCCGCTGCGCAAGCGCTCGTTCGACCTCCAGCACCGCGCGGACGGCATTGTCGAGTTTCTGGCCTACGGCCAGCAGTTCGTCGCCATCGGCTACCACGCCAGCGGCGAGTTCTACCAGTGGCGCAACACCGCTGGCGACCATCTCCTCCCGCCCACCATACCCACTATCCACGAGGACGAGTTCGAGGCGCTGTGGACCGTTCTGCGGGGTGCCCTGGGCAACCTGGACCAGGACAAGCGCGACGGGGGGAAGGGCAAGCTGCGATCGAACGAGATCGTAGAGCGCGATCCGGTTGCGCAGTTCCTCGTGGCGACTGAGCGTGTGAAGTCGATCGCGCGCGACGGCATGATGGCCGTGGAGTGCCCGTGGGAGCACGAGCACAGCGGCCCGTCCTCCGACACCGCGACCGTGTACTGGCCGGCGAACACAGGCGGCTACTCGCGAGGCCATTTCAAGTGCCTGCACGCGCACTGCGCGGACCGCACGACGGACGAGTTCAAGCGCGAGATCGGTGCTGACGACGGCCTCGAATTCGCCGACCTCACCGCGGCGCAGGACGAGCCGACCTTCGACGATCTCCCGCCCACACCTCAGCCCGCCGACGGCAAGCCCCGCCGCTTCACGGTCCAGAACCTCGTGAGCTTCAGCGAAGCGCCCCCGCTTGAGTGGTTGATCAAGGGTGTGCTGCC
>CAZBOT010000437.1:0-1081 GCA_964493575.1 uncultured Candidatus Saccharibacteria bacterium | reverse complement strand
GCATGACCGTAAAGACCACTGGCGCTGAGTTCAAGCGCTTCTATTTTGATGATGCTTATTGGCCTGATGGAACGTGGCACGAAGACGAGGAAATTGAAATCGACGGGAACCCAATTTCGGAAGACCTAGCAATTGAAGACATCCATGACATTGCAGCCCTGAAGGTAACGGGCGGTATCGTCATGGGGCGGGCTGACGGAATCACGCCATCCGTCGAGAGCTACTTCAAAAAGTGGCGCAAGGCGCAGAACACGGTGTCGCTTGTGGTCGAGTGCGACAAAGACAAGGAAGGGGTCGTTCGTGCCGCCATCCGCGCGGCAGGAGGTCGAATTACATGACCACCCTCTACAAGAAAGTCGGCCGGCGCTACAGGCCGGTCGCCGAGCACGAGGAACAAGCCCGGCCGCTTCCCCGAGCGGGTTTTCTACACGCGCCGCTGGATCGATCCAGACGGGCGCGAGTTCGGGAAGCCCAGCAAGTTGCGCGTCACCACTGCCGCGCATTTCCGCAGCCTGCTCAAAGGCTATCGGCATCCTTTCGAGGTGAGCGAATGACCCCCACCGAAACCGCCGCCCTCCTGCGGCAATTCATGGACTGGCGTCGTGACAAGTCGAACTGGCCTCCCTCTCCCATGCAGATTGAAAAGGCCATTGACGCGGCGATTGAGATGATCGAGCGGATGGGTAAGATGGAAGCTGCCTTACAAATTGCCATGCGGCAAAACAGTCACGACATGCTGATGACAGGCGACGAACTGCGGCAGTGTGAAGCTGCAATGGAGAAATCGAAATGACCGATCACGCCAACGAACTGCGCCGCTACGCCCGCAAGATCGCCCACCCTGCCGGAGACGTGCCCAGCGTGATGCTGGCTGCTGCGGATGAGATCGAGCGGCTGGCCGCGAGGCTCGAAGCGACGGAGGAAGACAGGTCAAATTTCCTCGTAGAGATGGGCAAGCTGTGCGCCCAGTGCGACGCCCTGCGCGCCAAGATCAAGCAGATGGAGAAGCAGGCGCCAATTGGAACGCTCCCAGGCGCAAAAGGATGGGACCCAGCAATGCAAGACGCGCTGATGAAGTTTG
>CAZBOT010000436.1:0-1090 GCA_964493575.1 uncultured Candidatus Saccharibacteria bacterium | reverse complement strand
TGTATAGGTTACGGACATTCTGGACAAAACGCCCTCAAAAATTAATACACTCATTGGTGTCTTATTCTTTATACCATGATGTGGTCTAATCGTATTGTATTTGATCAAGTATTCACACAGCTTTTGGTTAAATTCAGGTATATACTCGATAAAGTCTAGACTATATTCAACGAACTCATCTTGAAGGGTTCTGTTAAAGCGTTCGACATATGCATTGGACTTAGGTGTTTTGGGATAGGTAAAGAAGTGTTTGATGTTATTTTGCTCAAGATAATCATCAAAGAGAGCCAAGAATTCACTACCATTGTCTGTTTTAACAGCTTTGATTTCGAAAGGGGCACTAAACTCAAGTTTTTTCATAAAGTCGAGGGCTGTTTTTGAGGAGAGTTTATTGAATGTGAAAGCAAAAGCATATCTTGAGTAAATGTCGATAGCAGTGAGGATATATCTTTTAAGATTGAGGTCATATCTAACAATGGTATCAATCTGAACAAGTTCCCCAGGATATTTGGGCTTATATCTAGACGATATTCTATTACGTTTTTTCTTATATTTAATACGACGCTTGTATTCATTAGATTTAGGAGCGTTAATGTTATACCTATTGAGTATCTTACCTATTTTGGATTCTGAGATAGTATCTAAGCATTCGCGGTCACAAAACTCATCAAGAAGTACTTTAAGTTTAGACTTACCGATATTATGTGCAGACCGTTGTGATTTGATAAACTCGAGTATTTTAGGATCAACAAACATTTTACGTATACTTTTAGGGGCTCTAGACCGGGGTAAAAGACTTTCGAGGTCATATTTAGCATCTCTGTACCTTTTTTTCCATTCATATACGGTTGATCTAGAAACTTCAAAGGCTTGTTTTGTTACAACAGTGCCATGTTCATCGAAAAACTGTATAACTTTTAACTTTTCTTGTACTATTTGGTTACGGGATATTGTTTTGATATATTTCTTGAAATTCATATATCTATAATATCCCGCTATACCTTTAGATATATATTTCATTCTCATTCCAGAATATTTTCCAGTGCTCATTCTAATGTACATTCGTCCATTATGTATCGTAACTTATTCA
>CAZBOT010000435.1:0-1091 GCA_964493575.1 uncultured Candidatus Saccharibacteria bacterium | reverse complement strand
TGAGACGAGACAGGAAAAGTCAGGCAGGTCGAGCAAGAAAAATACGGGATGGGGCGGGATGAGGCGGGAGGTGTCGGGATGAGGTCTGCAAAGGCCTTGCGAGGGACGCAAGCTTCGGGCTAGGGGAATTCAGCCCTGTGAAGAGGGAAGGCGGAAGCGAACGCGCGCGCCAGTCGAGAGAACAACTGCTCCGTGTCCAAGATCGATAGCGCGTGCCTTGCCGATGGACGAATACACCAAATCGACAATCTCTTGCGGGGCTAGAGCCCAAGCCTCGCCTTGGGCTTGGATCTCCAGGGGGCACTTGGCATCGAAAAGCCATTCGGCCTCTTGTTTGTAGCGCTCGTCGAATGTAGGCATGGTTTCCTCACTTATGTCGATCAGAAAGAAGCTCGGCTGACGCGCGCCAGCATCGAGGGTTAAGGTCGCAAGTTTAGAACAGGCCGGACTGGCGGGACTTGATGTCGGCGGCGCGGCAGCGCTCGACGATCTGGCGGATGCGCATTTCGCTGAGGTGGTGCTTGCGGGCGAGCTGGCGGTAGTTGTCGCCGCGGAACTCGGCGTAGATGTCCCGATCGCGGCGCGAGAGGAGCCAGGTCTGGCCCTTGGGGATGTACTCGTAGGCGCCGCCGACCTCGGTACGGATGGCTTCGGCGATGGCGAAGGCGGCCTCGGCGGCAGGCTGGTGGTCGAGTTTGAGGTGCTCGGTCATCCAGGCATAGGCGGCGTTGGCGGCGGCGGCGAGGATCTCGGGGTAGTCGTCGTCGAGCATCAGGGCCATGGCTGTGTCCTCGGTGGATGAGTTCGGCAGACGCGGGAATGCGGGTGCATCAGGCGGCTTGGTGGTGGGCGGCGCGGCGGGTGTCGCGGGACGTGGCGTTGGGGGTGATATCGAAGGTCGAGGTGCCCTGCTCGCGGGCCTCGAGCCACTGCCAGGCGTAGTGGAGCGAGTCGAAACTCCGGGGGTTGAGGGTGGGGGCTACGACGGCCTGGATGTGGATGAGGGCGAGACCTTCCGGGAGGAGGCCGGCGGGCTGCATGCGGGCGATGCGGGCGACGATGGCGGCGGGGAGTTCGCGGGCGGCCCAGGC
>CAZBOT010000434.1:0-1092 GCA_964493575.1 uncultured Candidatus Saccharibacteria bacterium | reverse complement strand
GCACTCCTCCACCGACTCCCTCACCCACCTCCGCTCACCCTTCCTCTGCTCCGAACTCGCCGGCAAGTCCACCCACCGCACCGGCAAACCCATCCCCGCCCACTTCTCCAGCGTCTTCGGGTCCAGCCCGTACTGCTCCCGCACATCCCGAGCCCTCAGCAGCACCACCTTGCTCCGATCTAGTGCCCCTCTGCCCATCGAACCCTCCTTTCTAGTCGCCCCAACCACCCTATAGGCCCCTTTATTCCCCTTCATCCATCATCCAGCGAGAAAATACCACCAAATAGTCGAGGAACCGACCGGAAAACAAGCCGGAAAGGGGCTAGAAATCGAAAATTTGGCGCGGATGGGAGGGGACCAGCGACAAGAACTACTGCCTAGAGGCTTTCTGCTCACTGCAACAACGAAAAACCATCACTTCTTCCAAGTCCACGAAAAAACTAGACCAAAATTTTGCTCCGGATAGATGGGGACATATAAAGAAAACAGGCGAAATTTAGACACGTCGCGGGGTTATGTAAAAAATCTGCACGAATAGGAGGGGACATTGATCTTTCAAGGCTCGAGCGCGGACTCGCGGGGGCGGCCGGCCAGGCGCGGGGGGGAGGGGCGCTGCGCCCGGCGCGAAGCCAGCCACTAGACGCGCGAAGGGGGCGAAGAGTGGGGCGTAACTTCCACGAGTTCACACAAAAAGGGGGCGGGATAAGAGCGTAAGTAGGCTAAGTCATTGATTTCACTGGGCTGCCCTAGTTTACACAATGTCTGTTATCGGACGTTGACAGTTGCGGACTCAAGTCTATGTCCCGCCGGGCTCGATTGTGGAATCCGTGCTATTGCAGCATATCGCTCTAATGGAACCCGCGCGCGCTGCGGAGCACTAGAGGAGTTAGCTACCATCCCACCAACCAACCTACAGACTATCGGTCAGCTATTCTTTCCTGTTCATTCACACTATTGAACTCCGCTTCATAATTCCGTTCCCATTCTTTCCAATACTTTAGACCTAGTTCGTCCATTCTCTTGAATGTTACGCTCTTCTTCTGCACTTGGCCTACAGACTGCTAAGCGCTTTAGGTAGTACGATGTAGCTTC
>CAZBOT010000433.1:0-1097 GCA_964493575.1 uncultured Candidatus Saccharibacteria bacterium | reverse complement strand
CCACCGCGGCATACCCGCACCGCGTGGTGAGCACTGCCCAGCGCAGAACTTGGCCGGATTTCGAGACGTGCTTCACGATCTCAATATCGGTGATGTTTGCCTCGATGTCCGCAGGCGTGACGCGCGGCGCGGTCAGCCCCTTGGCCTGGATTTCCTGCTCGATCTGCTGGTCGTTCATTGCTGTTCTCCGAACGCCGCGATGCGCTCTTTCAGCGCGGCGGAATAGCCCTCCATGAAGCGGGCTTGGTTGCGCAGACGAGAGCGTTCGGTTTCAGCCATGAATTCGAAGCTCGGCGTCTGGAAGAACGCCAATAGCCGCCCAAGCCTCTCGTCCAGGTCGGCCTTCTCGGTGACAACGCGCTGCTGATGGGGCTGCAACCCTTCGGCGGGCTCGTCGGCGGTGACGCGCTCGAACATCTTCCGCGCCTGTTCAGCAGTCATCAGATTCGTGCCGCACGGCCAATGCGGCGAGTCGTACCCGCGATCTTTCGTCGGGATGAACACCACGCCGCCGTCCGGGCGAAAATCCTTCGGCAGCTTCCAGCACAGGAAGCGACTGACCATTTTGTCGATATCGATCACGCTATTCTCCTTGGGGTAGGTTGGCGGCCGTCTCCGGCGTCTCGATGCCCTGCATTGATGAAGTCCGGCCGGTTCGTCTATTTTAGTCCATCCGCAGCGTCTCAATCCCTTCATTCGCGCCAATGTCTGCGCTCGTCGGAACGTCCGGAGTCGTCGGCGTCGTGTCGCCCGGCAAGCCTCCGGGCGCGTCGACTTGCATCGCGGCTTCTGGCGCTGGGATGTTCGGGTCTTGACCGACAGGATTGGGCGGCTGCCACCCGGCCTGCTTGAGAACGATGTCGCCCACCGGCGCGATGGCGGGATTCAGTGCGATCTTTTCGGCCGCCTGCATTGCTGCAAACGTGCTCGTCACGCCGACGTTGACTGCGCGCGCACGATACTCCGCTTCTTTCGCAGCAATCTCGCGCTCGCGCAGCGCCAGTTCGCGCTCCTTGATCTCGAACATCAGTTCCTGCTTGACCTGCTCGCGCAGTTGCTCGGGGTTGGCCTGCCCGCTTGCTGCCCGGATGGCTTCC
>CAZBOT010000432.1:0-1101 GCA_964493575.1 uncultured Candidatus Saccharibacteria bacterium | reverse complement strand
AAGAAGCTATGGGACCAGTACGTGGCGCTGGAGAAAGAGCGCGACGCCCTGCGCGTCAAGATACCCAACCTAACAATTAGCATTGAATACCTTAGTAACCTGAAAAAAAGTTACGAAGAGTTGATAGGCGAACTTCAAGATGAGCGCGACAATTTGCGCGCCAAGGTCGAGGCGATGGAGCAGCAAGAGCCGGTTTATCTTTTCCGCAGGAAGGGCTTGGACGACTTCTGCACCTGCTCGAAAGAAAGGTACGAGGCATTTTCCGCAAATCCTCGCCTTTTTGAGGTCAAGAAGATCTACGCCCTCCCCGGCGCACAGCCCGCTCCGAGCGTTCCTGATGGTTTTGCTTGGCCGGAGTGTCCTAAACGCAGGCAGTCGCACGTTCTGTTTGATGACGGATATGAAGAAGGATGGGCGGCGTGCGTAGCGACGATAAAAGCGGCCCTCGCAGCACCGGAGGCCAAGCCATGAACCGCGCGCGAATGGACCTTGCCGAGTTCAGGCAGCGCCAGCGCGAGTTCTCAGCGCGCGGATCGGCGCTCCCTTTTGCGAAGCTGGACGAGGAAAGCGTCAAGTCCGCACGCGAGGAATACGAGCGCGCACGCTTTGCGATTGCCTACATCCAGCAGCACTACTCGATTGCAGGGCTGGCTCGCAAATATGGCGTCAGTCCGGGCGCGATGGAAAAGGCGCTCAACTATTCGACGTGGAGTCACGTATGAAAGCCAAGTACGCAAAGCGCCCTCCCATGCTCGTTATGCGCGGGCTGGTCAATGACAAGCTCGAAACGCGCGAGCGCATCGCCGTTGAGGCCATCGTCGGCGGATGGGGCACGACCGAGCACTATCAGACGCTCGCCGATATGCAGGGCGTGATGCTGCTCGCCGGCACGACTGACGAGTCCCGCAAGTGGGCACGGGACTATGCGTACGACGTGATTGGCCCGGTGTTGTGCAAGGTGCGCGACCGCTACCAGCGCAGCGGGAAGATGAGCGCGACGACTGGCGAGCGTGCGGCTCTGCGCGGGTTCGTGACTCGCTACCGGGAATTCTGGATGCGGCAGCCGATGGAGCTTTACGAGGCCGCTTGCCAGGCGCTACA
>CAZBOT010000431.1:0-1101 GCA_964493575.1 uncultured Candidatus Saccharibacteria bacterium | reverse complement strand
GTAGTAGACGCCGGGCAGCACGTTCGCCATCGCCTCGCGCTCTGCCCGTGCCTCGGCAAGCTGCCGTCGCAGGTCGTCGCGCTCGGCAACAAGCGCCTTGAGCGCGTTGAGTGTCAGATTGCCGTTTGCGTTCGATAGCTCGTGTCCGGCTTCGGCCAGCGCATCCTTGATCTCCTGCATCCGCTCTGGCAGCCCATAGCGGTGATGCCACGATCCGCAGTTGCAGGCCGGGATGTCACACGGCACGAAGCCGGCGCGTAAGAGCACGTCGCGCAGTTCGTCGCGCTCTGCACGAAGCTGCATTTCCCGGTCTACCGCACGCTCAACGTCGGCAAGCGATGCGCTGCGATATTCGGGCAGAATGTCTCGCGCCCGCGCTGCACTGTCTGCGGTGTTTGCAAGCGCCGCCACGCCACAGGCCACCAGCCGCATACGCTCAGTTTCTAGATCGGCGCGCAGACGCTCGATCTGATCCATGAACTTGCTATTCTCGATGGCGATGGAGTCCCGCTCGGCGCGCAGGCGCTCGATTTCCGCTGCCTGCGCATCGACGTGAGCGAGCAGGGCTGCGATGTTCTCGGGGTTGCAGGCGGCGATGAAAGCCATGTCCTCAGACCGAACGTGCGCTTCTCGCCCCGCCATCGGAATGATGATGCGCTCATGCACCGGCTGCGTTTTGGTCGAGACGAAATCGACGCGCTGCGCCGGAACCGGGCCATGAATCGTCCGTTCCGCACGAACGCTCTGAAACGGCTGGCAGTGATGCCACGGCCCCGGCGTCGGCCCTGCCGATAGCGCCTCGCGCACCTGGGCGAGCGCGGCTTGTGAATCAGTCATGCTGCCTCTCCCCCTACGAGAATTCGCCAACGATGTAATCCCACGTTCCGTCGCCGTGCCCGACGCAATATGGGTTGTCGCTGTGACGCCTAACCGCATTCCCATGCCACTTACGCTCAGTTATCACTCGCTCCATCTCGACTGGCGTGATTGCTTCGCCGTATTCGTTACGGATCAGTGCGCCTGGCGCACTCCACAGCGCGCGCCAGTCGTCCAATGTGCTGATCCCGTCATCAGGCATAACGTGCAACGAGAAGCACCAGC
>CAZBOT010000430.1:0-1105 GCA_964493575.1 uncultured Candidatus Saccharibacteria bacterium | reverse complement strand
ATTGTAGGCGGGCCAGGCGCGCGTGCAAATGACAGGCTACGGGCGCGGTGCCACCGCCAGCATCCCCGCCCCTCCCGCCGCGTTCCACCCCGCCGCCGCCCGCTCTGCCGCCGCCCGGCTCTCGAAGGCCGCGACGACCTGGCCGCCGGGCGCGACGACGGCCCACCTTTGAATAGCGGCTGGCGCTATTGTCGGAGCGCTGAATAGCAGCCACGTCACGACGCCGTACACGGCCACGGCGCGGCCCACGCGAAGCGCGAGCCACCCGGCCGGTGGGCGCGAGCCCTTCCTCAGATTGCACCGCGCGCACGCGGCCCGCAGATTGGACGCGTCAGACGACCCGCCCCACGATACCGGCACGACGTGATCGACATGCTCGGCGGGCCGGCCACACACCGGTCCCCAGCCGAAAGCGCGGCGGAACCGGCAGCGGTCGCCGTCGCGGACCAGCACGGCGCGGCGCGTGTGCTGCCACTCCTCGCGCGGCTGACGCGGCGCGGCGCGGATGAGGAGCGCGAGACGGAGGGCGCGGATCATGATCTACTCCAAGGCGGCGGGGCGCCGTAGAGGGTCACGGGGCGTCGCCTAGGCGGGCCTGGAGATGGCGGATGGTCGCCTCCAGCGCGGCGATACGCGCCAGCAGCGCGGGCACGTCGGACCCAGAGCCAGCCACGCCAGAGGCCAGAGCCCCAGGGGCAGCTCGCACAACCCGAAACCCGACGTGGTTGAGGCGGTTGCCGGGGTCGTCCCCGTAGCGGTAGGCGGCGCGCGCGCCGCGATAGACGCCGCTCCACGACCCCCCGCGCACCACACGACGAGCGTCGGGGCAATCATCGCCCCACACCGTCGCCGTCCACTCCCATACGCTGCGCCCGTCCACAAGGCGGCGCGGATCGTCTGGCGGGAGGGCGTCCATCCACGTCTGCCACTCGGCGTCTGTGGGGAGGCGGCACGGCTCGCCCGCCGCCGTGCGCCAGTTGCAATAGGCGACGGCGTGGTCATAATCGACCCAGGCTGCCGCGCTGGCTTGATCGGTCCCGCACGGCCCCGGCCAATCCGGGTCGCCTCCGGCTGCCACGAACGCGGCGTACTCCGCGTTCGTCAC
>CAZBOT010000429.1:0-1110 GCA_964493575.1 uncultured Candidatus Saccharibacteria bacterium | reverse complement strand
CCGGAAGTTTTCGCGACACGGAGTCGCAAAGGTCTTGCAGCGTTTTCACGCAGCGGGCGTAAGCCTCGTCGAACGTTACGCGCTCGTGGCTGTCTGTGCGGTTTCCGATTCCAACGGTAAGGTAACCGGCTGGACATAGATATGGTTTTTCGGAAAAGCCCTCCCTGCGGATTAGTTCCTCGATTGCCATATCAAACAGGGCGCACCGCGCGGCCTTAGCCTCCCTTTTGGCACTCCTGTTTAGTTGCACCAAAATCAAGACTGCGATTATGGCTAAGATGTAAATTGAGTTACCCATCTGTACACGGTTTTTCTTCCTGTTCCAACTTTAGTTACCAAACCTTCATCCAGCATGTCTTTAAGGGCTGGCATTACCCGTGCCGCGCCACCTCGGTATGGCAGTCCAATACGTATGGCTATCTCGGTTGGACCCATTCCGCGATGCGGCCATGCGGAAAGTACGGCGGTTATTTGTTCGGTAAAGGCTTTCATTGTAACATCGCGTTAACCTTCTGAATCAGCTGCTCTCCAAGCACTTCGCGGGCGATGTCGGCGGTTTGGAGGAGGGAGGCGTCCTTAGCGGCATTGGCAGTAGAGGCGTCCGAATCCCATATGGCAATATCCCAAGATGAATCCGCCGCAGAATATGCGGCATTTTTGGCATCACCAACAGACGCATACATCGCCGCACCCGCGGCGGACCTTGCCGCCGCCTCCACAGCAGCTATTGCAACGGTAAAAACATTACAGTCCCAAAAGGCAAAAAAAGACGCAGCTTGTGCACAGCTTAATGCACTATACTGTGTCTCTCCCCGTCCATACGCGATAGCCACATCCACCCCTTTCAAGCTGCGTTCATCCCTCATTAGGTGCCTCACCGTATTTGCGCACAGCCCTGCGGCAAGAACGAGCAGCCGTTTTTCTACGCCCACCTTTTCCGCCAGGCACAGGAGCCAGTCGCCCCGGTGGCAGGTGGCGACCACTTCTTCTATCGACTTATCACCGGCCCATTCTCGGACTTCTGGGCAAGTGTCAGGGCGTTTTAGAAAGGATTGAAGTGTTGTCATGCTACATATTTTTAACCCTCTCCTCAAACTGCTTCCGAGGGTC
>CAZBOT010000428.1:0-1113 GCA_964493575.1 uncultured Candidatus Saccharibacteria bacterium | reverse complement strand
GAATAATCTGGCTTAAATATAAGCTATTTTTGATTAGATATTAGAAAATTACAAAAAACCCTAACAAACCCTTGACTAATCCCCAAAAACCCTTGTGTTTTCGGGCTTTTTTATATACGATTAATGTATAGTTTAGCTTCTGAGTTCTAGAGACCAGAGGCATATCAATTAAGTAGTCTCTTCGGAGATTTAAGGAAAAACAATGACAAAGTCAGAAATCATGCAGCACCTTGCTGAACAAACTGGTATGACCAAGAAGCAAGTTGTTGAGTTCATGGAAGCCATGGTGAACTTGGCCTACAAAGAAACCAAGTCCGCTGGTGAATTTTCTATCCCAGGATTGGGAAAGTTAAAGAAGAAGCACCGAGACGCACGCATGGGCCGAAACCCAGCAACTGGTGAATCTATTAAGATTCCTGCTAAGACTGTTGTAAAGTTTACTGTTGCTAAGGCTGCTAAAGACGCTATCTTATAAAATGAAATAGGTCACCATTACATGCGCTTCTTGGAGTCGTGTAATGGTGACCTTTCTTTTTATACACAAAATAGGGTCAGATAGAATCCCGGCGAAAGTCGGGATCTAAAAAAAGACCTCGCTCTAGCTTTGGCCCTGAGTTTTGGCCAAAGCAGTGCGGAGATGATATTGTTCAGTTCTTATTGATTGATTGGTGGTCCGCCAGCCTGATTATTTACCGAAAGTTCGGCAAATTTATCTGGGTTGGCCATAACTTCGTGAACTTTCTTGAGAATTTCTTCAGTAGTAAAGTAAGCCTTAACCATATAAGCTTGCACATGCAAAGCCTTGGTCTTAAGGATATCTTTATTGCTCCAAAGGTTGGAGAGAATGATGATTGGGGTCTTTGCGATCTCTGGATCTGAATTTCTTCGGATGGTTTCTAAAACTTTGAAACCATCTACTTCTGGTAACATCAAATCTAACAAAACCAAACTTGGTTTATTATCAAGAATTAACTGAATCCCGGCTTTGCCGTCCTCAGCCTCTTTCACAATAAAACCGCTGTTTGAGAGTTTGTGGGTGACAATTTCGCGCATCGCTACGTCATCTTCCACAATCACAATTGTCTTTTTTGTCTCCTCTGGTGGCATGTGTTT
>CAZBOT010000427.1:0-1114 GCA_964493575.1 uncultured Candidatus Saccharibacteria bacterium | reverse complement strand
GCGCCAAGCGCGAGACCCACGCCGCGAACATCGCCGAGATGGAAGAGCGCAAGCGTGCCGGCGAGCTGTGCGAGACCTCGGCCGTGCTGATGACCATGACGACCATCGGCAGCAACTTCCGCACCGCGCTCGACCGCGTCGCCGACAAGTTGGCCGACCGGGTCGCCGCCGAGATTGACCCGCACGCCTGCCACCAGATCATCAGCGCCGAGATCACCCAAGCCCTCGAGCAGCTCGCCAAGGACTGCGAGGCCGCCGGCCGCGACCTCACTGGAGCCCGCCATGGGCGCGAATGACCGCTTCGTGTCCGTCGAAGACGGCGCCCTGGTATCGCTCACCGCGATCGCCGCAGCGCTGCGTCCGCCCCCTGCGCTTACCGTCACCGAATGGGCCGACGCGCATCGCCGCCTGCCCTCGAAGGGCGCCAGCGAGCCCGGCCAGTGGCACACCTCGCGCGTGCCCTTCCTGGCCGAGATCATGGACTGCCTCAGCGACAGTCATCCCAGCAAGCGCGTCGTCTTCGTCAAGTCTGCCCAGGTCGGCGGCACCGAGTGCGGGCTCAACTGGGTCGGCTGGCACATCGGCACCCGCATGGCGCCCATGCTCTGCGTCCAGCCCACGCTCGACATGGCCGAGCGCTGGTCCAAGCAGCGCCTGGCGCCGATGATCGAGGACACCCCGCACCTGCGCAGCAAGATCGCCCCGGCCCGACAGCGCGACTCCGGCAACACCACCCTGCTCAAGGAATACCCCGGCGGCGTCGTCATCGTCGCCGGCGCGAACTCGGCCTCCGGTCTGCGCTCCATGCCCGCCGCCCGCATCTTCCTGGACGAGGTCGACGCCTACCCGATCGAGCTCGAAGGCGAGGGTGACCCCATCAAGCTCGCCGAGGCCCGCGCATCGACCTTCTCGCGCCGAAAAATCTTCCTCGTCTCAACACCGACGATCGAAAGCCTGTCACGGATCTGGAAGGAATGGCGCGCCAGCGACCAGCGCCGCTACCACGTCGCCTGCCCGCACTGCGGCCACGAGCAGACGCTCGAATGGGAAAGCCTCGGCTGGCCCGAAGGCCGCCCGCTCGAAGCCGTCTATCACTGCGCCGGCTGCGGTGTCG
>CAZBOT010000426.1:0-1116 GCA_964493575.1 uncultured Candidatus Saccharibacteria bacterium | reverse complement strand
GAGCATATAAGGGATATATGGGTGAAAAAAGAAAAAAGATAGTAGATAAATATGGATACGATACCAAAAATGCCGTTACCCTAATTCGCCTATTGAGAAGTGGTAGGGAGTTGCTTGAAACGGGTACATTGACCGTGTTCAGGGACAAAGACAGAGAGGAATTACTTGAAATAAAACAGGGTAAATTAACCTTAAATGAGGTAAAAGAAATGGCGGACAAGGAGTTTAAGAACATAGATAAAGCATATTACGACTCCAAACTTCCAGAGGAAAACAGTAAACAGCGAGTAAATGAATTATTAGTTGACATATTAAACATTGAACTTAAAGATGACTAAACAATCCCCCCAACCTAATAAAGAGAAGCGGATACAGGAAATAGCAAATAAGTATCACTGTGGAGATAAGACAAAAGAACCATTTTTCAGAAAGATGTTTATTCAATGGTTATTGATAAAAGAGAAGACAGGAAAAGACCCTCATGAATGGCTTAAACACTTTGATACAAAGACGTATAAGGATACTGGGGCAATTGGATGGATAGATGGACTGAGAGCTATAGAAGCTATTTTTGAAAAGTTAGAAGTTTATTATCATAAAAAATGACTCATCTGAAACAAGGAGATAAACCAAGGAAGATAACCCTAAAAGAAAAAAAAGCATATGCTAGTGGATACTCACAAGCAGTTCAGGATTGTTATGGGCATATGATGTGCAATCAAGATAGACTTTATGTACAAATAGTGCTCGCATCAAGGGCAATGGCTCAATTATTAAATCCAAAAGACCTATGACTAAACCCCAAGGAGATAAACAGAAGAAGGTAGAGGAATATCAGGTTTGTTGTTCAAAATGTAAGGCAGTTGGAGCAGAGATACAAGTATGGGGTAAATGTAGTGTGTGTGCCAGCTATACGACAGAAAGTAGGCTATGCGTTTGTAATGAGGTTATGAAACGAGTAGAGATAATAACAGAAATTGATACAGAACATGGACATGTTGGCTCATCATCCCAAGACGAAATATATATTTGTCAAAATGAGGAGTGTTCTCAATATTCATTAGTTAAATATTTTACCCTATGAGCTCACCCAAGGACTACCTTACTGATAGAGTA
>CAZBOT010000425.1:0-1117 GCA_964493575.1 uncultured Candidatus Saccharibacteria bacterium | reverse complement strand
AGTTGGTGGGGGAATTAGTCATTTCAAAGAACTTGCCCACATCAAACCCCGCCAGGATTCTCTCCGCTATGGCTAGCACGCTGAATGCCGCTGGCCAAACCCAACCCGGAAGTCCCTCACTGGGTAGCTTCATCCTTCTCCTCTGGCTGATATGCAGCCCTTAAGATGTCGAGCCTGTTGATGCGCTTGGGATAGGGCTCCTGCTCTCTCTCGCTATCCCTTAGCCTGCGTCCAATGTTCCTGATCTTGCGCTCTTTGTTCCGCACTTCCCTTTCAACATTTGTTTCATGAGCCATTACTTTGGTTCCCTTGGTAGTGATAAACGCTTAATTTGTGCAACACTTCCACGAATGATATGGAATGGTGCTGAGCACTGCCCATTGTCAGCGTCTAGGGTATGCGCCATACTGAGAATCTGTGGAGTAACCTTTACAAGAATGCCAACAGTTCGCTGGCTGCTTGCTTCTGGCTTCACTGCCTGCAGATCGTGCCAAGCCTGCATTCCTGGTTCTTCACAATGATCTAGCCAATCAACACAATACGCATCTCCTACCCTGAGAGTAGGCCATTCCATAGTTTCACTTCCTTCTTCCTACGATTAGTGAGTCCCTTGCTAACCTCCAGCTTCCCGTCCACTGTGATCTTGTTCCACATCATCATCCTGCGTGGCACATCTAGGTAGTTGCCCTTATTGAGTTCTCTCAGCAATCCACTCTTGGCGAATTGCTGCTCTCCAATGTTGAACACAAAGCACACTAAAGCATCGTACTGATGCTGATTAAGTTCCACCTTCACTAGGCGATTAACTGTATCCTCAGCCTCAGCAACATCCCTCCCTAGAAGGATCTCTCCGGTTTCGTGATCAATGTCTGTGGCTGGCTCCTCACCATCAAGTAGGTGGCCATACCCCACAGTCATGTACCCCGCGCCATCTGCATATGGCTTATGGCTGAAGCCCTCCAATTGCTTCAGGAGGCCAATAGCAATAGCCGATGCCTTCATGAATTGCTTCATGACTGGCCAAACTCCCTGCACTTCCTCTCAATCTCCCTAATGCGCTCCTCGTGGTCGAGGGCTTGCCTCTCCACCTGATTCACACGCAGCGCAGCGGTTGCCA
>CAZBOT010000424.1:0-1121 GCA_964493575.1 uncultured Candidatus Saccharibacteria bacterium | reverse complement strand
TCGGATCGCATCTGTTACGAGGACATCCTCAAGCAGCGCGTCCAGAGCCAGCGCTTGATTGATCGGCTCAAGGCGAGTGGAAAGCACCTGTCCGAACTGGACGTGTTCATCGAGGAACAGCGCGGCGTCACCGTGAGCCAGATCATTGCCAAGGCACAGGCCAGAGCGAACGAACTGGCCCGTGCCGGAAAGCGCCTCGATGTCGTCTACGTGGATCATATCGGCCTCGTGAAGCCGTCCAGCCGCTATGCCGGCAACCGGCACCGGGAGATCGCCGAGACGACGGACGCTCTCGCCGGCATGGCCAAGGAGCTTGGCTGTGCTGTCGTTGGGCTCTGCCAACTCAATCGCGGCGTCGAAGGCCGCGAGAGCAAGCGGCCTGGTCTTTCTGACCTTCGCGACTCCGGCAGCATCGAAGAGGACGCGAGCGCTGTGATGTTCCTGTTCCGCGAAGCCTACTACCTGCGGCTTGCAGGTAGGAAGGACGACCACGAGGAAGAGATGCGCCGGCAGGCGATGCTGGAAGCAACCGACAACATGCTGGAGATCATCGTCGCGAAGAACCGCAACGGGCGCACTGGCACGGTGGCGGCGTTTGCCGACATGGGCGCCAATGCAATCCGCAATGCCGGCTACGAGAGGGGTAGGGCATGAGCTTTGAACACATCTCCCGCCCAATGGCGCGCGTGATCGACAAGCTCACGGATTCCTACTGCATTCGGCTTTTGGAAGCCATGCGCGCGCACGACTTCGACGTTGCCGATCTCGTCGAGCGTGAGGGCCGTCCGCGTCTGACTATCGAGCGCTGCTTGCAGCGTGCCAAAGAAATCGAACTGCGCAAGAAGCTGCGCGGCGTGAAGAAAGGGCCTTCGGCATGAGCACCATTCGCGACTACGCCGAGCAGCTGTCGGACGTGTATCTCCGCATGGAGGACTGCAAGGCAGAGGCGGCGGCAATCATCGAGGCGGCAAAAGACGCTGACATCGACGTGAAGGCGCTGCGCAAGGTGGCCAAGGAGCTGACCATGCCGAGCGACAAGCTGGCCAAGCGGTTCGACGATGAAGCGCAGATCGACATGTTTCGCGACGAGGTCGGGCTGAAAGTGCGCAAGGGGCTCGTCG
>CAZBOT010000423.1:0-1125 GCA_964493575.1 uncultured Candidatus Saccharibacteria bacterium | reverse complement strand
CGCAAGGGCGAGCGGTATGGAATGTTCACAGCGCGCGTGCTGGAAGGGCTGGTGATGGCCTGGGCTTGGGGACCTGTGAGCGACCGACCCGAGGACGCGGAGCGAGTGTATTTGAAGGATATTGCCATGGCCACAAACATGACGGTGGACGAGCAGAACCGCCGCATGGGCGAGGATGGCGATGATGCGGAGGCAGGGAAGGACGACAAGAAGAAAACGAAGAGCCGCAAGATCACAGACATTTTCAAGAAATATTTGAACCTGAAAACGCTCCGCGCGACCGATGGATTGGCTGAATACAAAGGCACATCCTATGTGAACATGCTGGCTGAGATGGATCGGGTAAAAGGTTTGTGCGAGCGGTGGGGGGTGGCATGGCGGGAGCGCGGAAGCCTGGTAAATGGCGCGGTATCAGACGAGGAGAAATGGATGAGGCGGCCCGTGATCAAGCAAATCAACTTCAATGAGACTTCGCCAGGGCTGAAAAAGGCCCGCGAAGAGTGGTATGGCATGACCAAAGGCGGCGAAAGTGAGGGTGAGTGAACATCTATAGGCAGTTTTCTACTGGAAAAAATATTTTTCGTGGGTTGCAAAACCCCCGAAAAGATGTTCACCGACTCTCACTGGGTGATTTTAGCGGGTTGCCAACCCGCTCCACGGTCAAAAAATGGGCGTTTTTTGCGTATAGACCTGCGAAAAGTGAGGCAGAGTGAACATCTATTTTACTAAGTATTTATTTATTTATAGTTTTTGTGGTCTTTATGGCGGCGCGGTGAACATCGCGAGGGCGCGATGTTCACTAAGTGAACATCGATGTTCACTGTTGTCGGACAATTGGAGTGCCTAGATATGGATGAAAACAACGTTTTACTTGGTTCTGGCGCATCTGTGGCGGTTCGGCAGTTTATGGCGCTGGTGAGAGGCGAGGATGTTCCGCATGAGCCGAGAAATCCGTGGCGGGTTGTGGCGGTTGTGCCTGCCCAGCAGTATTGCCTGGGCTGCTGTGGTCCACGCTGGTTGGATGTGGTGCAGGCGGTGACTGTGGACGGGAAGCCTATTTCGGTTTCGAGATGCCGCGCGTGCGGGAAGGAGGTGTGAGGTGAAAGGTCAGAAGGCAAAAGGCAG
>CAZBOT010000422.1:0-1127 GCA_964493575.1 uncultured Candidatus Saccharibacteria bacterium | reverse complement strand
CGCGACGGTTCGACCTACGCGCCCGGTCGGTGCCTGTGGTTCGCGATGGGCAACTACGCGCCCGACGCGGCTACGGTGCTTCGGTACTACCTCGGCGGCGTCCCCGATTCGGACAAGTGGGGATCGTTCGCCGCCTTGTATACAAGCGACTTCTCGGCTGGCGTGGACGGATGGGGGGGGACCCGCGCCACAATCTCCGGGAACATCGACGCGGTTTCCGACGGATCGGTTTCCAAGGACGACACCCTCCGCACCTATGCCGACGCGACCGCCTCCAGCACGCACTATGCCCGCCGAAGCTCTTTGACTTACGGAAAGAAATATAGATACGACGGCTCCTACTACATCCCCAACACGGGCGGATCGACGTATTTGGACGGTATCACCATCCATCGTGCATTTGGCATAGCCACGAGCGGATTGATTGCCGAACTTACCACGGTCGGCGCATGGACGACGTTTTCTGTGCTGGACACGACCGAGAGCATCATCAATAACCCGACGAACGGTACGACAACGTTGTCATTCGGATGCAGGAAGTCGGGTTCATCGGTTTTCACGGGTGCGAACTCGGCCACCGACGACCTGTTCTATCTGCACGGCGTCACGTTCACCCAACTCGGGTGCGTGGTGTTGCTCGACGGCAACGACATGACGGTGAACCAGTTCCAGTGGCAGGATTCGTCCACCAACATGAACGACTGCACCATCGCCAGCGGTTCGACGATGCTGCTGACCCGCCCCCGTGGGCGCGTTCGCGGTGTGACGAATACCAACGGCAACCAGCAGTTGCTCGGCCAAACGGTGTTGCCGTCCAACGCCTACGTCACGGCGGTCTACATGGTCGCGGCGTCTGGAACGCCAACCGTAAGCGTGGGCTCGGCAAGTGCCGGAACCCAGTACATCAACGCCCAAGCCCTCTCGACATCGTGGGCGCGTCCCACCCAGACGAACCAGTTCGGCCCGAGCCAGAACGTCTGGATCAACTCGAACGGCACGATGAACGTGACCACGGTGGTATACTACGAACTCCCGGCAGCGTGACGACTATGGAACAAGAACCCACCCCTATCCCGCCGAAGCGGCTCTCTGCGGCTGCGAGGACCGTCGCCAAGGCGTTCCCCGGC
>CAZBOT010000421.1:0-1128 GCA_964493575.1 uncultured Candidatus Saccharibacteria bacterium | reverse complement strand
CTACTGGCGCACCTGCTGGAACCGTAGTAGCTATCTTTAGTGATAACACCGGTGACATCAACATCAATGCTCTATCTACCAAGTCTGTTAACCTTCAAGTAGCAGGCACTGATGAATACAACTTCTCTAGTACTGCTTTAGGGATGAACAGTAATAATATTACTGGGCTAGGAACCGCCTTAACAGCTACTGCTGGCTTAACCGTAACAGCTACAGCAGCGGACTTGAATTTGGCCACCACTGGCAACGGTAATATCTACATTGATTCGAATGGAATCAGCTCGGTTATCTTAGGTGATGTGAATGCCTCTGGCTCATCGACCACTTTTGCGGTTTCAGATGCAGCTTTAGAAATCAGTAGCGTTGCCCAGATTTTTTCTATAACCAGCAGCGCTATCAGTGGAACTGGTACCACATCTGGTTTTTCTTTGCAGGCTAATTCTTTGACCACTGGTACGGGTGCTAATTTTGCTTCCAGCTCATTGAGCTCCGGTTCTTTGGTGAATATAGAGGTCACTGGAACAGCTGCTGCTTCGAATACTCAAAAAGGATTAAACGTAACCACTTCGGGAGCTAACGCAACTTCTACTCAGACTACTTATGGTGGTTACTTTAGTAACACTCACACTGGAACCTCATCTACCAATGTCGGTCTTTACGCAACAGCAACAGGCGGCACAAATAATTATGCGGCTTTGTTTAACGCTGGTGATGTTGGGATAGGAACAAAACTGCCTGATGCCACCTTAACCTTGTCTCGTAGCGGTCAAGATGCATCAATCACTACTTATTCCTCAAGTGATACTGACTGGCAAGGAACCTACTTTTCTGTCCGACGTTCTCGAGGAACAGTTAGTTCGCCAACCGCTGTAATTTCAGGCGACACCCTTGCTGACTTTAACGCTTTCGCATATGCAAACAGCGCTTATAATTTTGCAGGATCAGCAGGTTTCACTGTCGAAGGTGCGCCATCAGGATCTAATGTCCCAACATATTATTCTTTATGGGTTACCTCAGCAGCTTCTGGTTCAGCCGAAGCTTTAAGAGTAATTAGTACTGGTTCACTGGGCTTGGGCACAACTGCCCCTGGCCGCCAACTGGAAATCAACTCAGCCACCGGTAACAACC
>CAZBOT010000420.1:0-1130 GCA_964493575.1 uncultured Candidatus Saccharibacteria bacterium | reverse complement strand
TGGAGTCGATGAGGACACACGCCTTGCCCGCCGTACCGCACTTCAGCGGGTAGCCGGCGACCACACCGCCACCATCAGCAGTGAAGATCGCCTTGCCGGTGATGACGTTGATCGGATCGTACTGCGCGAGCGACGGACCATCCGGCGAGACGCCCACCGCCCGAAGCGACGACGCCGTACACGGCCCCACGTTGCCGCTGGAATCCGCGATCACGATGAGGTTGGGCGCGACCGTCGCGTTGCAGGTGTACTGAGTCGCGGTCGTGCTCCCGAGCTCCAGGGAGACACCGCGCTCAGCGAAGGTGTAGGCGTCGGCCATTAGGCACCTCCGAGACTGACGAACTTCTTCATGTTAGACTCCTTGTGGCGGCTAGGGTAGCTCCCGAAAACCTGTTCTCCCGTGCAGGTGCCGCCGTCTCCCAACCCTCACGGGAAGCGTTACGGGAGGCGCCATGTCCGCAGAACGTTGGCTTCCGGTGGTTGGCTACGAGGGGCGGTACGAGGTTTCGGATCTCGGCCGCGTTCGGGTCGTCTTTTCCAGCAAGTACTCTCACGTCGGAAAGTTCATCGGATCCAAGAAACGAACTGGATACCGAGAAGCAGCCCTTACCGACGCTGACGGGAATAAGACGTACCATCGGATCCACAAGCTCGTCCTGATTGCGTTCGTTGGCCCAGCCCCCTTGGGACTGGAGTGCAACCACAAGAACGGGATCAAGACCGACAACCGGGTTGAGAACCTGGAGTGGGTGACCAGAAGCCAGAACCATATCCATCGCGCTAGGGTTCTGCGGCACCACCCACACGGGGCATGTCTCGCTCGCCGTGGTGAACGAAACGGCGGGTCTAAGATTGGAGAGATCGAGGCAAAGAAGATCCACGAATGGTACGCGGCTGGACATACCAGCCAGCAGGCCATCGCGGACTTCTTCGGTCTGACTCAAGCCCATATCTCCAGGATCGTTCGCGGGATATCTTGGTAAGTCCAACAAAACAAAGGACTTATCAGGCTCCCCCGGTGCTGCCCACCAAACCACGGCTGTCGAATACTCTAGTGCTAAAACTACAGTAGGCCGTCATGGTGAGCGCTCGGGTCCTGATGTCCGAGTCGCGCTCCATGGTGGGCTTAC
>CAZBOT010000419.1:0-1131 GCA_964493575.1 uncultured Candidatus Saccharibacteria bacterium | reverse complement strand
TATGGGTGCTGGCGACGGACACGAACCCAACACCGTAACCAACCGCGCCGGGCGGTTTCCCGGCTCACTCTACAGGAGCAGACGATGAGGTTTGATATGACACGAAAGGCGCGAGGTGCAATTGCTGTGATCGCTCTCATGGCCGCAAGCGCGGCAGCCGGCGGCATCGTGCATGCCGCCTGGATCGACATCGACGTGCTTCCGGGCGAGTTTGGATACATCGTGTGCGATGTGCCGGGCTCGCGGGAATCGCTCGGATTCCAACCGGCGTGGCGCGACACCGACGGCGGCTCGGAGTGGGTCGCGTGGTACTACGAGTGTCAGTCCGACAAGTAGTAGGCCCAAGGCAGGGGGCGGGGTGCCGCCCCCTGGCTTAGGCGTCCGAGGTGGGGCATGGCGATAGCACACGCCGAGACGAAAACAGGAACACAGGCGGCGGGGGGCACGTCTACCGTCAGCGCTAGCATGGGCGCGGGCAGTAGCGATTCGATGTACGTCTGCTTCGTTGCCACGCGCTCGAATGTGGACGTGACCGGCGTGTCCGGGCTGGGCCTGACGTGGAACGCGCTGACGGAACAATGCGGGGCGCGGGCGCAACAGCGCATCGAATCATTCTATGCCTACGGCGCGGGCACAGCCGGCGCGGTGACGGCCTCGCATGCCGCCTGCAACGCCTCGATTATCGCAGTGATCCGTTACACGGGCGTTGATTCGGGGATTCAGACCGACGACAAAGAAGGATTCAACACCCTCGGGACAGGCGGCGCCTGCTCGGGCGGCACCGACAACGACGATGCGACGGGGACCACCGGGTTCGGCGGCGTTCCGACCGATGGCTGGATCGTGGTCGGTGTCAACACGCGCAACCGAACCATGTCAGCAACCGCCGGGTGGACCGTGCGGGTTGATGACGTAACCGCGGGCGCCGGCGGCGACGTGACAACTCTGACGGTCGAGGATCGCAACGCGTCGGGCGAGAGCGGCCCGACGTTCGGTGCTGCAAACAACCTCAGCGGGACGGCCGACTGGTGCGCAGCAATTCTGGATATTCACCCAGCGGCAGCGGCCGCAACCGCCGTGCCGAACGCGCTCATGATGATGGGCTCGGGGACATAAGGAGTAGGACATGGC
>CAZBOT010000418.1:0-1132 GCA_964493575.1 uncultured Candidatus Saccharibacteria bacterium | reverse complement strand
GACATCCCCCCAAATGCAGAGAGCGCATTTTGGGGGAGGAGATTGGAATGACTGAAAGCGTGGTGGTCCAGATTTTGCGGACGTATCGAGCGCAGATGGATGCGCTGGATGATGCGTTGATGCGCGAGTTAGGTGAGATGTGGCTGCGCATGGAATATCGCCTGAATGCAGAGTTTACGGCGCTGGCTGAGGAGATGGCACGGCGGCGGGCCGAGGGCGAGGAGATCACCGAGCAGATCGTGTGGCGTTCGGAGCGTTATCAGCAGTTGCAATACCAGATGAGGGCAGAGGCCGCGAAATATAACGAGGATGCGGCGGGGAAGATCGAGGAGTATCAGCGCAGGGCGGCGCAGTTGGGGATCGATGCGGCGAATGCGGCGATCGAGGCGGGGGGGACGGGTCCGCTTTCGGCGGTGTGGAATCGGGTCAACGTTCAGGCGGTGGAGGCGATGATCGGCGTCGCTGGGGATGGTAGTCCGCTGTATATGCTTTTGGCGAAGGATTACGGTTCGGCGGTGGATAGCCTGGTGGAGGCGCTTATCTCTGGCATTGCGAGCGGGAAGGGCGTGAAGGATATTGTGGCGGAGATGGTGGATGGTTTCGGGATCGGATTGGACCGCGCCATTCTGATCGCACGCACGGAGACACAGCGAGCGTATCGCATGGGTTCGACGGAGCAGTACCGCGAGAGCGGCGTGGTGACTGGTTTCATGCGGCTGGTGAAAAAAGAAGGCGCGTGCCTGGGCTGTTTGTTGCTGGACGGTGAGGTGTTCGATACGGCGGAGGAGCTGGACGATCATCCGAATGGACGTTGCACGGCGATCCCGATCGTGCGCGGGGTGGATCCGCCCACGTGGGAGAAGGGTCCCGAGTGGTTGAAGAATCAGCCCGAGGCGAGGCAACGCGAGATCATGGGTGATGCGCGCTATGCGTTGTGGAAGAGCGGCGTGCCATTGGAGGCGATGGCCGAGAAGCACGTGGATGAGGTCTGGGGCGCAAGTCCGAGACCGACACCGATCAGTCAGTTATCAGTGACCAGTGGTCAGTAATCAGTGATCAGTGATCAGTAATCAGTGATCAGTAATCAGTGATCAGTGATCAGTAATCAGTGATCAGTAATCAGTGATCAGTG
>CAZBOT010000417.1:0-1133 GCA_964493575.1 uncultured Candidatus Saccharibacteria bacterium | reverse complement strand
CCGGGTGGGGGGAATAGAATTCCCGGTCGGTATGACCCGCTCGACATCCGTCCGCGCTACCCGGCTGGCTACACGAAAGCGCCATGCCGTGCTCCCGCTGCGCCCGTCGGGACATCTGCGATCAATGCGTCGTCGGTGCCGGGGGCGGGTCGAACTCTATCTGTTGACACTGCACTGACGTTTAACGGCAAGCCGACGACGAAACTCACAATTACGGGCACCCCTACCGGGGCATACGCACAGGTAGAGACTGCTGCGGATACGTTCGCGCTCTCGCCTGACGCGCAGGAAATTCGTGATCGCGCGGTGCTGTGTGCCGTGAAGCTCGGCGGGCTTGGGACGCCCAAGACGGCAACGGTGTACCTGGGCAACGCAACGATGGCGGATTACGAGGCGTGGCCGATGCCGTATGTGGGCGATTTGCCGGATGGCTGGAGCATCTTTCAAAAGCAGACGGCGGTTGGCCCATCGCAGGTCGCGGGCGCAGGCGCATCACAAGACCTAAGCGCTCCGCGCCGTGCGAGGGTACGAGCAGATACTGTGGCAAATCTCATCGCCGGGGAGATGTGGTTTGCGGAGCCCTACGTATTGCCCGCGCCCACCCCCACGGTGATTTGGACGTCCGACGACGGGTATGACGAATGGGAGTGGCTCGCCGCGGAAGCGCAAAAGCGAGGGCTGCGCCTGTCATTTGGTGTGTCAGAGCCCCACGTTGGTCAAGCCGGATTTCTGGACGCATCGCAAGTCCTGCGGCTGCAAAACCAATACGGTCACGAAGTCACAAATCACGGCGGGGCAAACGACAGCTACGGCGACCTCGGCCTAACTGAGTACATGCGCAGAGTCAATTCGTGCCGCGACTATCTCGTGTCTATCGGGATCAATCCGCGCACCGCAAACCTGCACCAATACATTCAGGGGGTCAATGATGTAGCGCTGCGCGCTGCCATGAGGGGTGCCGGATATCTGTCTGCACGTCAAACCTCTTCTTCGTCTACGGTATTCCCGAGTGCTGGTGTTCGCCTCGTCGGTCCGTCTGCGGACGTGCTCTACAACATCACAACATGCGCGTCGCTCGGGTCTGGGACGACGCTGGATCAGGTCAAGACCGCGATCACGAACACCGTGAAGGG
>CAZBOT010000416.1:0-1146 GCA_964493575.1 uncultured Candidatus Saccharibacteria bacterium | reverse complement strand
GCATCATCCAACCGACAGCAGCAGGTATCACAGTATCCGGGGAAGGGGCGCTGAAATATACGGCGGTGTTGGCTGCGGTGCGCGTGCTGGCGGAAAGCGTGGCAACGTTGCCGCTGCTGGTGTACGAACGATTGCCGGGCGAGCAGGGGAAACGGAGAGCGCCGGATTTCTACCTGTACGAGCTGCTACACGACAAGCCGAATCCCTATCTCAACTCATTCGAATTCCGCGAGCTGATGCAAGTGCACCTGCTGCTGTGGGGGAATGCGTATGCGGAGATTGAAAGTGACAGCCGGGGGCGCATTGTGGCGCTATGGCCACTGGTGCCGGGCGCTATGGAAACGGTATCGCGGGGGGCGAGTGGGCTGGTATACGAATACCGGCTGCCGGATGGAACGCTCAAGAAGATTCCCGGCTTTGCGCTGCTGCATCTGCGCGGGTTGGGTACGAACGGATTAACCGGCCTGTCACCTATCGGCTTGGCCCGGCAAGCGATTGGGTTGGGATTGGCGGCCGAGCAGTTCGGGGCGGGGTTTTTCGGGAACGGGGCGCAACTGTCAGGCATCCTCAAGCATCCGCTGCAACTGAGCGACGAGGCTGAGAAAAGCCTGCGGGAAAGCTGGCAGGAGCTGTACAGCGGCATCGGCAAGGCGCACCGCATAGCCATTCTGGAAGAGGGGATGGAGTACGAGCGCATCGGCGTGCCGCCGGAAGACGCGCAATTTTTGGAAACGCGCAAGTTTCAGGTGACGGAGATCGCCCGCATATACCGAGTGCCGCCGCATATGCTCGGGGATTTGGACCGGGCGACGTTCTCAAACATTGAGCATCAGTCGCTTGAGTTCGTGATGCACTCGTTGCAACCCTGGCTGGTGCGTTGGGAGATGGCGATAGCGCAGCAGCTATTCACGGCGGCGGAGCGGGCGCGGTTTTTCCCGGAGTTCCTGGTGGACGGGCTGTTACGTGGCGACATTGCCAGCCGTTACCAGGCTTACGCGGTGGGCCGGCAGAACGGTTGGATGAGCGCCAATGACATTCGCCGGCTGGAGAACATGAATCCGGTGGACGGCGGCGACGTGTATTTGGTGCCGCTGAATATGGTGCCGGCTGACCAGGTGGGGCAAGCGCAGCAGTTCCCTTCGACCG
>CAZBOT010000415.1:0-1150 GCA_964493575.1 uncultured Candidatus Saccharibacteria bacterium | reverse complement strand
GGCGCCCGTTGGTGAGCAGCTTGAGGTGCCGCGCTGCGGCACTGCGGGCGACTTCAAACAGCAGGGCTTCGTCGGGGACGATTGTGGTGAGGGCGGTCATGGAAGGCGCCTTTCTGCTAGTTTCTCGATGTCAGAATTCCCGTCAGGCGTCATTCCGAGTTCTTCATATAGCTTAAGAATTGCTCTCGCCAGAGATCGAATTTGACGCCTTCTGACGGACGATTCATTTTCGGTAGGCTCTGTATCCTTGGTTTTTTCTTTAAATTCTTTGATGGCTCGTTGGTAGTCGTTTTCAGTAATCAGCCAGCGGATGCCACGTGTATGGAGCTTCTGGTCCGCAACTTTAATTCCGAGCCGATTCAACTGCCGAAGCACGTCGGCAGCGCCTCTTTTAGGATTGATCCCCAGCTCATCCAATAGGTCACGTGCATTGCGTAAATTGCTCATGCTGCCTCCTGTTCTTGCGCCTTTTCTGCGGCTTCTGCGGCTTTCAGCAGAGTGCTGGCGAGTTCGCGGGCATCAGCCGTCGACATCGTGAAGTTGGTATCCAGTGGGTAATAGTGAAACGCGACGTAAACAGTAGGTCGGCGTCGATCTTGGTCGGCCGGCCAGCCGTAGACCCGGATGTCGATGTCTTCTTTGGTTCTGATGGTTTTTGAGAATCGGCTCATGCTGCCACCGCCTCTCTGCTTGCGTTGCGGGTGGCGACTGCGTTGAGATCCAGCTTGATGTCGATCGGGAGATCGACGAAGCGCTGGTAAGCGTGGCCGCATGCCTTGTGGCCTGCCGCGTGCAGCATCGCGACGCGCTGCGCGGCGGTGGCTTTGTCCCAGGCACGGTGGGCGCTGGTGATAGGCGATTCGCTGACTGTAAACATTCCTGCCTCCTGCTCGTTTGTTGTCGAGGTGGAGATAGAATAACCGCACGGTTAATAGTATGTCAATAACCATTAGGTTATTTTTTTGTTATGATGTGAAAACCAGGAGATTTTCCGGGCAACAAAAAACCCGCCGTGGCGGGTTGGAATGGAGGGTTTTACGATGTCAGTTCAAGAAGGGGCAGCGATTGATGTTGATTTGATTGAGGTGCCAGCAGAGCCGCATGCCGATGAAAGATTAATCCGGTATGCCGTTGAGGTAAGCGACGATGG
>CAZBOT010000414.1:0-1152 GCA_964493575.1 uncultured Candidatus Saccharibacteria bacterium | reverse complement strand
TGCAGAAGAAGTGGCTGAAGAGCGGCAAGCGCGAGCCACGGCCGGAGCATGTGGCGATCCATGGGCAGCTGCAGCCGGTGGAGAAGCCGTTTGTGCTGGAGGGCGGCGCGGTGAAGATGATGTACCCCGGCGACCCGCGCGCGCCGGCGCGGCATACGATCAACTGCGGTTGCGCTGCCGTGCCAGTGGTGCCGAAGGACAACCCCTACGGGCTCGAGCGCACCGTGAAAGACGAGGTCGCCGAGAACGACGCCGCCGAGAACGCACGCGCACGCGCTGCCGTGCGAAACGCCGCCCGCCAGGGCTGAGCCGCGCACCCGTCCCGAAAAGCCCAAATCCCTTTACTTCTGCGCCTCTCGCGCGAGGCGCCATGCTCGCTCCGTCATTTCCCCCCACCGCCCTTGACGGAGCGCAGCAATGGACAAACCCACCCCGCAGCACCCCATGGATCTGCCGGCCGAGCAGGCCGCAAAGCTGGTCAAGCGCCTGGCGCCGGAGTTCGGCGCCGACGGCAAGCCCACCGGCAAGGACACCGAAGTCGAGATCGGCGCCGATGAGGTCTTCGCCAACCGCGTGCGCGGCGACGTGATCACCGTGGTGACCACCTCGGGCGAGAAGCTGACCGGCAAGGCGCCGGCGAGCAAGGGCGGCAAGGCCTGATCATGAAAGGCATCCCGGCCCATGGCATCGTCGGGGCGCGGCTGATCGAGGCCGCCACCACCGAGGTGCGCCAGGTCGCCACGCTCGTATCGCAGGCGCTACGCGAGAAAACGGGCGAGTACTGGGACCTCGAGGCGCTTTACCCCGACCGCGTGATCGTCAATGCGCGCGGCCGGATGATGGCCTACCCCTTCACCTTGAACGCCGACAACACCGTCACGCTGGGCACGCCGCGTGAGCAAGTGATGCAGCACGTGGACACCAACGCCCGCATGACCGAGGCGCGCGGAGACGCGGCCTTCCTGGAGGCGATCGGCGAGCCCGCGGGCGGCGTGTGGCTGATCCGCGTGATCCGCGCGGGCGAGTCCGGCAACCGCAACTACTACCCCGACGCCGTGCTGCGCGACGCCGTGCGCCTGGTGGAAGGCGCGCGCGTGTTCGAGAAGAGCGACGCCGAGCACGTCGCGGCCGGCACCCAGGCCGTGGCGCCGG
>CAZBOT010000413.1:0-1153 GCA_964493575.1 uncultured Candidatus Saccharibacteria bacterium | reverse complement strand
AACCGATATCCAGTCCTTTCTCAACGGTTACCCAAATTTCAAACACACCCAACTATAAAACCTCAGGCGAACCTGAGGTGGTGACCTTCGGATTTACCGAGGGTCGTGATGAAGAAAATATCCGAAGTATGAAGCACAATCTGCGTCATACTTTTTGGTAAAAAGAATGTGTGCATGCCAGAACTCATCAACTAACAAGTCTGGGCTGGTCCTTGAATTAGGATTCATCTTTGCTTCGGCCAAAAATTTCCGATAGCGTAACTCTCCAAGTTCGAGGACATCTTCGCTTAATTTTGGGTTATTATCACGCACCCGATCTCTGATCTTAGTAAGATCGAAAGTCGGTGACTCAACAGCCCCCTCTACTCCCATCGTTGCAATAGCAATTGGTCGGTCACAATGCCCGACATCACAAATCGCATTTTCTGGGCCACCTAAATCGCAAATCGCGTCTGGTGCGCAAGCACCAGTTGGGACATGCTTTGAAAATAAACCCTCTAACACATTTTGAGCATGTGTCATTTTTCTATCCTCCTATTTTGATTCTATATCCGACCTTACTGAGTAAAGAAGTATGTCAATAATTTACTACCCTTAGCTTTATTCTCCACGACAGTGTTATTAATTTCAATAAACGGGAAATTATCAAACCTTACTATTAAACTTGAATCTTGATGCTTAATAAAAAACTGCAAAATAAATATGCCTTTGGGTTTTAATAATCTTTTAATTGCCTTAAGATAAGCCAATTTATCTTGGATAAAAGCAAAAACCTTTACATCAATTATTAAGTCATATTGTATATCAGATTGAAAATTTGTCAAATCCTCTAAATCGTATTGGATAAATTTAGAATTTGGGCTTTTAGCTTTTGCTAAGGAGATGGCCTTACTAGAATTATCTAACCCAACGACATTAAAACCCATTTTTTCAAATTTTTCTGCATAACTACCGTCTCCACAACCAAGGTCCAGCACATCCTTACCAGGACTAATCTTTGCCCAATCATTAACTTGCCATGAATCTTTTGACCACGGTGTTGATTGATCTTCATAAGCCTGATCCCAAACATTCATAACATCAAATAATATTAATTTCTATTGTCTGGCTTGAGTGTGTTCAGAGAAAGTTTTACTAAACACCGCCTCCCCAG
>CAZBOT010000412.1:0-1160 GCA_964493575.1 uncultured Candidatus Saccharibacteria bacterium | reverse complement strand
GCCGCGCGCATGCGGCGACACCTCGCCGTGATCGTGCGCGAGTCCGACCGGGCGGGAGAGTGCGCGCGTCTGGACCGCGGTACGGGCGACGTGATCGTGCCGATCGAGGCATGGAGGCGAGCGCGGGCGGCGGTGTTGGCCGCCGCCCACGAGTACGGGATCGAACAGGAGGAAGAAGGGCTATGACTATGAGCCGCGATGAACTCATGACGTTCCGCGCGTCCATCCCGCCGATCCAGTCGGCCGTTCGGCTGGACGGCGGCGGCGACGGGATGCGTTTACAGCTCGACATCCCCGCCACCGATGTCGAAGCGGCGCTCGACCTCTGGCGCGCGATGGCCGGGACATCGTTCCGCGTCGTCATCGTGCGCGACGAAACGGGAGGTGGGTGAGATGGCACACATCGCCGAGCCCACCACGGACATGCCGCCCGTCGACGCCTACGCCGTCATGCGGCGGACGGCGGAGGGCGGCGTCATCGTCGAGTACGTCGCGCCGCGGCGACTGTACCCGATTGCCGACGCGGCGGCGATGCTCGGTGTCAATCGGGCGGCGCTCGCGTCGTGGGTGCGCCAGGGCGCGCTGCCGAGCGTCACGCTCCCGTCGACGTCGCGCGACCCGGCGCGGCGCATGCGGGTCATTCCCGCCGTGTGGCTGCCGCGGTACCTGACGATGGCATCCGACCGCACGGTGCCGGTCTGGACGTCGCGGGCCGACATCGGCGACCCGCGCGAGCGGGCATACGTCTCTATCCGCGTCGCGGCGCAGCTCGCCGGGCTGGCCCCGACGACGCTGTACGCACTCCTGACCGGAGACGCGGTGCAGATCCCGGTCCACCGGACGCCCGGCGGGGACCTTCGCATCCGCCTGGCCGACCTCGACACGTGGGTCCACGCGATGGTAGCCGATGCCGAGGCGGCCTGGTACGCCGGGCGCGGGGCGGCCGCGACGGCGACGCTTGAGGCGGTGATCTGTGGATGACCGCGCCGAGCTGTTGACGGACGTTGTCGAGCGCGTCCTTGTGCAGTGGTATCCCGGCAGCACAGAGCGGTACCGCGAGACCGTCGTGCGGGAACTGGCGTGGGCGATCCTGGCATGGGCACAGACGCCGGTCGGGCGCGAAATGCTCGCGATGGCGATGCAGGGGGAGGAAGCAGAGC
>CAZBOT010000411.1:0-1162 GCA_964493575.1 uncultured Candidatus Saccharibacteria bacterium | reverse complement strand
CGTGCCGAACGCGCTC
The DNA here is from genome assembly GCA_964493575.1 of uncultured Candidatus Saccharibacteria bacterium. Lineage (GTDB taxonomy): Bacteria > Patescibacteriota > Doudnabacteria > UBA920 > UBA920 > UBA920. The sequence continues at coordinate 1,146 of CAZBOT010000411.1, read as the reverse complement.
ATGATGATGGGCTCGGGGACATAAGGAGTAGGACATGGCCGACTCACCCACCCTACCACTGACCGGCTCGGGCGATTCGACCGTCAGGGTCAGCACTGAGGAAATCACGACGCTGAACGGTGGCGCGGTATCCGCCGAGCATATCCAGCGCGTCGTCCCCGCCGCTCGCACCGCAGACGGTACGGCGGTCGATATCGGGCACGCCGAGGACTCGGCCCACGCGAGCGGGCACGCGGGCATCATGGCGCTTGCGGTGCGCAAGGACACGGCGGCAGCACTGGCCGGGACCGATGGCGACTACGCCCCGCTCGAGGTGGACGCGGACGGGAAGCTGCACGTCCAGACGGGCACGGTCGCGGTCACGAATTCGCACCTGACGAGCCTGGGCGGCGCGGTGTCGGGCACCGAGGTCCAGGTGGACGTGGTGGGCGCCCTGCCGGCGGGCACCAACGCAATCGGCAAGCTGGCTGCGAATTCCGGCGTTGACATCGGCGACGTGGATGTGACGTCCGTGGTCCCCGGCACGGGCGCTACGAATCTCGGCAAGGCCGAGGACGCGGCGCACACGTCGGGCGACGTGGGCGTGATGGCGCTCGCGGTGCGATTCGACGCGGGCGGCGCGCTGGCGGGGACCGACGGCGACTACACGCCGCTTCAGGTCGACTCGGCCGGGGCCCTTCGCGTGACCGGCGGCGGGGGCGGCACACAGTACACCGAGGGCGACACCGACGCCTCGATCACGGGCACGGCGATGCTCATGGAGGGCGCGGGCAACGCGCTTGTCGCGGCGCAGGGGACGGCGAGCGACGGGCTTCTGGTCAACCTGGGCAGCAACAACGACGTGACGCTGGGCGCGGCCCTGCCGGCCGGGACCAACAACATCGGGGACGTTGACGTGCTGAGCGTTCCGGCCCCGCTCTCGACCACGGGTGGCGGCACCGAGGCGTCCGCGCTCCGCGTCACCATCGCCAGCGACTCGACGGGCGTGGTGTCGATCGACGACAACGGCGGCGCGATCACGGTAGACGGCACGGTCACGGCGAACGCGGGGACGGGCACGCGGACCATCACGGGCGACGTCGCACACGACGCGGCGGACAGCGGGAACCCGGTCAAGGTCGGCGGAAAGGCGCGCACAACCAACCC
>CAZBOT010000410.1:0-1167 GCA_964493575.1 uncultured Candidatus Saccharibacteria bacterium | reverse complement strand
CGGCTGGTGGCCGCCTCCGCTTCCTTCACGCCCCGCTGATACCCTCGGCTGTCCAGGATTAGATTTGCTGTGATAGTTGCCGCTGTTGTCATCTGATTCCAAAGTCCTTCTTGATCTGCGCCAGCAGGTATTCACGTCTCTGCTCGGCGGGCATCGCATCCAGTTCATCCTGCTTCTGCAAGGACCGCAACTCTTTCAAAACGCCGTCCAGGTGGTTCCGCATGAAATCCTTCACGTCCTTGGCGCGTCCCTTGCCGCGGTTCGCGTTGTACAGCATCGTCAGCATCGCCGCCGTGCGGTACTCGGCATCGGGCCATCCAATCGGCTCCAGCAGGTCATACAACTGCCAGCGCCTGAATTCGGGATAGGGCATCGCCCGAATTTCACCCAGAGACATCCCCAGCGCCAACCCCAAACGGTGCTCCAGCATCCGCTCAGGGTTGGACGCTAGTTTTTTAGGTCTTGACCCAACGCCTCGGTGTCGGTCATCTCGCCGCTTGCAACGCGCTCATCCTCGCCCATTCCCGAGAACAACACGATCTCCTTCGCCAGCCAGCCGATGGCCTCACCGCTCTTGCGGTTCAGAGCCTCGATGTCCTTCTCTGTGAAGATCGGCTTCCCGTTCTCATCACAGACGCCCTTCACACACAACCAGGCATCATGACCGAACAACCCAGCCAGCGAGATCTCACCGCCCGTCTCGCGCTTCTGCGCCTTCATCCGCGCATCTGCGAACTGACGCTTCATGTACGCGTCCTGCTCGCCGCGCGAGAGTTGACGGATGAACACCGTCTTACCTCCCCAGGCGGGGATGTCTTCGGGAACGGTAATCTCTTTGGTGGTGAGATCGTCAATTGCCAGGAATTCTTCACGTGTCAGTGCCATACAATACCTTTCCCCCCTCTCCAAATGTACTCATTTGGAAAGGGGCATTGGTTGGGGCTGGGCGAAGCGGCCTCAAGCCGCTATCGCCCGTGTCAGCGACATGAGTCGCTGACGGGGGCTACGAGACCGTCGGTTTGCCGCTCACCTTGATCGTCCCAGAGAGCTGCGCCTGCTCCTCGATCGGTAGGTCAGGCTCGAAGGCCGTCAGGAAGCCACTGAACGCGATCGTGATCAACGTGTTCGGGAGAATGATCTTCCAGTTGTGGTTCACGTCATCGTTGA
>CAZBOT010000409.1:0-1167 GCA_964493575.1 uncultured Candidatus Saccharibacteria bacterium | reverse complement strand
GATAAGTGGCTAAGCTAGAGGAACGTCTACGCTATATCATCGAGGCCATCTGGAAGGGGGAAGGCGCGACGGCGGCTGCCAGCCGTGATATTTCTGGTATCGGCAAGGCCAGCAAGACGGCTGATCTCGGGCTTGGCAATCTAATCAAGACCGGCGCGGCGGTAGGGGTCGCTTTAGGCGCTGTAGCCATTACCGCCCGGCAAGTCTATCAGGCATTTGGGGAAGGGGCAGAGCTGGAGCTTGCAGCCGATAGGTTCGACAAGCTAACCGCCAGCATCGGCACAACGTCTGAAGCACTTCTGAAGCAAATGGAGACGGCGACGGCGGGCATGGTTTCAAACGCCGACATGATAGCCAGCGCCAGCCAGATCATCAGCCTGGGGTTGGCTGACAATGCCGAAGATGTCACCAGACTAGCGAACCTCATCTCTCAGCTTGGCTGGGATATGCAGCAAGTGATCATGACATTCGCCAACGATAGCAAGATGCGCCTGGACGCGCTCGGGTTATCAGTTGAGGATGTCGAAGAGCGCATGAAGGCGCTCACAGACGCGGGGATGGACGCGGGGCGGGCCTTTGACCTGGCGGTGATTGAGGCGGGCGAGGAAAAGCTACAGCTTCTAGGAAGCGCGGCAGATACCGCTGTTGGTGACATGCGCCGTCTTGAGGCGAGTTGGGAAGACCTTACCAACGCAGGCAAGATGTTGCTGACCCAGGTACTAACCCCGATGGTCAGCGGGTTGGCTAATTTGGTGGGGCCGCCGGGTAAGCCGGAAGTACTCAGCGCCTTTGACCTAGCAGAGCAAGCTGATTCGCTTGAGGAATATTTGGACCTGTTACGACAGGCCGGGATTAGTTGGGGCACGCTGGAACAAGCGACGGAGTGGTTCCGGCAAGGGCAGATGCAACGCGGCGCAGAATCCGCAGACGCAGCTATGTTGCGGCTCATGGGTACGTGGGAACGCGCAGCGGTTGCCGTCCGGTCGTTTGGGCGCGAGGGCGGCTTACTCGGCAATCTCGGCGTTGAGGAAGGCTGGCGGGCTGCGGCTGCGCTGGAAGCCATCAACGCGCCGATGCGGGAGCTGATGCGCCTGCGGGATGAAGCGGCAAGAGCGGCAATCACAGAGCGGCGGCAAGAGTTCGGCGGCTTTGTCGAGTTTGATACCA
>CAZBOT010000408.1:0-1169 GCA_964493575.1 uncultured Candidatus Saccharibacteria bacterium | reverse complement strand
AGTACAGGCTGCGCACTGTGGCCGAGAGCGTCGCGGGCGGGCAGCAGTTCGACCAGGCGAGCGTCGGGCAGCCGCTCGACACAGTGCGCTCCGCCTGGCGCGAGGCCGGCATCGACTTCACACTGATGGAAAGCGGCGACGTGGTGACGGTTTCCAAGATCGTCGTGCCAGAGGGTGCGCGCGAGGCCGGCGCCGGCACCCGGGCGATGGAACAGCTTGCCGCCTGGGCGGACGCCAACGGCAAGCACCTGGCGCTCACGCCATCGGCGGACTTCGGCGGCAACGCGAAGCGCCTGACTGCCTTCTACAAGCGCTTCGGCTTCAAGGAGAACAAGGGCAAGAGCCGCGTGTTCTCGGTGGCCGAAGGCATGGTGCGCGAGGCGAAGAACGGGCCGGTGCTGTACCAGTCCGGCGCCCTACGCACCGACACCCCCGCGTTCCGCGCGTGGTTCGGCGACTCCAAGGTGGTCGATGAGAACGGGCAGCCTCTCGTGATGTACCACGGCTCACCAACGCCTGACGTGCTCACAGAATTCCGCCCTGGCGGCGGCGTGGGCTCGCGTTTGTCTGGTGATGCATATGGTGTTGCAAGCTACTTCACCAGTTCGCCTGGTGAGGCGTCAACCTATGCGCGTGATGAAGGCGGCGCGGTGTTTCCGGTCTATCTTCGCGGTGAAATTCTTGATCTTAATGGCGAACTGGCTGGCGATCAGCGCGAACGACTGACGCGCCTTGCAAACGAAGTTCTGCTTCCGTCTGACAAGGCACGGTTTGAAGTTGGTCGAAAACGACGCTCTTTCGATAAGCGAGAAGATGCAATCGAGTTCTTCGCCTCTCAGCGCTCAAACTGGTCGACATTTGGCGACGGCATGGATCGCGCACGCCCTGACGCTATCGCTGAAGGCGACAGATTCATTGTCGAATACACGGACTTTGATGCAGATGTGACTATCGAGACAGCCGATCAAGCTGCAACACTATTTAAGGCGATCGGATGGGATAACCTTCCCGCTGCTGGTTTCGATGGGGTGATGATGGCCCGCAGCGGGGGTGCAAAGTGGGTTGTTATGCATCGACCGGATGGCAATGTGAAATCCGCCACCGGAAACAACGGCAACTTCGACCCGAGCGACCCGAACATCCTGCATCAGTTCGCCGGCCCGCAGGCT
>CAZBOT010000407.1:0-1173 GCA_964493575.1 uncultured Candidatus Saccharibacteria bacterium | reverse complement strand
GAGAGGAGGTGTAGTGGTGGCGTTGATAGCTAGGATTCCGCTGGGCGGCAAGCCGCGCGGGCGGTTTCCGGAGCGGCGCCGGCGGGGCGGTGGATCGTGACCCGCCGCGCTGCGGGCAGTGCGGCGTGTACGCGCGAGTGTTGGCCGTGCGCGTTCGGCGTCAATGGGCCGTGGATACCCGTGCGGGATGGCGACGACCGGGCGCGGGCGCTGTTCAACCGGCATTACTCGCGCTACGTTTACGCTGATGGCAGGCGTCCGTGGTTGTTCGTGGGGCCGGGCGAAAAAATGGTGCTTCTGACGTTGGGGTGTGACGCGCTTTTTGTCTGGCGGCGATTTCTGAGTATGGACGATCAGACTGGCGTCAACTGTGCCGTGTTCCGCAATGAGGCGCCGGACCGCTACCTATCTAGCGATCTCATCCTGAAGGCAATGGAGATGGCATGGGCGCGGTGGCCGGGAGAGAGGCTTTACACCTACGTCAATCCGAGACGAGTTCGATCGCAGAATCCCGGGGCGTGCTTTAAAGCGGCGGGGTGGCGCCGCTGTGGAGTAACCAAGCGGCGCGGGTTACTGATTTTGGAGGTGCTACCGTGACCCGCCGCGCCGCCCGCCGCGACGGCAACCACGCTCGCATCGTCGCCGAGCTGAGAAAGCTCCTCGGCGAGTGGTCCGTGTTCGACCTCGCATCGGTGGGGGATGGCATGGCGGACATCATCGTCGGGGACGGGCGCCGCAACTGGCTCTTCGAGATCAAGGACCCGGCTCAACCGCCGTCGGGCCGGGTGCTGACCCCCGCCGAGGCGCGCTTTCATGCGGAGTGGCCGGGGCAGGTGGCGGTGATCGAAAGCGCGGACGATGCGCTGCGGGTGATGGGGAGGGTGGGGTGATGGATACAGTTCCCTGGCAGATTTTTTCAGTCATCGTAACGGTTTGCCTGGCCACAGTCATTGTCAACGCGCTGATCATGGGCCAGTGCATCAAGCTCTACACGGAATACTTCAAAGATCGGTCGGCGTCGCGCAGGCGGGAGACTCAGCCATGACCCCCGACGACCGCCCGCCTGATCCGCCGACCCGCCACGCCGGCGGGATCTCGTAGCCGATGTGCGCCCGCCAGCGCCTTGCCCGTGCGTGGTGGCGCGCGCGCATGGCGCTGACCGCGAGAATGATC
>CAZBOT010000406.1:0-1175 GCA_964493575.1 uncultured Candidatus Saccharibacteria bacterium | reverse complement strand
CGGCTCGCCGGCCGCGTTCTGAGTAGCCGTCTTTTGCTGTATCATTATCCGGTTGCGTAGAAGGCCGGCCCTCATTGCTTCACCCAATAGCGACTTGGATATAACAGCGCTTCCAGACTGAATTGCACCGGCGTGATAATCGTGCCGGTGATAGTCGGCTCGCGGTTTTCGTACAGGTGCGCGGTCAGCAGCCGTATCGCCTGGCGCACATTCTCCGGCGTGGCGTTCGGCGCGTTGCCGTACCCGCACACAAAGCGAATCACCACCCCGTCAGCCTCCTGCAACGTCACGCTGGGGAAGGTCGCATCCGTGGTCACAAACACTCGCCCAGGCGATCCGGCAGATACCAGGTAGTTGGTGCTGGCCCATGTCGAAGTTGCCCCCGCGTCGTCGGTGTACTTCCAACTGGTCACGCTCTGGAGCGGCGGCAATGGCAGATACACCGGCGAGGCGGGCCAGTAATCGAAGTAGGCATCCCAGGTCTGCGTGATGAACGCCCGCCGGGTATACGCCTCGCACCATTGCCGGGCCGCCTTGATGTACACGTTCAGCAGGTCTTCGTCATCCACGTCAATCCGGCTATGAGCGGCCATATCCGCCGCCGTCACCGGCTCCTGCGTCGGCGCTGTCACCTGTACCAGTCTCGTTATCATGCCCGTTTACGTCCTCTGGCCCGCGGCTTGACCGCCTTCTCCGGCATTTCAGCTATAGCCGCCTCTTGCTCCGGCTCCGGGATAGCTTCCACCAGCCCGGCGCGCAGCCAGTCCACGCCCTCCGGCAAGTCGAATTCGTCGCCCTGCCCAACCGAGAAGCCGCTGCCTGCGAATGAGGTCAATGCCCTAACGCGCATACTGAAACCCTCCGGCCCGCCGCGCCATGTACAAAGCCCGGTCATCGTCTCTATAGACCATGCCCGCGCGATATGTATCATCCAGCGGCGCGTTACCCCAATCCGGATGCACATGTTCCGCGATTGCCTTCCATGCCGGCGCGTATTTGCCCCGCGCTCTGGCCGCCTGGCACACATCCCGGTCGAACCACCATGAGCGATAACCGGCTGGGATAAAGCCGTATCTGGCAGCGTACTCGCCGCTCATCATGTAATGAGCCGCGTAATCTTCCAGATTCGTGTGCAGGTCATTCAGTCCAATCACCTGCGCCCGCGTCATGTTGGC
>CAZBOT010000405.1:0-1184 GCA_964493575.1 uncultured Candidatus Saccharibacteria bacterium | reverse complement strand
CCCTCGGACGGGTCATCAGCCGCCCCACAGGGCGCGCAGGGCGCCACGGGGCGCGTTTCCGGTTTGCCCGCCGTCTTGCCCCAGGTCTCGCCCGCATGCCTCGCCAGCGGCTTGCGCTGGCGCTGCCGCAGGCGCTTGCGCGACCACGCCAGGCGGGCGTCCAGGTCGCGCGGCTTCATGCCCCACCTTCCAGGCGCGCGGCTTGCTGCTCGGTCAGCTCGTAGGCGTCGCGAACCTCGTGCTGCACCGGCCAGGGCAGCCCCTGCGCCTGCGCGATCCGCCGGCAAGCCACCTCGAAGTGCGCCGGGTCGAGCTCGATACCGATGAACCGCCGGCCCATCTTCAGCGCAGCCTCCCCGAACGCACCCGAACCCATGAACGGATCGAGCACCAGATCGCCCCGCTGCGAATGCAAGCCGATGAAGAACTCGCCAAGTCTCACCGGCTTTTCCGTTGGGTGCTGACTTGAGCGCGGGATGATCTTTCCAATCCGCCCCGGCTCGCCGCGGCCGCCCCGCAGAATGTTTTCGATCTTCTTTGTGGTGTCGTACCACTTCGCCTTTCCGCTGCCTCGCTTCTCGGCGACCAGGACGAACTCGTAGCTGCGGCGATAGTGCCAGCCCATGCCAATAGGCCCTTTGTCCCAGACCACCGCCTGCTTGAACTTGAATACTTCGTCCATCCACAAGGACCAGCGGGCGAATAGCGGATCAGGCCCGCCGCCGCCGCAGCAGCAGCAGCAGCAGCAGCAGCCAGGAGTCTTGAGCAGCCGCTCTGTTTCAACAAGCATGGCGCGGAAAAGCGGGTCGGCTTCTTCGCCGTCGTTCAGGATGGGGCGCGGTGCTGCCTTGACCTTTCCAGGTCGTCCGAGCGCTTTCTCCCAGTTGGCGATCAGGTCGCCGTCGTTGTTGTTATGGCCATAGGGCGGATCGGTGAGAATCATGTCGATAGAGGCCTTCTCCATCGAGCGCATTACCTCAATGCAGTCCGCGCGGTACAGCACCGCAGCCCCGATCTCCACCTTCTTCACCACAGCGTCACTCCCCTGGCGCCCATGCGCCCTTGTCCCATCTTCGGCCGCGGCGCGCGGTACGTGTCCGCCTCGGCCTCGACCGTCTCACCCGCTGCCGGCGGCACCTCGGCGCGGCTGGCGGCGTAGGCCAGCATGATCGCCACCGCCGAGT
>CAZBOT010000404.1:0-1186 GCA_964493575.1 uncultured Candidatus Saccharibacteria bacterium | reverse complement strand
GTCCGCAATCTCGCCGACGCTCGCGTACTCGACGACATAGCCGTCGTTGCCCATTGCGCGCTCGAATGCGCGCCATGCGTCCGCCTGCGTTTGCGTCACAGGCCGGCGCGTCGGTCGCATCTTGTGCAGATCCATCACCAGCGCCCGGATCTGCCCGCGCAGCGGCTCGGCAGCAGCAAGCAGGCCGGCGCGATCGGGGTCGATGTTGAATCGGCGCAGCGTGCTGCCCGGCGAGCAGACAACCAGGTGCGCGCCAGCGGGGTAGCTGTCCCATTCCTCGTGCTCGGCGACGGGGCGGTAGCGCCGGCCGACTTTCTTGTAGAGAGTGGTCATTCCTTCAGTCCTTCGGTTACTCGCCGCAGAAGCAGCCGATTCCGTCTTCGTTTTCGTCAAACAGGGTTTGCTGCTGCTGGCTGTAGTCGAGCATCTGCTGATAGCTCGGGCGGTCGGAGCGAAAGACGGCGCCGCTCGGCTTGCTGGCTAGGGCTAGGGCTTCCATCTTTGCCCACCAGATCGCCCGCGCGGGCCGCTCTTGAATCAGCGTAAAAATCTGGTTTGCGGGCTTGAGGAAGCAGAGGTCGCAGTTTCCTCCGAGCGTCCGCCCGTTGTACGTCTGCAGCTGGAGATTGAACGGCTGGCGGCTCCAGAACTCGCCGACCTCACGCACATCCACGCCTGCGAGGGACAGCGGGATGCGCCATTTGTCGGCGATCTTCGCGGCGCGCAGAGGCTCGTCTGCACGGATGCCAATCATCGAAATACGCTCGCCTTCCGCTTGAGACTCCGCAAGGCCAATAGACAGCAGATAATTTGCCATCGTCCGAATCTTCGTCTCGACGGTGCAGAACCGCGTTACGGGGTTCGGCAGGTACTGCTTGGCGCGAATCACCGCCTCCAGCGGCTCGCCGTTCCTGCTGGCCGTCTCGAAAGTGACGACCCGGAACCGCTGTCGCGTTTCTTCGTGCGGCACGTACTCAACCCACACGATCGGCACGCCCCATTCATCGGAGCAGCGCTGCACGAATCGCAGCGTCGCCTCTTCCTCTTTGCCTGTGTTCGCAAAGCACACCACGGCGTCATCGGGCAGTCCGCCATTGCTTTGCAGGACTCGCCACAGCATGTAAGCCGACGTTCGCCCCCCGCTGAAGCTGATGCAGGTTGGCTCGGTGATCTTGAATGGGTCGCG
>CAZBOT010000403.1:0-1186 GCA_964493575.1 uncultured Candidatus Saccharibacteria bacterium | reverse complement strand
GCGCGCAAAGAAGCGCCGATGAGCGAGGCCGATCAGCTTGAACTTGAAAAGAGCAGGCTTGAGATTGAGGCGCTGAAAAGGGCACGGCCTAGCCTCGTAAAGGATGCGCCTGAAGGAACAATGTGGGTCGATCCGAACGACCAGAGCAAGGGCGTTAAGCCTATTCCTGGCTATGATAAGAACAGCAAAGGCGGCCCGACAGAGTTTGCACAACGAGAGCAAGCTCTCAAGACCTACAACATTGATCCAAAATCACCGGAAGGGCAGTTTTATCTCTTTAACGGCAAGCTCCCGTCAAAGGTTTACGACAACGAAGCGCAGATCAATAAGAAGACGTCGAGCGCGCCCAGGATTGCGGCCGGTCTCGAGACGCTGCGGGCTATGACCGATAGCATAAATGATGCCTCGTTTAATAACTCGCTCGGACCCGTTCAGGGCTCAACGCCCGATAACTTGATCGGCAAGGGCGTTGTCAACGCCTCTCGTCTTTACGGAGAGCTTGGCAACTGGTTTGAAGGCGGAAATCAGACGCCGAACCAAGTTCGCAATAACATCACGGGTGCAACGGAAGCCCTAGCGGCGGCCATTAAGCCTCTCATTCGAGGCCCAGGCGAAGGCGTATGGACGGACGCCGATCAGGCCCGACTGGTGTCGATTGTTGGTGATCTCGCGCAATCAAGTTCCAAGGAAGAATTTAAGCAGCGCCTCAACGCGGTGCGCGATCGCGTAAGCTCGAACTTTGGGCTTGATATTCCGTTTGATGCGATGAGCGATAAGCCGGCGGCCGGTGGTGGTGGCTGGTCTATGGAAAGGCTACCATAATGGCCAAGTACAAGATCACAGGACCAGACGGCGCGTCCTACGTTGTTAACGCGCCAGACGATGCGAGCGAGGCTGACGTTATGGCCTACGCGCAAAAGAACTTTGCCGGAAATGCGACGCAAGATCCGAAAATCCCAGAGCAAGATCCGCGTATCACAGAACTGCAAAAGCCAGGCGCAGCGCAGCGCATGTTGCGCGGTGTTCCGGGTCTTGGCGGCTTGCTCGATGAAATCGGCGCAGCGGGTGATGCTGCCGTCAACTACATCACGGGCGGGGCATCTGGAGAAGATTACGACACCGCACTCGCACGACGCCGACAAGCCATTAAAGAAGACGACGCGGCGCATCCAATCCGCAATACCGC
>CAZBOT010000402.1:0-1186 GCA_964493575.1 uncultured Candidatus Saccharibacteria bacterium | reverse complement strand
TACCAATGTCTGACGAGCAAATCGTGGCTACCCACGACGAAGCGCCCAGCATGGACGACACCATCCGCGCAACGCTGGCGGAAATCAACGCACGCGAACCCGAGATCGACGACGCCACGGAAGAAACGCCGGAGGAACAGGCCGAACGGCTGCGGGACGAAAAAGGCCGGTTCGCGGCCAAGCAGCAGGAAGAAACACAACAGGCCACCGACCAGCCTATCGAGCCGGTCGAGGAACCCGTCTTATCGCCCGAGGTGCAGCGGTTGGGGCTGCGCAAGGAAGAAGCGGCGGAATGGGCCAAGGCCAGCCCGGTATTCCAGCAGGCATTGCTGCGCCGCTCCGAGGAAATGCACAAGGGGCTGGAGCGGTACCGTGGGGCTGCGCAGTTCGCGCAGAAGATCGCGCAGGCGTTCCAGCCCTACGAGCACACGCTGCAGCAATTGGGCGTATCGCACGAAGTCGCCGTGGGCAAGCTGCTGGAAGCCGACAACACCCTGCGCTATGGCTCACCCGAGCAGAAAGCGCACGCACTGGCATCGCTGGCGTATCAGTACGGCATTGACATTGGTCAGGTGCAGGCAATCCCCACGCCCGACCCGCAGGTTTATGCCCTTCAGACCGAGTTGCAACAACTGAGGGGGTTTATCAACGATTTTCAACGCACGCAGCAGGAGCGCGAGCAGGGCACGCTTAACAGCGAAATTGCCAAGTTCGCCGAGGGCCGCGAGCACTTCGAGCAAGTCCGTGAGGATATGGCCGCGCTTTTACAGGCTGGTCGTGCCAAAGACCTATCGGACGCCTACGAACAGGCCGTTTGGGCCAATCCGCAAACCCGCGCCGCCATGCTTGCCAAACAGCAGGCCGAGGTCGCCGCCAAGGTTGAAGCGGAACGTAAGGCACAGGAAGCCAAGAAGGCAAACGCCGTCAACGTACCCCGCAGGGGCAGCGTGCCGGCAGGCGCACCGACTGGCACGATGGACGACACGATCAGAGCCACAGCGCAAAAGTTGGGGCTTTTCTAACCTTAAAGGAGCACTACTATGGCCTCTCCCGGTCAATCCTCGCTGTTCACCACGTTCACCGAACTGGTGACGACCACCTACCGCAACCACAAGGCCGAAGTGGCCGATGCGGTTTCCAACCACAACGCGATGTTCCGCAAGCTGTCGGCCAAAGGCCGCATCCG
>CAZBOT010000401.1:0-1191 GCA_964493575.1 uncultured Candidatus Saccharibacteria bacterium | reverse complement strand
AAGTCGCCTCCTTGATACGGTCCATCCCAGTCGGGTCCGGGCTCGAACTCTGCAACACGCCACTTGCCGCTGTAGACCTGGGCGTTGGAGTTCGTCAAATAGTTCCCCTCCCAGACGTGGGAGTATGTATCGGGATCAAGCCGCTCCTCCTCACGTGCCCGGAGTATCTCCAGAGCGGGCGGGAAGAACGGGTTATCCATGTAGTTCATTTCCACGATCAGCGCGTTCTTCGGCGGATGAATGCGGAAACGATTGTCGACCGGAGAACCCTTAATGCGTGGGTTCCAGATCGGCCATAGCTCGGACTTCGGACGACGGAAGACGGTGGCTTCAAGCATCAGCCACGAGTTCTCGGGAACGTCCTCCGCCTCCTCAACGATCGTCAGATCGATCTGAGCAAGCGACCTTACGGAGTTGATCGAACGGCGCAGTCCCATGAAGATGAACTCGGTGCCGTTCTTGCCACGGATGAAATCTGATCCGATCGTATACTTATCGGAGAGCCACGTCTCCGACATGATCGCGGACTTCAACTCGGCGTAGAACGACTCCTTGATCGAGCCCTGATATTCGCGAGTTGCGAGGACGCGGAGCGGTTCCACGAAACCCCACACAGCGGCCATCTTCGCGAAGTTGAAGCTCTTGCCCGAACCGCGACCTCCGTAGGCCCCGCGGTACTGGACTTCGCCTCGTGGAAGTTCGAACACTGGAACGAGCTTCTCAGGAAGGACAATGCCAACTTCACCCGACATCGGTCACCTCCGATGCCGGCACCCGCGCCTCTCCGTCATCATGCTCAATCTCCAAGACTTTCGGCTTGGCGGCAATAAGCTTGATGGTGTGAACGTGTTCGATCGGGCCACCGCCCGGGCCTCCCACTTCCTGACGCGGATTGTAACGCTGCGGGTTCCTCATCCTCAAGAGGAACTGAAGCATGGAAGCATTGCCTCCATACGCCATCTCGACGCCCTTGTCCTCGAGGTTGTCAGTGCCCATCGAGTAGGCAACTTCATATGCCTCGGCGAAGTCGTTGTCGTAGGCCTTCCATGCCATGAACGTCGCGTATTCCGCGTACGGCCATTTCGACGGATCGTCCTTCGCCAGCATCTGAAGCTTCGAGCAGGCTCTCGTCGCCGAGAAACCCTGAGCGATGTAGGTCAGAAACTGCCTCTGGAGCAATATGCGTTCTGC
>CAZBOT010000400.1:0-1201 GCA_964493575.1 uncultured Candidatus Saccharibacteria bacterium | reverse complement strand
GTTGCCGGCGCGGATGCGCCAGCGCGGGCCGTCAGCGCCGTCGAAGCACTCGACGTTCCATCGGTCCTTCCAGAAGCACAGGGTCATGGGTCACTCGTCCTTGGGGAAGACTTCGAGCGCGGCTTCCACTTCTTCCTTGTGCCGGTTGGCGAAGTCGGCGGCGCTCTCGCCGGCCTCGCGCGTCGTCGTGAGCGTGCGCTTGATGCCGCCGCTCGTCCACTCCGAGGTCAACGTGGTCACTAGATGCGCCTCCGCTAGAGCCTGCCCGATTCGGCCTTCGATGGACGCGATGCGGAGGGCCACATGCCCGAGCAGGACAAGGCACAGGACCACCGCCGCAGCCACAGCATAGTTACTTCGGCCCCCTCGACTGTCCATCCAGGCGCTCCAGGCGATCAAGAATCCGAGCCATTTCTGCCCGGAGGGCCTGATTTTCTGCGGAAGCGATGGTTCGGGCCGATTCTTGCCGCTCTCGCACGAGGTCGAGTTGCGAGGTCAGGTAGTCACGGGTCACCAGCCGGTCGGGGCCGGGCCAGGAGGCGACCTGGGTTTCCAGGCTCTTGATCGTGGAGACGAGCCACACGACGCCGCTCAGGAGCGCCAGCGCGAGCCCCAGGCGGACGTTCGAGTTCTCGCTGATCGAGGTCACGGCATCTCCTACGCGCTGCTGCGGGCTCATGGCGTGGTCCCTCCCCAGATGGAGTGCCACAGGCGCCCGAACCACCCCGGCCCGAGCGTGAACAGGTGCTCGCGGTTGCGCCACAGGAACACGAGGAGCAGCAGGGCAAGCCCCAGCCACTTCGCGCGCTCCAGGTAGTCCACCTTGGCCTTTGCCGCGATGGCCTCGCCCCTCCAGCGCCGCAGTTCCTTCACCAAGGCGTCCTCGCCCACGAGCGTCCCGTCGCGCAGGTCGCTGTTCTCGCCCAGCGCGGAGCCCGCCATGCCGCCCGCCGCCGCGCCGGCCGCAGCGCCCAGCGGGCCGCCCACGAGCGCGCCTGCGCCTCCACCCACCGCCGCGCCGGTCGATCCCCACAGCGACGAGCACGACACCGCGAACGCCAGAAGCGCGGCCACCACAGCCACGAGTACGATCTTGTGCGCTCTCATCGGAAGAAGGCTCCTCGCTCCATGTCCCGGAGTTCCCTGCGGATCTGGTACTTGCCCGAGTACGGCCTCCAGCCCAGCGGCAGCCTACCAGCCT
>CAZBOT010000399.1:0-1201 GCA_964493575.1 uncultured Candidatus Saccharibacteria bacterium | reverse complement strand
AAGTGGCGTTACGGCTTCCCGCCCCAGGGCATCTCGCCACGGCCTGAAATGCTCATCCACCTGCGGCTGTATCATCCCAACTGGACACAGCAGGACCCGGTACGGCTGGCGGAACAGGCGGCTGAGTTGCTTGCCAACTGGCGCGGCTCGCGGGATCACAGTGGCCTGACGGCGAACCTGTGGGATGACCCCTATCTCCTGGTCAGTCCATGTAACGAGCAGGACATCGAACCGACCCCGCCCGCTGACCGCGTGTGGCACGCGGCGGACTATGAGCGGTACGCTGACTGGCAGATGCGCTGGCTGCATCGGCTCGACCAGCTTGTGCCGAACCGCAAGGCCCTCACCATGACCGGCGCGTTCGCGGGCGGGCACGACCCCATCGACGGCCCGGCGCCCGTCCCGGATGGCGAGTATCAGATCGAGGCGGTGGGCGATATGCTGTACGCCTTCGACGTGGTCGGCTTGCATAGCTACGCGCTAATGAACGACCCGGCGCGGCTGTCGGCCCCCTGGCAGCGGAATGCTATGTGGTACATGCTCCGCCCGTGGCGCGAGGCGGGCTACAAGGACGACAGCGACGTGGGCGGCGTCATCAGCCAGTACCCAGACCTGACCTACTTCTTCAGCGAGTGCGGAACCTTCACGCACAGCGACCGAGGGCGGACAGGGGAGACCTTCGAGGCTATCAAGCAGTTCTACCAGATGGCCGCCGATAGTGGCAATGTTATCGGCGCGTGCCCGTTCATCTGGCACAGCGGCGACGAGCATCCCGAAAACCGCATCTGGCCTAACGAGGAACTACGCGGAAGGCTAGAGAATGCGCCGCGCTTTACGACCACGGCGACCGTGCCTGTTCGGGGCGCAACCCCGCCTGCTGAGGAGACCCCCGTGAGCAAAAGCAACCCGTTTGGCTACATCGTCGGGACGGGCATGGCGGCGAAGGCCGAGGCCCTGGGCTGGATTGTGCTGAGTGACGAAATCTACCACGATCCGGCGGACAGAAGCAACGAGGCGCGCACAGCGTTCAGCGAAGTCTTCTGCGACAAGGGACGGCTGTACTACCACGCGGCCACGGGGGTAGTTGCTGTCCCTTTCGAGTAGGTGGCAATGGGGCCACGACCGAATATGCCGGCTGGCCGTACTGGATTACCCAGTGGACCAGTGACACCGACGACCCCGACGGCCGACCCGACGACCC
>CAZBOT010000398.1:0-1218 GCA_964493575.1 uncultured Candidatus Saccharibacteria bacterium | reverse complement strand
ACGACGAAACCCACCCGGAAGACATAGATACCGACATGGAAGACCACGCCGCCGACGATTGGCGGTATGCCTGCATGTCGCGTCCGTGGATTAAGCCAGTAGAAACGCCCAAACCGGCCCGCTACGAAACCGACTTGACCATCAACGAAATCATCAAGCGCCGCACAATGCAGCGCCTTGGGGAATAAATGGCTGATTACGAC
This sequence comes from uncultured Candidatus Saccharibacteria bacterium, assembly GCA_964493575.1. Lineage (GTDB taxonomy): Bacteria > Patescibacteriota > Doudnabacteria > UBA920 > UBA920 > UBA920. The sequence continues at coordinate 1,015 of CAZBOT010000398.1, read as the reverse complement.
GACAACACCACGCCGGGGCTGGAAACCAAGGGCGATTTGGGGGACAACCCCGCCGCCCAGGTGCGCCGCTGGCTGCTAGAGTTGCGTCTGGCCGACAAGCGCGAGCGCGAATGGCGCAAGACCGCGCAGGGCGTGCTGGAGCTGTACCGGGGCGAATCCGTCAAGAAAAACAGCTTCAACATCCTTTGGAGCAATACGGAAACAATGCTGCCGGCGATCTACAGCACTCCGCCCAAGCCTGACGTGCGCCGCCGCTACAAGGATGGCGACAAGCTGGGCAAGGTGGTTTCCGAGGTGATGAGCCGGGCGCTTGAGTTCAGCATCGACACTTACGACTTCGACAGCCTCGCCCGTGCTGACGTGCTGGACATGCTGCTGGTAGGCCGTGGCATTAGCCGCGTGCGCTATGTGCCGAGCATGAAGCAGGTGGGGCTTGATCCTGAGTACCACGACGAAGACGCCGAAGACCCCGAGCATGAAGCGTTCGAGGGCGTCACCGAAGAGCTGGAGTGGGAACAGACCGTTGCCGAGCATGTGCAATGGGACGACTTTCGTTTTGGCCCCGGAAAGCGTTGGGAGGATGTGTGCTGGGAGGCTTTCCGCCACCGCATGAGCCGGGAAGACCTGTGCAAGAAGTTTGGCGACGAAATCGGCAAGGCCATCCAGCTTGACGCCACCAATGACGACGACCTGAACAAGATGGCCGAGCACGAGGCCGAAGCGTTCAAGACGGCGGAAGTGTGGGAGATTTGGGATAAGGACGAACGGCAAGTTCTGTTCATCAACGCCAGCTACAAGGCCGGGCCGCTCAAAGTTGTCGATGATCCGCTAGGCCTACAAGGATTCTTCCCAAACCCGCGCCCAATCTATGCTGTTCAGGACGTGGACAGCCTCACGCCCGTATGCCTTTACGAGCAGTACAAGGAACAGGCCGAGGAACTGAACCGAATCAGCACGCGGATCAACAAGCTGGTTGACGCGCTCAAGCTGCGCGGCGTGTATGACGCCACCATCT
>CAZBOT010000397.1:0-1219 GCA_964493575.1 uncultured Candidatus Saccharibacteria bacterium | reverse complement strand
CGCCGCGGCTGGACGGGCTGGACGGGCGAGGGCACCCGCGCCGGCGAGGCCTGGCGCACCCGCGTAATCTACGAGACCAACCTGCGCACCAGTTACGCCGCCGGCCGCTGGGCGCAGCTCACCGACCCGGCGCTGCTGCAGGCGCGCCCGTGGTGGCGCTACATCCACAGCGACAGCGTGCTCAACCCGCGCCCGCACCACAAGCGCTGGGGCGACATGCGGCTCACGCTGCGGCACGACCACCCGTGGTGGCGCACCCACTACCCGCCCAACGGCTGGGGCTGCCGCTGCCGCGTGCAGGCGGTACGCGCGCCGGCCGACGGCGCCGCCACCGCGCCCCCCGATGGCTGGGCCGACCCCACCGCCAATGGATCGCTGCCGGGCATCGACAAGGGCTGGGCCTACGCTCCCGGCGCCAGCGTGGCCGACGAGCTGCGCCAGCTGGTGGACACCAAGGCCGCAGCGCTGCCTGCCCCGCTGGGCGACACCTACCGCGAATCGATGCGCACCCTGCCTCCTGCGCCGGATCTGCCCGAGGGGTGACGAGATGACGAACCGCATCACGATCGAGCTCGACGTCGCGCCGGTGATCGCCCGCCTCGACCAGCTGCTGCGCGCGCTCGGCCCCGGCGGGCTGCAGGCTCCGCTTGCCGAGATCGGCGAAGATCTTGTCGAGTCGATCAAGCGCCGATTCGACACATCCACTGCCCCCGACGGCCGCCGCTGGGAGCCCAACAGCATGGCCACGATCATGGGCATGCTCGAGGGCTCGTCGGGCAATTTCCGCAAGGACGGCCGCATCAGCAAGAAGGGCGCCACCCGCGTGGCGAACAAGAAGCCGCTGATCGCCTCGGGCGTCCTCCAGGACACCATTTCCTATGAGATCGCCGGCGACAGCCTGTTCGTCGGGACCAACCGCTTTGCCGGCCAGTGGGACGGCGGCGCCGCCGTGCACCAGTTCGGCAGCAAGGACGGCCGCATCCCGGCGCGCCCCTTCCTTGGCGTGGATGATGACGACGTGCGGCGCATCCTCGAGGTGCTCGAGCGGCATTTGTCGGCGAGCGCTTGACTTTAAGGCCGCCGCTCGCCGGCTGATCCCCCCGAAGGTTTTCCCGTCCGCCACCCCCCAGCCTGGCGCCCATCATCGGCGCCATGGCTACCCGAACCGCGACCCTCTCCCTGCTGATCCCCTCGGCAGCCGCTGAAATCCAGCTGCTGC
>CAZBOT010000396.1:0-1225 GCA_964493575.1 uncultured Candidatus Saccharibacteria bacterium | reverse complement strand
TTTCACCGCGGCGGATGTGAGCAAGGCGATCGAGGACGAGCGCGCGTACCTGGCGCGCTTCACCGAGAGCGGCAAGCCGGTGATCCACTTCGACGAGGCGCCGCGCGTGGAAGACCGCAGCGTGAAGATCGGCGAGATGCTCGACGGCTTCTTCAACCGTGACGGCGTGCATTCGTTCAAGGAGTGCTACGTCGAGATCACCGGCGACCGGCAGATCACCGGCGACCTGCGCAACTGCGACGTGTCGCGCATGCGCGAGTCGATGGGCGAGCGCTTCGTCGAGGCGCTGTCCTCCTCGAGCTGGGCGAACGTGCTGGGCGACAGCATCACCCGCCGCATGTTGGCCGACTACGCGCAGATGACCGACCTGCAGGCCTGGCGTAAGGTGGCCGACGTGGTGCCGGTGACCGACTTTCGCACCCAGGAACGCACCCGCATCGGTGGCTACGGCAATCTGCCCGGTGTGAACCAGGCAGCCGCCTACACCGCGCTGACCAGCCCGAGTGACGAAAAGGCGACCTATGCGCTGACCAAGCGCGGCGGTACCGAGTCGATCACCCTGGAGATGATCGCAAACGACGACGTGGGCGCAATCCGCCGCCTGCCGACCGAGATGGCGCTGGCTGCCGCGAACACGCTGTACGAGTTCGTGATGGACTTCATCCGCACGAACCCGACGATCTACGACACCACGGCGCTGTTCACCGCTGGCCACAACAACCTGGGCGCCGCGGCGCTGGACGCCACCAGCTTTGCGGCTGCACGCCTGGCGATGTTGAAGCAGACCCGTGCGGGCTCGCTCAAGCGGCTGAACCTGACTCCGCGCACGCTGCTTGTGCCGCCCGAGCTGCAGGCCACCGCGTTCGACCTGTTCGTGCGCAACCAGAACAACGATAAGACCTTCATCCAGACCATCAACCCGGAAGTGATCGCGGTGCCGTACTGGACCGACGCCAACGACTGGGCCGTGGTGGCAGACCCGCGCCAGATCCCGACGATCGAGGTCGGCTTCCTGAACGGCCGCGAGGAGCCGGAGCTTTTCGTGCAAGACACGCCGAACGTGGGCTCGCTGTTCTCGAACGACCAGGTCACCTACAAGATCCGCCACATCTACAGCGGCGCGGTGATGGACTACCGCGGCCTGTACAAGGCCGTCGTGGCGTAAGGGACTCCTCCCGCAGGGGCAGTGATCGGGGGCGGCTGGCAGCCGCTGCCCCCGGGAGCC
>CAZBOT010000395.1:0-1227 GCA_964493575.1 uncultured Candidatus Saccharibacteria bacterium | reverse complement strand
CCCGGCTTGTTGCCTTGCTGTGGCGTGTAATTGCCGATCCGCCCTTCCACCTCGACCACTCCGCCGTCGTGTGGCTGGCTCGGTGACGAGACGGGCTGGGCGGGCTTCGGCGCAGGCTTCGGTGCTGCCTGTGTAGCACCGCGTCCCGTTGCTCCCTCTGCGTCGTCGTCCTCAGTCGCCACGCCAGTAATGGCCGAGAGCGCATACCGGCGCGCATAGGTGAGGCAGGAGCCAATGGCCTGTGGATCATTCTTGATTGCCTTCATGGTCAGATCGCCGGCTATCCATTCCCCGCTCGCATGCATAAGCATGGTCGATAGCCGTACCGTCCCATCCGTCGCGACAGAGGCCGGGATCTGGGCCACGGCGAGCCCATTTTTCGCAAATGGTTCGCGGATCGCATCGCGTACTGAGGCCAGGTCGGCATAGTGCGAGTTAAAAAACGGGTTGGCACTGTCCTTCTTGGCCGCCTCCATCTCGCCCTGTGCCTTCGCCAAGGCTTTGGCTAACTCCGCAATACTCTCGGACTTACTAAATGACAGTTCCGGCATGGACCCTCCTTTTAGATAAGTTTGGCAATCCGCTTATCGGCGTCGAACGCTTCCCGCAACCGAATGAATTGTTCTTGGCAAATCTTGAAAATCTCCGCGCTCCAATAGTGATGATGGAAGGAGATCGGATCATCCGGTTCTTGCGGTTTGGAGAACCGCAGGATATGGATGCCGTGCAATGTCTGATCTGGGAAATGCTCTTGCCAGAGCAGGGCATAGCCGCCCGCCACTTGCAGCAGCATATCTGGGTAGACGCCGCCTGAAGTCTTGTAATCACCCAGGCAGAGTTCCCCATCCACAATCACGGCATCCATCGTTCCGCCGAATTGATACCGCTCACTGACTAAGGAGAGTTCCGCTTGCGTGATCGAGCAGCCGCTTTGCGATTTCCACTTGAGATAGGCGAGAAAGGCATGATCCGCCTTAGCCAGGACTTCCGGCTTGTAGGCTGACCGATCAAACGGCTTGCCGTGCCAGTCCTGCTCAATCATGGCATGGGCACAGGTACCGGCATCGGCTGCGGCGTCTTTTGTTTCGCGGAAGTCCAGGCCATTCCGTCCCTGATCCCAGGCCCAGTAAATCAGCCCGCCGGAATCCTTCCAGCGGTTCAAGATCGTGGTGACGCCAGGAATCCGTTTGCCGGCAGCGTTCTTATACGGTTGCGTCGGCACTAGTC
>CAZBOT010000394.1:0-1229 GCA_964493575.1 uncultured Candidatus Saccharibacteria bacterium | reverse complement strand
GGCCCAGCGGCCCAGCGGCCCAGCGGCCCAGCGGCCCAGCGATCGGCCCAGCGTCAAGAATCTATCCGGTATTTTCAATCGGTGCCTACTCAAAGCGCAATCCAGTGATACGAAAACAACGGCCATCCGACAATCTTTCGACGTCAATCGTGCCGAATGCGTGAATGCGTAGGACGCGACAACGTACGTATTCTTGCGAGTACAATTGCATGCTGTAGATTTTGCCTTCAATGAGTCTCATTAGTTGTGCTCTCCAATCGCGATTAACACGTTGTGCATTTTGTCTGAACCGCATGCGTGCTCGCCTGAAGGTAGACAAGCGCCGCATTTACCTGGACAAGAGAAAACGCGCTTTGTGTCGTATTCCTGCCGCGCCGCATTGCGTACGGCGAGATGATACTTGTCATCGTTGAAGCGCGCGAATCCTTTAACTTGTGGGCCGATATCCGATACTGTGACAAAGCGCCCTCGCGTGACTGGCAAGCTTGCGACAATAGCTTGCAAGCTATTGTCGGCGTCGTGCTTGCCACCCGATGATAGATTCAGCTTGTAATTGACTGGCCAAGGCAAGCCCTGTGCGTTCCATTGTTCGAATAGGGGCCACGATTTTGAGTATCCGTATGCTTGGATTGACGGCCGAGAATTGAGAAGTCTGAACCAAAAGCCCAGCGTCGCCAAACTATCAATATCGCCATCGACATAAAGGCGCAGTGTAGCCCCGTCCTTCAATCGGTTGTATTCCGATTCGACGATACGCTTCGCAAATTTCAGGAGAAGCGTATTTTGTAGCTGGCGACAAAGCGCGGCAGGATATCGCCAAGCAGTAAAGCTATAGCAGAATTCCAAGCATGCGCCGGCGCCTGGGCAAGTGTACTGTGGCAGGGTACTGAACCCATAAAAGGGCAATTTGGAATTGCCCTTGATGAAGACACGATAGGGCGCCTTGGTCGATCGATTATCGGCAACGGCTTTTAAGCCGTTGCTAAGCTTGCGAAGGTTTTCGCGCCAAGCGCCTTTGGTACGCTTTGCGGCATTCTCAAGTACCTTGGCGGATTCGGCCAGAGTATTGGCTTGTAATACTCTGGCGATGATACGCTTAGCTTGGTCGCGCTTCATTGTGGGAACATACTTTGCCATTTATTCATTCTCCCACGCAATCTGGCCGTTAAACACTGACACCCAACTATCGCCAAATTGTTTGTTGGCGACGTCAATTGCGTCCTGCAAAT
>CAZBOT010000393.1:0-1231 GCA_964493575.1 uncultured Candidatus Saccharibacteria bacterium | reverse complement strand
CTACTCCGACCCTAGATATCCTATTCGATGGATGCGTCATCGAAAACTTCGTTGCAAACATTGATGGGGTGTATACGTACAGCTTTATTTACGCAGGCTCGGGCACCGTTGAGCGAGAGCTACGATTCCGTGATTGTGTATTTCGGAACATCCAATCTTCAGCGCAGCAAGGCTGGGCCTTCATGAGCGGAGGTAGCGTAGGAACAAGCGTCGTGTTTAAGCGCACAAAGTTTTTTAATATCGTTCATACGCAAACCAACGCGGCTGAAACTTTCCTAGGCGGAATTGGCTTAAGTGGGGCCGCAGGTCTTTCGTTCATCGATTGCGAAATCGACGGACTGCACTACAGCCACCCCGCAACGACTACGATTTCGGTGAGTGGGTTTGTGCGGGCGCAGTGCCCGCTGACGGTAAGCGGCCTCGTGGCGAAAAATGTGTCGCTAACGGGAGGCAATGCCGGTTGCTTTTTGCTGCGCGCCGAGCGATCGTACCAAATCGAAAATGTGCGCGTCGAGAATAGCTACAGCCAGCCCGGACCCGCGGTGAATAGCGTAGGTGGCGCAATACTTGCCTATGGGACCCAAGCGGTTGGTACGGTGCGGGACGCCGAGATCGACGGATGCGTCTCTGATTATGGGCCGCTGGTTTACGCGTCGCAGGGAGGGGCGCTCGATGCGAAGTCGATCCGCGCATACAACTCTTCAGCTCGGGTCGAGGGAATCATTTACTCCGGCGGATGGGGTGACATGTCGGTTATCGGATTTTTGTTGGTTGATTGTGTCGCTGGGATCGAGCCGCGCTACGGTCTGACGGACTTCGCCGGCGGAATTTATGCGCATCTGCACGCAGCCGGAGATCGCGCGAAAACAGTAACCATCAAGCATGGCGTCTTGATTAACACAGTCACACAGGCCGTGGATGGAGCCGCGACCCTCCACCTTCAAAACAACAATACAGCCTTTCCGATGACCGTGACGGTCGAAAATGTCGCCGCAGACGCCGCGGCTGCGCAGCACGCGCTAATGGCTGTCGGTGCCGGAGCTGCAATGACGGTCAGTGGCACGGGTAACGCATTCCGGGGCGGGTCTTCGACGGCACTGTCTTCCGCCGCCGGCACGCTGACAGGCTCGCTCGGCGAGATCGCAGACCTCGCCCAGATCGGCGACGGCACCCTGACTGCCGCGACCATAGACCGCGACTTGGCACGCGCTTGGACCGAGGCGATGGCCGA
>CAZBOT010000392.1:0-1232 GCA_964493575.1 uncultured Candidatus Saccharibacteria bacterium | reverse complement strand
TATTGGGTCGCTTTAGGATAAGGACACGGGGCCATGGGCTTATTTTCATCATCGACCAAACAGAGTTCTAATTCCACGAGCACCTCGGGGCCCTGGAAGCCAGCCCAGAAGGCGGCGGAGAACTTCGCCAATCAGCTCACCTACATGGGGAACAATACGAACTGGAACCCCACGGCCAAGCAGAATTGGGCCTTCAACCAGCTCGAACAGAACGCGGCCAACCCCTACGCCAACCAGTTTCGCGGCATGGCGGATGCGGCGATGGGCAATGCGCAAACCGCACAAGGAAGCGTCGGCGATTACACCGGGATTTCAAACGACGCTTATAAGACGCTACAGACCAACATGGGCGACCTGGCGAGCGGGAAATACCTCGACCCGATGAGCAACCCGCAAATGCAGGCGATGCTCCAACAGGTCGGCGACGACATCAACAACCGAACGAACGCGCAGTTTGCGGCGGCCGGCCGTGATATGTCGGGGATGAACTCGCTTGCCTCGGCGCGCGGCGTTAGCCAGGGCACGCTGGGCCTGCTGCTCGATCAGTATAACACCAACCGCACAAACCAGATGAACGCGGCCAACTCGCTCTTTAGCGCGGGCAATCAAACAGCCTCGACCAATTCCGGTCTCGATGCCCAGCGGATGGCGAATTACAGCGCTGCAAACACCCTGGCTGGGCAGGCAAACGATCTGACCAATCAATGGCAGGACGCGCGCAACCAGCGCGCCAACAACATTCTCAACATCCAGCAGCAGCGCCGTGATCTGCCGTATCAGAACATGGGAACCTATGCCTCGCTGCTGTTCCCGACCGCAGGGCTTGGCGGCACGCAAGACGTACAAAGCTCCGGCAAGACGAAATCATCTCCGAGCATCATGTCGAGCATCACGTCGCTATTCTCGGATGCGCGATTGAAGGACGATATCAAAGAAGTTGGAGCGCTTGCCGATGGTCAAAGGGTTTACGCATACCACTACAAAGACGACCCGAACCACGTCACGCACATCGGCCTCATGGCACAAGAAGCCGAAACAAAAGCGCCCTCGGGCTCTGTCGGCGTCGATATCGCAACGGGATTTAGGACCGTCGATTATGACGCCGCCACCAAGAAAGCCGCAGAGATAGTCGCTAAGCGCCGGGGTGTAAAATGAACTTCCTAGACGACTTGCTTGCGGCTTGGGGCAACGGGCAAACACCGTTTGCGCAAGACCAGATGCAGACGATGCAA
>CAZBOT010000391.1:0-1241 GCA_964493575.1 uncultured Candidatus Saccharibacteria bacterium | reverse complement strand
ACGGGACGCCGTTGACCGATCTCCAATTGACCAAAGGCTATTACAAACGGCCAAGCTCGGCGGATTGGGTCTTGTGCGCCACGGTGTCGGCCAATTCGCCCTCGGGGGGCGCGCTCCGACAAGCTTCGTGCAACATGCCCATCCCGACGGGGGTGACGGAAACCGTGGAGTTTACCGCGACCGCGACCGATACGACTGGCAATCAAAGCACCTATGCCCTGGATCCGAGCTTTCCGAGCCTGGATCTGACAGGAGAATAAGATGGCACGGTCACTTACTAGACAGTCATTGTGGATCATGCTGCTCCTGGCCATGGCGGCACCGGCCTGGTCGCAAACCTGGCCGAACGAGCCGAGCGGCTCGACCACGCTAGTCGATTGCAATTTTTCCTCGGTCACATGCGGCGGGCAACTGGTCGACGTATATGACAGCGGACTGACTGGCTCCGACGCGGCGGCTCCCATATCACCACCTGGGGTCTTGCTCCAGCAGAGTCCAGCCGGGGTCCCACTGATTGGCGGCGCGCAGATCGATTACTACCCCCCGAGCGTCAGCCAGCTCTATGTCGGATTCAGTTTTTCGCTTAATTCAACTTTTGGTGGCAATAACTTCCAGGAAAACAAAATCGTCTTTCCTGGAGCACATTGGATCATTCTCCAACTGCATGGGCCGCCGGGCGGCCCGTTCAATCTCGGCCCGCTCCTCCAATTTTCAGGGCCCAATGATCCCGACAATTGCCACCTCCCCGGCATCATTGCGGGCGATTGTCCGTGGGGCGGCAGCGGCTCGATTAAAGTCAATACCCCCTGCGTGATCCAGCGGGGGAGCGGCTACTACCGCCCGGAGATCTACCTGCAGACAAGCACCACACCAACGACCCGGGACGGGCGTCTGCGAATCCACCTGGACGGGATGCTCTGCTACGACGAGCGGATCAGCACTCCGCAGGGGGCCGCCCTAAACCAAGTATCGATCAACCATACGTGGGACGGGTCTGTCAACAAACCGGAGGGGTGGCAGGGGCTCTGGGAGTACCGATTCGACCATGTCCATGTCTCCACGTGTAGCGGCTGCTCACCGGCTCCTGGCGATCAAGACGGCGACGGTATCCCGGATTCATCCGATCAGTGTCCGACGATCCCGGGGCCAGGGCCGACCGGTTGTCCGCCTCCGACCGATACGATCGCGCCAATGCCGCCCGATCAATTCGAAGTGACGCGGCAGGGCGGGCCCATCCTCCC
>CAZBOT010000390.1:0-1247 GCA_964493575.1 uncultured Candidatus Saccharibacteria bacterium | reverse complement strand
CGCGCGGCTGACGATCTTAACATGACGCTGCCGAGATTTATGGAAGGCGGAAGGCCAGCACAAGCCTTTGCCGGTAAAATGGGATCTATCCCGTTTGTCGGCGATGACATTAACACCGCTGTTGCGCAAGCTCGGGGCAATGTCGGCAACGCGGCAAAAACCATCGCTCAGACGCAAGGCGCTGGCGCGGGTCCGGTTGTTGCGGGCGAGCAGGCTAGTGCGGCAATGACGAACTGGATCGGGCCAAAGGCGCGGGCGGTTCAAGATCGCATCTATCGGCCGGTCGAACAGGCTATGAAGGGCGCAAGCGGTCCCCTTTCCAATACTGCCAACGAAGTGCAACGGCTCTTGAATACGCAGGCAGAGGCCGCGAGCACAAGGATCGGTCAAACGGCTATTCAAGAGGTTTACGACGCGGTGACGCGGCCGAGCGGCTTGACGTTCAAAGGCGCGCAGCAATTGCGCACCCGCATCGGAACCTTGATGGATGACACTCTAAATCCTGAAAGTCGCGTCGATGCGGCCGCGCTCAAATCCATTTACGGCGCACTGTCTAAAGACCTTGAAGGCATGGTCAAGGCCGCTGGCCCGAAAGCAGAAGTTGCTTGGCAGCGCGCCAACGGGATCAATAAGCAGTTCTCCCAGCGCCGCGAGGCTTTGGCAAAGATTATCGGCGCAAAAGGCGATGCGACCGGAGAAAGCGTTGTTGATCGTATTGTCCGCATGGCAGGCAGCGCGAGTTCGGCGGATATTAGAACCTTGCAGCAAGCCCGCGCTGCGGCAGGCGCGGAAGCCTGGCGGCCGGTTGCGGGTGAAGCAATCCTACGGTTGGGACGCAACAGCGCCAACCAGTTCAGCCCGGATATTTTTGTAACCAAGCTCGGCGGCCTCGATCGGGTCGGGCGGCAGGTCCTTTTCAATTCGTTAGGTGATAAAGACCTAATACGAAAGCTGAACAATCTTTATCGCGTCTCCGAGGAATTGCAGAAGTTCTCGCGGCTCGGAAACCCGTCAGGAACGGGCGGCGTTGCGGCGCTGTTGTCGGCCTTAGCGGGCGCTGCGGCTGGCGACATGGGCACAACCCTTGTGACCGCTTTAGCAGGTCGCGGGATTGGCCGCGCCATGTCAGGCCCGGCAGCGGTGCGCAATGGCGGAAGCCGCACCATGCAACAGATCATATCCGACCCGAAATTCCAGCAAGCGTTGAGCGTCATCGTTTCGGACATTGTGAGCCAGCTTGAAGAGGC
>CAZBOT010000389.1:0-1247 GCA_964493575.1 uncultured Candidatus Saccharibacteria bacterium | reverse complement strand
GAGTGAATCTCATCGAGTTCGGAGACTGCCGCGACACGATGCGCCGATGGGCAGAACAGGGCATGAAGGCGCAGATGTGCGTCACCAGCCCGCCGTACTTCGGCTTGCGGGATTACGGCCACGAAGGGCAGATCGGCCTTGAGCAGACGCCAGAGCAGTACATCGCTGCGATGGTCGAGGTGTTTCGCTGCGTGCGCGACGTGCTGGCCGACGACGGAACGCTGTGGCTGAACATCGGTGATTGCTACGCAAACGACGGGAAGTGGGGCGGCAGCAGCGGGGGCAAGCACGCCAAGGCTCTTCACGGCAACACAGGCGTCGGGCGCACCAAAGTGAAAACCGGCATGAAGCCGAAAGACCTCATCGGAATTCCTTGGATGCTGGCCTTCGCGCTGCGCGCCGATGGCTGGTATCTGCGCCAGGACATCATCTGGGCGAAGCCGAACCCGATGCCTGAGTCCGTGCGCGACCGCTGCACAAAAGCGCATGAGTACGTGTTCCTGCTGTCGAAGTCGGAGCGGTATTTCTTCGATAGCGAGGCGATGAAGGAGCCGGCCGTCAGCGAAAAGCCGGCAGGGAACAATCGGCACAAGTACGCGGATGCCTATGCAGCAGGCGGCAGCGATGAACACCGCACCAAAGCCGGCTTGCTGGCGCTGAAGGGCGTCGAGTGGACAACCCGCAACCGCCGCAGCGTCTGGACGGTGGCTACCCGCCCCTACAAGGGCGCCCACTTCGCAACTTTCCCTCCCGCCCTGATCGAGCCATGCATCCTTGCGGGCAGCCGTCCCGGCGACATCGTGCTCGACCCGTTCATGGGAAGCGGCACGACGGCTGCTGTCGCAATCGAGCATGGTCGCCAGTATCTCGGCTGTGAGTTGAATGCGGAATATGGCGCACTCCAGGCGGAGAGAATCAACGAGGCCATGGAGGCGGTGGCGGAAGCTGCTGCGCAGCCTGACCTTTTCGAGAGGGCGGCATGATGCTCCAGCCCGTCCGCCGCGAGAAGAAATGCCGCGCATGCCCGACGCGGTTCGTCCCAACTCGCCCGCTCCAGGTCGCCTGCTGCCCGGCGTGCGCGCAGGCCATCGCCCAGCGCAACCGCGAGAAAGCCGAGAAGCGCGCCGCAACGATCGAGCGGCAGAAGGCGCGCGCCGCGCTCGAGGCGCTGAAGACGGTCCCGCAACTGATCGCCGAGGCCGATCGGGCGTTCTGCGCCTGGGTTCGGGCGCGCGACGCCGGCCTGC
>CAZBOT010000388.1:0-1252 GCA_964493575.1 uncultured Candidatus Saccharibacteria bacterium | reverse complement strand
TTCGCCGGCAGCCCATGCTCCGCGCATACGTGCTTGTAGCGGGCTGTGCCGGACCATGACGACAACGCGCAGGGGTTGGGCAAAGGCCGAGGCTCTCGCCGGTCGGGAGTGTGTAGCCAGGTCATCGCCCACCAGCCTTGACGCGATAGCTCGGCAACCCGGCCAAATCCACGATGTAGCCACGTGGAGCCATCTCTTGCAGACGGTCCCATACTCGCCTGCCCGTGTGCTGCGCCAGCGCATCGGGCGCTAGGTTGCTCGTGATAATCACCGATATTCCCCGCGTGTAGCAGTAATCAATCATGCGAAAATAACGCGATGCCCGCTCCGCTGCCTGATCTGCTGCTGTCACAAATGGGATAGCCTGCTCTGCCCCAACATCGTCCAGCACCACCAGCGATGCATTGCCGAGAAGTGAGCCGGAATACGCAACCTCATAGCCGCCCCAATCGTTGCGGACCGGGTTAAACATCATCAGCATGTCTACCGCGTGCCAGAATTTGCCGGTCGGGGCGATAATCTGCCCATCTACGGTGTACACGATGCTCCACAGGATCGCCCGCGCTATGTGTGTCTTGCCCGTTCCGACCGGCCCGCAAAGCACGAGGCTGGCATTCCCCACACCGCTCCGCTTGCGCTCTGCCCATCCCCGCGCTGCCTCCACCGCTTTCCGCATTAGCGGGTGTGTCGTGTTCAGCTCTGAAAGCTGCGCCCGAGGCGTCGTCTTTTCAATCGGCGCAATGGCCGGCAACGATGCGCCATTAGAGGCGCTTTCGACTGCGCCCTGAAAAGGCTCTGTAAATACACTGATTCTGCTAGGCTTGTTTACGCTCAAAATACACCTCCCTGTCTTTCCGGCTGTTCGTCTACGTCCGGGTTGATTCTCTTGTGTTTGCCGTTAGGACTGGCCCGCGCCGATTGCCAATTAAGCGCGGTCGTCAGCAGGCTCTTGGGATTCTTGATGGTGTAGCGCTTCCCCTGCTCGTTTCCGCCGCGCATGATTTCAATCGCCGCCACGACGCGCTCGACAGCGTGCGCCTGGTCAAACTGAATAATCTGCTCAAAGGGAGCTTCCCAATCGTCGCTATAAAAGCTGGTTGTATCGTGGGGCGGAGTAAGGCCGGTCGCTTGCTTAAAAAGCTCCATCAAGCTCTCCGGCGTCGGGGTGTCGCCGTTTAATAATTTCCTTTCATTTATTTTATCTATAGAAGGCGGTACGATTTCCGTACCGATGACGGTACGATTTCCGTAC
>CAZBOT010000387.1:0-1253 GCA_964493575.1 uncultured Candidatus Saccharibacteria bacterium | reverse complement strand
GACGGTACCACCTTTTTGTTTATCTCGTCCTGCTGTTTCGGGCGTACCCGGAGAGGTCTACTACCTACACAATGCTCCTTAGTAATCCTGAGCTTGTCGAAGGATTCTTCTCTCAGACATTCCTGGCTGATGACCAGTCATTCGCAATGCGAAGAGCCGTATAAACTGTAGTTGATTCTAAGGAAAATACTACCTCATGTCAATGTAATTACACTGTAGTGAGTTCCCAAAATCCTGCACTCTTATCCTTACCATGAAATTTCATTGCCTCGTAAAGTTTATCAATATCGACGATTCTCCACTTCGGTGCGTCATACTCAGGATCAATCATTCGAACTTCATTTTTATCCAAATAAACTTTATCCAAAACACACACGTGACCACCTTGAAAATCTAGTTTATCAAACAACCTTCCCCAATCATAACAAACGAACGTATCGAAATCTCTGCTATCGCGGATGCTTAAATACTTTTTAAAGCTTTTAATATCTTTAAATTTGTTAATCAAACTCCATGTCATTTTTAATGGTATATCCAATTTTCTAAATACTGCATTAGGGCTATATTGCTTTTTGCGTGCTTGGGTACCGTACCCAGCAGGCGGCCTAGGTCCAGTTCGCATATTCCAAAAGTACTTTATATGATCTGCCGGAACTACTAGTCCCATATGATAACCAATCACTTCCGCTGGCATCAAAGGGATACGGTGCCGATACATAACCATCTGAATACACGTTGGTACACAACACCACTTTTGTTGTGTGAATGGAACATATCTTGAGTCGGAAGGAATTATCTCTTTCATTAATCAATCCCAGGTACAGGGAATTTGGTAGTGAGGGTTTTGACTTCTTCCCCTATCTTTTCTAATTGTGGTAGGAGTGGACCCAGGGCTTTTTCAAAATCACTATATTTTTCTGGAGTACCTTTTATTATCTCCATGACTTGATTAATCCAATTTCCTATCTGTTCCATCTCTGCTTCTTTCATTCCCCGCGAGGTGACAGCCGGAGTACCCAATCGCAATCCAGATGGTGAAAAGGGCGATCCTTTTTCATTAGGATGCGTGTTCGCATTGGCTATGATATTTGCTTTTTCCAAAGCCAACGCAAGGTTTTTGCCTTTTGTTCCCTTGTTGCTCAAGTCAAGTAATACTAAATGCTTCTCTGTACTTCCTGATACAACATGAAAGCCATAGTCGCTTAATATTGTTGCTAAATATTTAGCGTTAATCACTACCTGTCGTGCATAAG
>CAZBOT010000386.1:0-1254 GCA_964493575.1 uncultured Candidatus Saccharibacteria bacterium | reverse complement strand
CCCTTGCTCATATTGCAAGTCGGGCAGAGAAGTTGCAGGTTCTCCATGTCATTTGTTCCGCCTCTACTCAGAGGCGTTTTGTGGTCAATGTGATATGCGGCCAGCAGTTCGTCGCAGTAGTTGCAGCGAGCGTCCTGCGCGCACAGCATTGCACCAATCTCATACGGGTGCGGAATCTCCCCGGCAGCCCGCTCTTTGTGGCGGCGTAGGCGATTCCACATGGCAATCTTTTCGGCATTCCTCTTCCTGTATCCGATCCCGTACGCCTTGATGCGCGCCTTCTTTTCCTCGGCGGTCACTGTGAAAGCGGCCACGTATGGCTTGCGCTTCTCGGGTGGCGTTCCGCGACGCTCATGGAACCACTCAGAACTACATGGCTTGCAGTAGGAGTGCGGAAGCCCGTTACCGGCTTTGACGAAATCGGCAAATGGCCTCCACTGCTTGCACCTAGCGCACCGCGCCGTTTCGTCCGCTTCGTTGATCCGTTCCGCCCGCCGTGCGGCGTCTCTACATGACACAGAGCAAAACTTCTTCTCCCTCGATGGCGGTGAGTACACAGGCTTCTTGCACCACTGACACGGGGCTGTCGTGCCAGGCCTTGGATGAGGGCCCTTCCACCCCATTACGCTGGCCTCACTAATCCACGGGCGAACAACTCGCCTATCGTGGCTCTGTGCGCCTCATCCCATGCGTTCCGGCGCTCTTCCTTGCTCATGTGCGCGCCGCTGTCGATCTCGACATGGCACTCCGAGCAGAGGGCCGCAACGCGCCACGGGTAAGCCTTCAAGCCGCGTCCCTTGCCGTCGCGTAGCTGGTTGCTGTGCGCTACCTGTGACCCATGCTTGCCGCACCGCTGGCACGGCAGCGAGGCGACGGCGGCATACAGCCGGCCAGCGTCGCAACGGATCGGCATTTGGTAGCTCACTTCGCCTCCCGCCGGAACAGGTGCGCGATCCGCACCAGCAGCGGCTCGGCCCGCCAGTGCTCTCGTGCCTGGCGCATCTGTGCCGGCGTCGGGTCGGTGCGCTTGGCGCGGGTCACGTCGCACTGCTCGGCGCACTCGCGGGCCGAGCGCAGGACGCGGGCTTCTCGGGTCGTCAGGGTCGTGCTCATGTCAGTCGATCCTCGCAATGAGCGCCGCGAGCTGCGGCAGGACGGTTTGCGGGTTCCCCTGCAGCCAGTCGATGAGGCTGATGAGCCCGGCCACGCACATGCTCAGGATCAGGCCGTAGCCGAGCGCGAGCGCGAGCAGAT
>CAZBOT010000385.1:0-1263 GCA_964493575.1 uncultured Candidatus Saccharibacteria bacterium | reverse complement strand
CGCCGAGCTGTTCAAGCAGGCTGCCGTGGTCGTGGATCTACGCGCCCAGCTCGAGGCCCTGCAACGCGAGGCGATGCGCGGCGCCACCCTCATGTCCGGCCAGGACCGCTACACCGCAGCCGGCTACCTGGTGCGCGCCAGCAAGCGCAAGCCGCGCACCCTGCTCGACAAGGACAAGGCGCGTGATGCGGCACTGAGTTCGATCCGCGCCGGTGCACAGCGGGCGGAAGTCTTCGCGCTGGTGCCCATCGGCCACGCCCGCCGCGGCGCGGAGTGGATGCCGTCATGATCCGCCCCGATCTCAAGCGCATCAGCGCCCAGGTGCGCGCCCGTCTGCAATCGGGCGCGGCGCTCACATGGCGCGACGTGTGGGCCATGGCGCCCGATGCATCGCGCACCTGGGCACACGACACGCTGCGCAAGCTGTACCGGAATGGCGAGATCCATGTCTCCGGCTGGACGCGCAGCATGCAAGGCCCGGCGATGCCGACCTACCGCTGGGGGGCGGGCATGGATGTGCCGCGCCCGGCCAACATGAGCAACGCCGAGAAGTGCGAGCGCTGGCGCACCGCCCACCCCGAAAGGGTCGCCATCGCCCGCAAGCGCACAACCTTCAAGAACCGCCGTAGCCCCATCCTCGATCCCATCGCCGCCGCCATGCTCGGCTATACCCGGCGCGGCACCGGATGGGTCAAGAACCAGAACCGGAGTTCGTAATGGCATCAGTCAACAAAGTCATCCTCGTCGGCAACCTTGGCGCCGACCCCGAAAGCCGCTTCGCCCCTTCCGGCGATGCGGTGTGCAACATCCGATTGGCCACCACCGAGACATGGAAGGACAAGGCCACCAGCGAGCGCCGCGAGGCGACCGAGTGGCACCGCGTCAGCTTCTACGGCAAGCTCGCCGAGATCGCCGGCCAGTATCTGCGCAAGGGCAGCCAGGTCTATATCGAAGGCAGCTTGCGCACGCGCAAATGGCAGGACAAGGACGGCAAGGACCAGTACACCACCGAGATCCGCGCCAACGAAATGAAGATGCTCGGCAGTCGCCAGGATGGCGACAGCGCGCCGCGCCAGCAGTCCGCGCCTCAGCAGCCGCGCACGCAGCAATCCAAGCCGCAGCAGTCCGGCAGCAGCCAGGGCGGATTCGGTGACTTCGGAGACGACGACATCCCGTTCCTTCGCCACGGCCACGGCGCCGCCTGGAGGGCCATGTAATGCCCGCCCCGAGCATCCGCATCGACTGGCAGCGCGTCGCCCTCAA
>CAZBOT010000384.1:0-1264 GCA_964493575.1 uncultured Candidatus Saccharibacteria bacterium | reverse complement strand
TGACCTTCCCCAATTTAGTGGACAGTTTGTTTAGACAGGGTCGCCTGCCTTTCGTACTCAAACGGACTTAAGAATTTTAATGTTGAATGAGTCCGTTTGCGATTGTAATACAATTCCACGTATTCAAAGATTTTTATTTTGGCTTCTTCTCTGGTTTTGAATTTCATCCGGTGAACGAGCTCCACTTTGAGCGTATGAAAGAAGCTTTCGGCAACCGCATTGTCCCAGCAGTCGCCTTTCTTGCTCATGCTGCCCACAAACTCATGCCGGGCAAGCAATGCCTTGAAATCATTGGCCGCGTACTGGCTCCCGCGGTCAGAATGAAAGACAAGCCCCTTATCAGGGCTGCGCCTTAAGATTGCCTGCTGTGTGGCATTCATGACCAGTGTGCCGGCAATGGTTTTGTCCATCGCAAGGCCAACCACTCCCCGTGAGAATAAATCAAGCACGGCTGCCAGATACAACCATCCTTCAAACGTCCAAATGTAGGTGATGTCTGAAACCCACACCGCATTTGGGCGCTCGATTGTGAAATTCCGCTCAAGCACATTCGGCCATACCGGATAATCGTGCTTCGAGTCCGTTGTGGCCCGGAATTTACGCTTCTGGACGGCAATGAGCTCAGCTTCCCGCATGACTCTGGCCACCCGGTTCTCTGAGCAAGGGATGCCCTCAAGGTTGTTCAGCTGATTCCAGATCCTCGGGCTGCCGTAATTTCTATTGTTCTCCCAGTAAACCCGTTTTATTTCAATGAGCAGTTTCTCGTTATCAAGCAGCCGAAAGCTCTTCGGCCGCTTCTTAAACGCGTAATACCCGCTCCTGGATACCTCTAGCGCCCGGCACATCTTCTTGAGCGGAAACGCCGTACGGTGATGGTCTATGAATTCAAACCGTTGCCGGTCGGTTTTGAAAATATGCCGACTGCTTTTTTTAGGATGTCGCGCTCCATCTCGACTTCCCGCAGTTGGCGCCTCAGAGCCGAGAGTTCCGTCAAATGGCCCTTGCCGGGGAAAGCCTTCTCGCCGTCACTAGCGAATTTGTGCTTCCAGCTGTAAATCTGATTGGGGTTAATCCCAAGGCTTCTGGCCACTTCAGTTGCTTTATGGCCGGCTTCGGTAACCATCTTGACTGCCGAGATCTTAAAATCCCGGTCAAACCGCCGCTTCTTTCCATTTCCACCCTCCATCGGACACCTCCATTTTTTGAGCTGGTTAACATGCTAAAACCAACTCTTCGTTGTGTCCACTTTTTCGGGGGAAGATCA
>CAZBOT010000383.1:0-1267 GCA_964493575.1 uncultured Candidatus Saccharibacteria bacterium | reverse complement strand
AGCTCGGCTGGCTCATAACCAGCAGGTCACAGGTTCGATTCCTGTTTTCGCTACCATTATAAAATTGTGTCTTGCAAACGCCGGGGTTGCAAGACAAAGACCGTGTATCCGGCGAGGGCTACTGTAGGCAAGTAGCTAGGGCGCCAATGGGCCTATAAACACCTGCGCATTTACACGGTCTCATTAACTAAATAACTAGCCTTTCGGGAAACCTTAGCGGCGAAATTGACAGAGTAACATCTGTTGGTTTCGCCGTTTTTGTTTTCTTACGTCAACTGGAGACGGTTCAACCAGGAGCATCGAATGCTGATCAACTTTTCCAAATTGCCCATCCTGCTCTTTGAAGCGGATACGGGCACCGCAGGCGGCGACACAACCACGGGAGACGCTACCGGCCCAAACAGCGGGACAGAGAAGCCGACGCCTACTTTTACGCAGTCCGATGTGGATCGGATTGTCAATGAGCGATTAGACCGAGAGCGCAAGAAAGCCGAAACCGTTGCCCAAAAAGCGCGGGAAGAGGCTGAGTCGAAAGCCTTGTCTGACCAGGCGAAGTTTCAGGAACTTGCCGACAAGCGCGGCAAACAGGTCACTGATCTGGAGACGGCAAACGCCACGCTGACAACGCAACTCGAAGCGGTAACGGCTAAGGCTGACCGGCACGAGAAGGCGCTGTTGGCACTGTTGGCAGAGCAGATGAAAGCCGTACCTGAACACCTGCACAGCCTGTTGTCGAAACTGGATGCAGTCGAACAGTTGGAATGGATAGCCGGGAATGCCGACAAATTGAAGACGGCGACTAACGGTGTCCCACCGACACCGAAGCCGACTGTCTCCGATGGCTTCGACAAAGAAAAGGCTATGAAAGACGCAGAGCGGTTCTATCGCAGTCGTTTTTAGGAGACTGAACAATGGCAGCAGTAGCACTTGTGACCGCTGGCAAGATCAGGGTAGTGGAGTCAATCCAGCAATTGACCTTGCCCTTTGCCGAGTCGGTCAATGTAGGCCAGGCGGTGCGTATTGATACGACCACTGGCAAGTGGACAAAAGCGAATGGTTCCGCAGCTGGCGAGGCGCGCATTTGGGGCATCCTGGTGAGCAAGGATGCGGCGGGCGCTGTCGGCACAGCCATTCGCAAGGGTGTCGTTGATGGGTACGATTTGGCTTCTTTGGCCTATGACCTACCCATCTACATGAGCGACACCGATGGGGGCTTGGCTGATGACGACGCCTCTACCGTTGACGTGATTGTCGGTCGTGTGATTCC
>CAZBOT010000382.1:0-1268 GCA_964493575.1 uncultured Candidatus Saccharibacteria bacterium | reverse complement strand
TCATCGGCTGGTTGCGTGCTTCCTATCAGGGTGGTGGTGACAAGCCCTGGTTGAAATAAGCGTGATTGAATCAAGGCAAGGATTGGACCGGTAAACAATGGCAAGAAAACAATCAGAAGCAGACTTGCACCAGGTGGTGATCGTAGGAGGCGGTGCAGGCGGGCTTGAGCTTGCGACGCGCTTGGGGCGAAGTCTGGGGCGCAAGGGCAAAGCAGCCATTACGCTGATCGATCGGACGCGCACGCATGTCTGGAAGCCCCTGCTGCATGAAATCGCAGCGGGCAGCATGAATCCGGACAAGCATGAGCTGGAATATCTGGCGCAGGCACACTGGAACCATTTCCGCTTCCGTCTGGGCAGCATGGACGGGCTTGATCGCGCCAAGCGTGAGGTTTACGTGGCGCCCTATTACGATGAAGACGGCAACCAGATGATTCCGCGCCGGACTTTCAAGTACGATACGCTGATTATTGCGGTCGGCAGCACCACCAACGATTTCGGCATACTTGGAGCGCGCGAGCATTCCATCGCGCTGGATACCCAGGAGCAGGCGGAGCGTTTTCATCGTCGCCTGCACAATGCGCTGTTAAGGGCGCAGACGCAGGTCGAGCCGGTCGGCGCGGGTCAACTGGAGGTGGTGATCGTCGGTGCCGGTGCCACGGGTGTCGAGCTTGCGGCGGAATTGCACAATACGACCCGCGAACTGACGGCGTATGGCCTCGACAAGATCAATCCGGATCGCGATATCAGGATTTCTTTGATCGAGGCTAGCGACCGTATTCTGCCGGCATTGCCGCCCAAGCTGTCCAATTCGGTCGAGATGGAACTGCGCAAACTCAAGGTGCATCTGTACATGGGGGAGCGCGTGACCGAGGTCACGCAAAAGGGTATTTACACTCACACCGGACGATTCATTCCGTCAGAACTAGTGGTCTGGGCCGCCGGTATCAAGGCGCCGGATTTCCTCGGCAGTCTGGATGGACTCGAAACCAACCGCATCAATCAGCTGTTGGTCAACCGGACGCTGCAAACGACACTGGATGAGAACATTTTCGCTTTCGGCGACTGCGCCGCATGTCCGCGGCCGGGTTATGACGAGAATGTGCCGCCCCGTGCACAGGCTGCCCATCAGCAGGCTTCGATGCTGGTCACGACGGTGAAACGCAGGATCGCCGGCAAGCCGATTCCGGAATATACCTATCGCGATTACGGTTCTCTGGTCAACCTTGGCCGTTATACGACAGTAGGCAACCTGATGGGTGCGATTA
>CAZBOT010000381.1:0-1268 GCA_964493575.1 uncultured Candidatus Saccharibacteria bacterium | reverse complement strand
GAATATGGTCTCAGCCCACGACAAGCCTGATCCACCGCTACTGGCGGGCTTGGCTGGCTCATCGCGGCGCACCCGCTTAGCAGCAGCGGCCCGGCGAGCATCGCCAGCCCTCTCGGCCGCATCAGCAGCCTGCCGCGCCGCCTCCTCTGCTTCGAGGCGAGCACGATCCGCCGCCCCCGCCCGATCTCGCGCATAAGCATGTGCCGCCTCCAGATCGAGTTGCATCTGCCGCACCTCCGATTGCGCCTGGGCAACCCGATAGTCCGACCATTCAACCCCAAGTTTCATTCCGAACGCAGCCGCAACCATTGTGACGAAGCCGACCGTGACCAGCGTAACCGGATTCGAGAGAATGACCGTCAGCCCCTCGAAGAATTTGCGGATCGCGCCCACAACGAAGCCCACCAGCGCCGAAACAACGCCGGGGATGGCCCCTATGCCGGGAATCCACGAAAGCCAGCCGGTGACGCGCTGGAGGGCTCCTAGCCCCTTCAATGCCACGGCAATGCCGCCGGCCCATTTTGCCATTCCGCCGATGCTCAGTCCCACGGCACCCTCCGCTTGTCTTGTATATGCCTAATCAGCGCTACGCCCATGCAGGCGACGGCGGTGCTGATCGCCACCTTGCTCCAGTTTATCCCCAGCCATTCCGCGATCTGCATTCCACTATTGATGGACGGCGAGGCCCCGGAAACCACTACGGGTAGTGCGCCAACTGCCCACACCGCCCATTCCCAGCCCTGCTGCAAAAGGTCGGTGAGATAGCCGAGCACGACGAGAAGCATGGCGTTGATCTGCGCCCACGCACTCTTGCTTGCGGCGGCAGTCGGCAGCACCGGCTTGACCGGATCGGGCTTGGCCGGAACCGGCGTCGGCCAGCGCCACGCAATCGCGTCGGCGATTTTGTAGGTCTCGACCGACACGCTATCGCGCTGATTGCCGCCGAGCAGGGCGACCGTGCCGCTCTCCGTGTCGATGCCCTTGACGAAACCAACATGCCCCTGCCAGCCCTTGCCGCGTGGGAACACAGCGATGCAGCCGATTTTGGGCTCTTTCAGCGGCGCGCCAACATCCTCGTAGGCTCGCGCCAGCAGCGCGAGCTTGCTATCTGGGATGGCGTTGCCGGTGTCGACCAGCTTGGAACCGACGAACGCCGCGCACCACGCCGTCTCATCGTGGGCAACGTCGTTACGCCCGACCTTGGCGTAGTAGCCGAGTATTTTCGGGTTATCCCCGCCCTTCCCCTTGACCTCTTTGGTGCCGATGTC
>CAZBOT010000380.1:0-1272 GCA_964493575.1 uncultured Candidatus Saccharibacteria bacterium | reverse complement strand
GTCTATTGCGTTGCCCCACCAGAGATTTGCCCCCCCTACCCTCCCCGCGCAGTCACCCGGCTATGGCACGAGTGACAAAGCGGCTCCAGGTTATCCGCAGCGTTCTCGCCGCCATCGCGCAGCGGCGTCACGTGATGCACGTCGGTTGCAATCGTCACGCGTCCGTTGCGTTGGCACTCTACACAAAGAGGCTGCTCATTCAGCACCATGCGTCGCACCCTCCGCCATGTGCCGCCATATCCCCGTTTTGCAGCCGACGCCCGCTTGTCAGCCCCGCTCCGAGAGCCACACTGCGAACAAATGCCCTCACGTACCAGGCCTTTGCAGCCTGAACGCGTGCAGTTGCGCGGCGCACGGGTCGGCATTAGTCCGGCCTCTCCAACACCAACATATATCCGGGTCGGCTTGTGGACTCTGCGCCCCCGGCAGAAACACGCCCATATACACGCCAGTTCCCTGCAAGGTCCAACAATCCATCCTCTACCGTATAAGAAATTTTGCCGTCTGTGCCATCCGTTACCAACGCTGCCGTCTTTTGCACCGTCATCCCATTCGGCTTGACGAAGACGAAAACAAAATCGGTAAAATCGCTGATGTCGAGTGCAACGCCGTCCTGCCGGATTGTCGCCTGGAGCGAAAAGCCGTAATCCTCTACATAAATATCCTTTACCGAATCGGCCATGCTACAACTCCAACGTTAGCGTAGGCGTCAAGCGCAGTTCAAGCATGAGCGCAAGCACCGGAATTCCGGCCACAACGGCGGGCAAATCTTGCCAATAGTCCGTAGGCCAGTAAAAGCCGGTGTTCGTGCTGAAAAAGCGTGTCGGGAACATTAGGTCGCGTCCGTTGTGATGGCCGTGCGATTGCCGTCGCTCGTGACCGTCGCCGTCACGCGCGCCTTGCTGTCCGCCGCGTCGCGGAAGGTTATCGTCGTGGAGCCGCCGCCGCTCGACTTGCCGAGTAGAACCGAGCGCATCAGGCGCAGCGTTTGAGCGAGCGTCTCCGCGCCTTCGACCGTCCCTGCCATAACATTCGCCACGCTGATATTATTCAGCGCGGCAATCGCCGCCAGCACCGCATCGTCGGCGGCGGCGAGCGCGGTCGTTAGCTCGCTATTCGTCGGCACATCGTCCACGCTCGTCTGCGATGCGCGTGCGTCGAGGATCAAATCCAGCCGCCCGCCGTTCGCCCAGTCGGTCTGTAGCTCGTTCGTGTCGGTCAGCGTCGCCGCAGTGTCCGTCTTCACGGCATCCAACTGGTCGGAGAGCGTTT
>CAZBOT010000379.1:0-1277 GCA_964493575.1 uncultured Candidatus Saccharibacteria bacterium | reverse complement strand
CATACCCTTGCATGCGTTTCCAGCGAATCAAAAGATCTTCTATGGCAATCATGAGGACGTTTCCAGTATGCATTTTTCCGCTGGCGTTAGGTGGTGGTAGAACGATCGTATACGGCTTTTTATTGGGATCTCTTTCTGGTGTGAATGCGCCAGCTGCTTCCCATGCGGTATAGAGTTCTTTTTCGTATTCGTGAAAGTTAGGCCGTTTATCCATACTATCCTGGGTTGGATTATAGGAGATATATGGCTGAATGACAATGAATCATAGATACTGAAGAAAAAATTCGACGACCTTGTTATTAATAAGGGCTGTTTGTTGAGTATCTCTCTTATAAAAATGGTCAGCAGTATCTACAACGAATAGTTCTTTGGGCTCGTTTGCCGCTTTGAAGATTGCCTCCGTGAGCTTCGGAGGCACTGTTGTATCCATTTCTCCACAAATAAAAAGTGATGGGATATGTACTTTCTTAATATATTCCTTCATATCGTATTGTTGGATGTCGCTCGCAAATTCATAAGGGAGGCGAATTTTTCCTTTCAAAGATCCCTGTAGGGTCAAAAATCCTATTCTTTTCCATTCACTTAAGCGTGCACCGAGATCGTCGTTTATTGTTGCTTTATCTGGAGCAGAAATACTTACAAGTGCAAAGGTTTCTCTATGTTTTGCCGCACCAATGATTGCTACCATTCCCCCCATACTTGTGCCACAAAGCCCAACCCGATTGCATTTTATAGGAAGCTGGTTTAGCAGGTAAGAAAAAACTACATCTAGGTCGAGTAGGTAGTTAGAAAAACGGTAGTCGGTTTTGATTGTTCCCGCGCTTTCTCCAAAGCCGCGCATATCAAATCTGGCTACCACAAAGCCTTTTTGAGACAGTCTTTCAGCCAGATCCTGATGATGAGATTCTTCTTTATAGCCCTTTAGGCCATGGGCAATGATAACTGCTGGAAGTTCATGCGGTCTTTGCAAGATTCCTCCTGGCAAGTTAATGAGAGTAGCAATTTTCTGGTTTTTCTCGTTTAACAAAAAATGCTTAGTTTCCATGATTGAATTATAGCGTGTTAGCACATGTTACAATCCGTGCATGGCGGTACGATACGAGGCAGTCTCGTTCCAAACAAAAGATAAATTAACACTGCACGGTTTACTTACCGTACCCAAAAATGCGAAAGGTGTATGTATTTATATTCACGGCCTAACAGGCTCAGCCCTAAACAACACCCAAATACATGCACTAGCACCTATACTTACTAGTGCAGGGTTCGGTGTTTTCGTC
>CAZBOT010000378.1:0-1277 GCA_964493575.1 uncultured Candidatus Saccharibacteria bacterium | reverse complement strand
ACGCCGTCCACGCGCACCCGATAGCCGCGACCCATGCGGCAAGACTGCGGGAGGGTACGGTAGCCGTTTCGGTGAAGGTGCGCCCCGATAGCGTGTGCGTACCAGACCGGAGAGGAGTAGATATGCGGGTTCGGGTTACCCCAGAATCCCGCGCGACAGGCTGCCAGCATCTCGTCCATTCTGTTTCCCCTTGTAGGTTAGGACTGCAACGCCCCTTCAGTATGCAGAGATAGTGCCAAGAAGGAAGAATCGTACTACCTTCTGCAGAATACAAGACTTAGAACCCATGCAAGCCAAGGCGTAACTAAGGCGATTCATTCAAGTTTATGCATGTAAAGTAGCTAAAAGCCTGAAAAGAAACACTCCATGAAAGTGGAAGGTAGTTCAATTCCGTAGATTCTCGTCATATCCCCATTTCGGGATATTGTGTTACCGAAAGTAACAGTGGGTTCGTTAGTGGGTGGGTAGCTAACCCCACTAGCTCCCCCGCCCGCGCGTTCCATATTGGAAGAGAGGAGGCCCGGAAGCGGGCGCGAGCGGCAAGGTCCCCGATATCTTAGTGTCGGGATGTCAACGTCCGATAAGCTACATTGTGTAAACCAGGGCTATCCAATAGAATCAACGAGTTAGCCCACTTACGCCGTTATCCCGCCCCCTTTTTGTGTGAACTCGAGGAAGTTACGCCCCCCTCCTCGCCCTCCTCGCGCGCCTAGTGGCTGGCTCGGCGCGGCTCGATCGCGTCCCTCCCCCCTTGACGGCGGCCGCCCCCGCGATCTCGCGCTCGCAACCTCGAAAATCAATGTCCCCCCCCGTATAGCGCAAAAATTCGCCTTGTCCCCTTGGTTGGCGTCGGCAATGCAGCCTTTTTTCTCTCTTTCTGCGACAATCCGGTCCATCCATGAGTTGTTTTCTGCTCTATCGCGTCCAAGCCGCCTTGTTTTCTGTGTCTGTTGGGTCTTTTCTGGCGTATCTTGTCGAACTTGGGGTGTACTTTTCGGGGTTTGTTGGAATATCTTGACGTAGGGGGGTGGTTGTGGGGTGGTGTTGGCGACGAAAGGAGAGGTAGATGGCGCGAAAGAAGCTGAATCGTGGGGTAGCGAGGTTGATGCGGCCGAAGGAGGTGCGGGAGCAGTACGGTTTGGACCCGAAGACGTTGGAGAAGTGGGCGGGGATGGGACTGCCGGTGCAGTGGGTGGACCTGCCGGGGGTGGAGGGTGGTCGTAGGGGGGAGCGTCGGTGGGTGCGGGAGAGTATCGAGGCGTGCTTGGCGGGGATGG
>CAZBOT010000377.1:0-1282 GCA_964493575.1 uncultured Candidatus Saccharibacteria bacterium | reverse complement strand
TCACAGGCTTACCGCCTTCAATAGCTGCGGCTGCACTGTTACTTGTTCCTAAGTCAATTCCTATAATTTTTGGCATATATTATGAATTCCTTTACATAAACTTTTGAATTTTAGAATTTGCTCTTTTCTTAGCATTTTCTAAAGATTCCATAGTCCTTAATGGTACTACACCGGATCGGATAATTTTTATTTCATTTTTATATACTTCAGTTATTGTTTTTAAAGCTCTTTTATTTATTCTATTCATAATAATATTTCTTACTTATAACTAAATTCGAGATTGTATTTACCGAATTCCTCAACTGTCATGTTTTTAGGAGATAAACTAGTAAGGGCTTGATTTATTTCATCTTTATAAATCCAAAATTCTTTCTTTAAATGTATAATCAGTTGCGAATCAGCATTGTGTAAGCTGGAAAGCTTTAGTTGCGTATTATAATCGTCGCTTAATATAATATTGTTTTCAGTTATTTTTAACTCGGATTCTTGAGGCATGTCTGTAGGCCCATAAGGCAAATGATGTGTTATTTGAATATCAAATAAGTTATTTATCAACATATGTTTAATTCTTCTTACTTATTACTACCCTTCGACAAGCTCAGGGTGGTATCTATTAATTCTTTTTAGAGATAACCACTTGGCTCGGCCTAATAACCTTGCCATTTAATTCGTACCCGGTCTGCAAATCTTCGACAATCAAACCATCTTCATCACCAGGCACTTCGCGAACTGCTTCATGAAAATTTGGATTAAAGTGCTTACCTAAAGCTTCAATTTTCTTTACCCCTAATTCTGTTAACACTTTATCTAGTTGAGCAAGAGTGCCATTAATGCCCCGGAGCCAAGCCTGATCTACATCTTGAGGCACATGCTTAAGGCCTTGCTGAAGGCTGTCCAAAGTTGGTAATAACTTTACGATGGTAACTTCTTTGGCGAACTCCAGAATTTCTTTCTGTTTAGCTTCTTCTCGCTTTTTATAATTTTCAAAGTCTGCTTGCGCACGTTGCCATCCACCAAGGTTGGTACGCGCTTCCTCTTTGGCTTCTTCGAGTTTGCGAGCTAAACCTGCTTCATCAAACTCTAACTTATCATTTTCATCATTCATATATTACGTAAGGTTCTGAAGCGAAAACGGTTAATCATCATTGAGATCCTTCGACTTCGCTCAGGATGACCTGCATTGCAGGTCATCTAATAATTGAAATTAATATTACTGCGGCTCCCCCACCTCCTAAGAACTTCGTGATGTACTCCATCAAAGAAATATTCTTTGGGTACTTCA
>CAZBOT010000376.1:0-1285 GCA_964493575.1 uncultured Candidatus Saccharibacteria bacterium | reverse complement strand
TCTGCTGCTACTCTTTCGCCCCATGAGGCGATTGTGCTTGACACGATTGCCACACTCATGCTACAAGCAAATTGCTTTCCTAATCCGGATTAATCCGAGAGATTAAGATTACTCCTCCCCTCCCAGATGATCTACACCGAGATGTCTACCTCAATCGCATCGGGACGCGCTACAAAGACAGCACACGCGGCCCCTGGATCTGCCCACACTGCCGCATGGCTGGCGTGATGATGCCGCTCAGATCACGAGATGCTCTGCTACGGCATATCAAGGAGCGGCATCCGCGATGAGTGCTGACGAGTGAGGCCGTGGCGGATCGCAAGGCACGCAAGCTCGATACCAAGCAAGCCGAGAAGTTGTACGCTGCCGGACATAGCATGCCTGATATTGCGTATAAGCTGGATGTCAATGTGTCCACGGTCTGGCGCTACCTCGAATCCCTGAAGCGTGAGAAGCGGGAGATTGACGAGTTTAAGGCCAACCGGGCGGATGCCTTCGCTGATCTGCAAGCTAAGTCAATCGAGTTGCAACGCAGGATTATCGAGTCGTTCACCGATGGCGTTCTGGTTGCACTGACGCCCTCTCAAAAGTCTGGGCTGCTCGGCTCGCTCAACGCCGTTGCTGGCACGATCTACGACAAGGAACGGCTGGAGCGTGGGCAATCCACCGAGAATGTCAGCCTGCTGACCAAGGTCCTTGGATCGGCACAGGATAAGGTCTTTAAGAATCAACGGGTTACAGAACGGGTTACAGAGAAGTAGCACAGCTAACCTGGGTGTGCTACTTGGGTTCCGCGGCGCAGAAGGGGACCCTAGAGGCGAAAAGGCGGGGGCCGGGGGAACTGAGCGGAGCGACGGCGTCGGCGGGTTGTCCCCGGAATTGATGCAGATGAAAAATCGTTCTGACGAAATTGAAGCGCTTGCCACGCAGGTGATGGGGTGGCAACTGCATCCGACCTATAACTCGCTCCATGGCTGGTATGTGCCAGATGGAGACCAGTTCAGGTTTGAAGCTCGTGCCGACTGGAACCCGCTGAGCAAGATCCAAGACACCTGGATGGTGCTGGAGAAGATCGCGGGGCGCGGGATCGAGTTGGTGTACAATCCTCACCATGAGGCGTGGTTTTGCTCGATCTGGTGTCCCAGCGTGACGATGGAGGATGAGGACGTGAAGCGGGCCATCTGTCTGGCGGCGTTGCGGGCGTATACCCTGGATGAGCAGATCACAGTGAACGAGGACCCGATGCGGGAGTCGAACCCATGAAGGACGCGATGTATCAGGGGAA
>CAZBOT010000375.1:0-1286 GCA_964493575.1 uncultured Candidatus Saccharibacteria bacterium | reverse complement strand
GAGGAGGTAGTCGAAGCGCTATTGGGCATTGGGCACTCCTGCTCGTGTTTTAGCGATGTCAACGTACTCGTCCTTCAACTCGCAGCCGATGAAGGAGCGGCCCAAGCGACGAGCGACTAGGCCCACCGTACCGGCTCCGGCGAATGGGTCAAGAACGACACAGGGGGTGAGGCCCGATCCGACGCATTTGCAGGGACGGGACCATCCAACGGTACGGGTTTCGGTGACATGGCGACGGGGGTCACGGTTGCCAACCACTGCATCGTCCATTCCCTCGATCTTGGTGTCGGTGCCGGGGCGGGTTGCGCGGCGAGTCTTAGACAACTCCCGTGCGTAAGGCGCACCGCACGATGAGCAGGCACCGTGTTCCGAGGTCCCGGCTTTAATTGCCGGTTCAATCAGCTTGGTGGGCATCATCGCGTAGTGCTTTATCTTGGAGGACTCCGTACTTAGGGTCCACACGTTACGCTTGTTGCGGGTGCCATCCGTCTCGCGGTCGCCAACGACGTAGGTTGCGTTGTCTGATGCCTTCGTCTTCTCGTTCTTCGCCCCGCCAAAGCTGTACTTATACCTGTCCGCAGACGCAGTGGCGATGGGTTCGGCGATGGCCCGCGCGTCAAAGAAGTAACGGGGCTTCTTGGTGAGCATGAAGAACATCTCGTAACTACTTGTGCAACGATCAGTTACACTGCTGGGCATCGGATTGGGCTTATGCCACACGATAGCGTCCCGCAGATACCAGCCGTCGGCTTGCAGCGCAAAGGCAACCCGCCAGGGGATGCCGAGCAGGTTTTTCGGAGCAACGCCCGCGATCCGAGTCCACCGAGACCTGTCATTACCCTTGAATCCTCCCCCGCCTGAATCCCGCACGCTTGACCAGTTCGGCGCATAGCTATCCCCCAAGTTCAGCCAAAGCGTGCCGTCGTCACGCAGAACCTCCCTGACTTCGCGGAACACATCAACTAGGTGAGAGACGTACTGATCGGGGGTAGGCTCTAATCCGAGCTGACCTACCCAGCCGTCGGGCCACTCAACGGGCGGGGTCTGGTAATCCCGCACCATGTAATACGGCGGGCTTGTAACGCAGCAATGCACGGATTGCGCTGGCACCCGCAACAACGTCTCCATGACGTGCCCTTGCAAAATGGACGTGACTGGTTCAGCGTGGGGCATCCGGTATCTCCTTTATGGTTAAGGTGTTATCGTGGGTGGCGTACAGCAGGGCGCGAGAGGCGAAGGTGAGGAGGTAGTCGAAGTCCTGTTTGAGGCGGCGAGCGGAGCGCTTT
>CAZBOT010000374.1:0-1291 GCA_964493575.1 uncultured Candidatus Saccharibacteria bacterium | reverse complement strand
CCGTCGTATTCCCAATCGTCACTGTCTTAGAGCTTGTGCCGGTACCAATGTTAACTGCACCGGTAGTGCCAGAATCAACCGTGACTGCACCGGTAGTGCCCGAGGTTACCGTTAGAGCACTGGCAGCAGCCGAGCTAAGAGCGGTAGAACCGGTTGAGGTGAAGGTAGTAGTACCTTGGCCAGTTAGAGTGCTAGCACCACTAGACACAGCAAAGCGTGTTGCTCCGGAGGTTATGAGGTTAAAGGCATTAGCATCAGTAGTTCCAAGACTTAGTGCAGCACCCAAGGTGTTGCCGCCATTACAGGCGTAGTTAGAAGTGGCATCACAGCTAGCAGCTGCACCAGTGTTGGCAATTGTAATTGAACCAACGCCGTTAGTAACACTTATGCCGGTACCGGCTGTAATGGTACTTAGGGTGTAGCCTGTGCCGTTACCAATGAGTAGTTGACCGTTGGTGGGAGTAGTGCTTAGGCCTGTGCCGCCACGAGATACCGCGAGTGTCCCAGAAGTTATTTGACTAGCATCAATAGCGATCGGTGTTGAAGCAGCGGCAGTTAAGCGACCTTGGGCATCGACAGTGAAGGTGGCAACACTGCTAGCAGAGCCATAGTTCCCCGCGATTACCGCTGTATTGTCTAGGTTTAAGGTAATGTTGTCGGTAGCTGAGGCTACGGAGCTAAGTCCGGTGCCACCCAGAATACTAAATGTGTCACCTTCGGATACGGTTTGACTGGGGCCAGAGTCAGCAGCGGCAGTGAAGATTGCTGCACCACTAGCTAAACAGGTAGGACAAGCAATGACTGGGTTGGCAGCTGTGCCGGTGTTGGTGATGGGGCCACTGGTACCAACGCTAAGTACACCGGTGTTGGCGATGGTAATAGAACCGACACCGTTGGTGACAGAAACACCGGAACCGGCTGTTAGAGTACTTAGGGTGTAGTCGGTGCCGTTACCGATGAGTAGTTGACCGTTGGTGGGGGTGGCACCGGTGTTGGTACCGCCTCGGGCAATTGGCAATACGCCAGAGGTTATTTGACTAGCATCAATAGCGATTGGGCTAGAGCCGGCAGCTGTTAAACGACCCTGTTGGTCGACAGTGAAGGTTGAAACAGAGCTAGCAGAACCGTAGCTACCTGGAGTTACGGCAGTATCATCTAGGTTTAAGGTAATGTTATCAGTGGCTGAAGCTACCGAAGTTAAGCCTGTGCCACCAACAAATGTAAGTGTGTTACCTTGAGAGATAGTTTGACTTGGGCCACCATCGGCTGCGGCGGTGAAGAGAGTGCCGCC
>CAZBOT010000373.1:0-1291 GCA_964493575.1 uncultured Candidatus Saccharibacteria bacterium | reverse complement strand
TCCACCGCTACGGCCCGCGGCGCCCGCGGACAATGCGGCCAGTGCATCGTCATGCCGCCACAGTAATCGCACCGCCCACGCGAGCACGCGGGGCGGCAGTCGCGGCTGCCCTCTGCCGTGCCGAACGATCGAACCGAGAATTCCCCCGGCATCACCTCGGTCACAACGATGACGGCCTGACCGATGATGAGTGGCCCGCTCACTGCGCACCTCCCCGCCTCATCGCGGCGGCCATGGCGGCGTCGTAGCGGGCGACGGCAGCAGCTACACCCCGCGCCGCATCCTGGATTTCCGTTTCGTCCGCTACCCCGCACGCCCAGTCCAGCCGCTCGCACAGTTCGGCGAGCATGCCCAGTTGCTCGACTGAGGGCAGCGCCTCCCGCAACGCGAGGCCGGCGGCCGCCATGGAGGCGAGGACGTCACCATCGGCTTGGGTCCACTCTCGAATCGGCGCCATCTGGCATCCCGTCAGGAATAACGCCATCAACCCCCACGCCTCGGCCAGCGGGTCGCGTGTGTCAGTCGCCATTGGTCGCCTCCTGAATGCGCGCCAGCGCACGAATGGCAGCCTCCGCAGCTTGTGCAGGGCAGTCGGCTCTATGAACGATCGCCTCGATATTATCGGTAACCCCATTGCAGCAGAGGAAACACCAACACCCAAGCCCGCCGTCATGCAGCCACCACGGCTTTCTGTCCGCACCATAGGGCCACGCCAATCGCATCAGTGGGCGCACGGCGGCGGCCAACGACAGGATGTCGCCACGGGCGTGGAACGCCATCTCCTCGTATTCGTTGCGCGGTGGACGCAAGTCGAGAATCGGCCATTTATCCCACGCGCCTGGTGCCACGGCCATCGCCCGCCTCTCAATCTCACCCACCGTCAGCAACGCGCGATCCAGCGTTTCTTCGTTCACGATTGGTCTACTCCATGATGGTTTGCCAGGGGCGTAACTCCCCGGCCGGCTCTGTTCCCGCACCTCCCCGCCGCCAGTCCGCCGGCGCGCGGTGCCGCTCGATGACGTCTGCGTGGCGCGCGACCAGCATCCGGGCATCGCGCCGCCAGCGTGGCGAGTCGGTACCGTCGACCCGATCGACGGCATACGCAAGCAGCGACAGCGCATGAGCGAAATCGGCTTCGGTATCGAGCCAGTCCGGGAAGACCGGCTTGGTCTGGTCCACCATCATGCCACCTCCTGACCTGTATCGCGGGCCGCGCTGGCCCGCGCCGCGTTGACCGTATTCAAGCAGCGAATCGAACAGTACACCCGCGCGCGGTACTCGCCCGGCTTCA
>CAZBOT010000372.1:0-1297 GCA_964493575.1 uncultured Candidatus Saccharibacteria bacterium | reverse complement strand
GACATTTTAAATAAGGTAATATATCTTGCAGAAAACAGAAAAATTGATACTTTACCGGAAGAAGTTGGTCACATGATTACCATGCTTATGGGTAATCAAAATCCATTAATAAAACAATTAATGGACAATATAGACCAATGGTCAGAGTATCAAAACATATACAATCAATACAAAGATATTTATAAAACTGAAGAACAGATAAGATTTGAGGCTGTTGGTAAACTTTTAGCAAAGCACATTGTCAACGAGTTTCAAAATTCTCAAGACAAATCTTTATTTAAAAGAATAATTGACGCTATTAAACAATGGGTACAAACCCATTTTACCAAAAATAAAGTTCCTGATATATTATCACTGCCAGCAGCGACAATTGCTTCAAAAATAATAAAGCAAGATTCTGGACTAATTTCGTATAAACCACGTTACAATTATGTAAAGCTGGATGCAGATAAGGCATTTAGAGAAAACCCTTTTGAGAAGAGTATTCATAATATTGTAACATCTGAAGGAGGAAAACTTACAGGGTCTTTAGCTATTGCTGCCCAAGCAGATATTTTTAGAGATGAAAAAGAACCTATCCATGATTTAGATTACTCATTTAATGACCTCAAAAGTATAGCTAATACTGTTGCTAAATTAAAAGAATTGGGGGGCATATATATACATACAAGTATTTCTAATAAAGACAGTACCTCTTTTGGGGTTTTAGTCCCAAAATCAGGATATGAAATTGTAAAGTATGATAGAGAAAAATATGGTTGGAAAAAAGGTACTATTATTAGGGATAGTATTGTAGTGCATGATAAACGAGAAAACAAATATTACAAATATCACGAATCGTTGTTTGTAAGTGTGGATTTGTTTTTAGAGTATTCACCCATGAATACATTTGGCAACTTCAAGAGGTTTGATGACGTAATGGCCAACAAACAAATGATGAATAAGAAATCTGATGTTTTCTTCAGACGAGAAAAAGACCAGATTGATTATGTCATGTTAACTTCTGATATAGAAGTCGAGCCAAAAGAAAATTATACTTATTATCAAGTAGAAGAAGCTACTAAACCTCAAGTTAATGAAACAGAATTAGAGAACAAACTCATAGAGTTTCTCAATTCAAAAGGTATAGCCGCTGAAAAGATTAAGGCTTTTCAAAAGAGAATGGGTGAAAGAGGCACACCTGTTACTATCTATGGTATGGCAGATATGCTTAACAAACTGGTTAGGTTCTCTGATGTAACAAGTCTTGTAGAAGAAACAGCTCACATGATGGTAGAGATGTTTGTAGATACCAATA
>CAZBOT010000371.1:0-1298 GCA_964493575.1 uncultured Candidatus Saccharibacteria bacterium | reverse complement strand
GGTAGCGAAAACAGGAATCGAACCTGTGACCTGCTGGTTATGAGCCAGCCGAGCTGCCTCTGCTCTATTTCGCTATGATTGGCAACCCCAGGCATTGAACCCGGCTACACGTCTAGAACGCTGCACCCCCTGCGCATCGGTTGCCATGTTGAGAAGGGTAATATCAAAGACCTCATTCCCTAGAGTGTGATTTCGACTCGTGGCGCTCCGTATCTGTAACTCGTATGCCTGTCTCCGAATCTCGTTATATCCTCTAGCGGAACGTCAATAAGCCGGACATAGAACCCAGTTTCCTCGGTAAATTTCGAGACTAGCTCAAAAATCCGATCTTGCAATTCGACTCTTTTTCTATGCAATTCAAGCGTATTTTCATTCATAGGACATTTCCCGCTGCTTCTTTCCTGTCATCAGTGGCGGATAGCCTAACAGCCGCCTGAGTTGGTGCAACCGCTCTAACAGATTCCGGTGCTCCTTCTCTAGCTCATCTCTATCCACCAGGAAACGCTCTTGTCTGCGCTCTTCCGCCATTGTAGCACGAATATCGACAGATTTCAATAGGTTAGTTGCTTGCATTTTACCGTCCACCCAACAAACGATATGCCACGGGATCATAGCGAAACCGACGATAACAGCGGCAACGGCTACGCCCATAACACACTTGACCTGGGAATGGGCCTTGTCCCGCCAAATACGGACCGGCCATCTGCGCACTGATGCAAGCCGCACAGGTACGAATATCATCACGGCTGATGTAGTCCACCACATACCCGCTTTGCGCCCCCACACCCTCCGACCCTCGGAACGCCTCGCCCCGTCCTACGCCCCCATAGAGCGCTGCCCGATTCGCCATCTGCGCCTCGCTCATCAAAGCGCCCTCAATTCCCTGCGCTGCTATCTGGTCTGCAAAGCGACTCAGGAAAGCAGCCTCGCTGCGCATGATTTCAGTCAACCTGGTCAACTGGTCAGGTGTCAGCGCCGTGCTCCGACTGCCCACCATCATCTGTTGCGCCGTGTGTTGGCGGATGGCCGTCATCATTTCCATCTGCCACGTCGGGAGTGACATCAGCCGTGTGCTGTAGCGACCGGCCAACCCTCTGACCACCCGCTCAAACTCATCTTGCACCTGGTTGATGATGGCCACTTGCGCCGACTGCGGAATGGCCGTGATCTGCGCCTCGTTGCGATTCAGTAGCAATAGCAAGGCTGCAATGATTTCAGCAGTGGCGTCGTCAGGCTCATCAATGGGCAATTCGTCCGGTGCGAGCGGCAAGTCGAACTCTTCCAAATCGCCAGCATCA
>CAZBOT010000370.1:0-1301 GCA_964493575.1 uncultured Candidatus Saccharibacteria bacterium | reverse complement strand
CCTGGTGCGCCTGGCCGACCCCGGCCTGGGCCTGAGTGTGGACGGCTAACATGATGCACCGAGCCAACCGGCCACTCACGCCCTACCCTTCCGACGTGCAGCACGATGTCTACCTGTGCGACGGGCGCGGCTACCGTCAGGCACTGCTTAATGATTATGTAAGCCTGTCCTACTCCTTGAGCACGAAGGACACGGGCGGCATCACAATGGAGTTGCCGCCGAGCATGGCGGCGAAGGCCAAGGACTATGCCTTGCTTGAGGTGTGGCGGCACATCGGCGAGCGGGAGCCGGTGTTTGTCGATGCGTTCGTCATCGTCAACCGTCCGCAGGGACAGGGCGGCAAGGGCACGCGCTTCCTAAGCCTGAGCGGGCCGACGCTGACGGGCTACGTGGTGAGCGGCCAGCGCGTGGTGCAGGCCGTCAGCCTACCTTCGGCGGCGGCGGTGAGCGTCAGCGCGCCCAGCGCACGCACGGGGGCGCTGGATGATGTGCTGAAGGATTTTGTCAGCGACGCCATGACGGAGTGGGACGACGACAGCCAGGGGCGCAGCCTGACGAGCGGCTTGCGGTTGAGCATCGCGGCGGACCAGGGCCAGGCGGAACGGCGGCGGGTCACGGCCAGCCTGACGCCTCTGTCCAGCGTGGCCTCCGACATCCAGGCCAAGAGCGAGCAATCCACCTACGTGGCGCGCAAGCTATACTACCGGGTGCGGGTCACGGGCTTCGACCCGCTGACGTGCGTGTTCGAGACGTTGATGGACCGCTACGGCGCGTATCGCGGCCTGACAAGCAGCAAGCCGGTGATGCTCAGTCAGGACCTCGGCACGGCGGGCGCGATGGACATCGAGCACGATCTGACGAGCGAGGCCAACAGTATCTTGGTAAAGTATACGGCCTCTAGCGTGACGAAACTGACGCGCATCACGGACACGACGCGGGCGAAGGCTGCGCCGTATGCCTTTCGAGAAGGCTTCTACAGCGCCACGGCGACGACCAAGACGCAGGCGGAGGCGGAGGCACAGTACCGGCTCCGGGCGGGCAAGCCGCGCCGCATGACACGCACGACGGCGGTTTCATCGGCGGTGCTGCGCTACGGCGTAGACTATCACCTGGGTGACGTGGTGGTGGTGGAGGCGCTAGGGCGACAGTGGGATGCGGAGGTTGTCGCCGAGAGCGTCAGCGCGGGGCCACCGGCGAGCGTCCAGTTGCGCCTCGACGAGTGGGGGGTATAGGATGGCCGATAAGGAGACGCGGCGCGGCGTGGGTGAGTTGACCAACCTCGTCGGGCGCATGACGCAGAT
>CAZBOT010000369.1:0-1302 GCA_964493575.1 uncultured Candidatus Saccharibacteria bacterium | reverse complement strand
TCAGGTGTTCGCCTTTGGTGATGCCCTTCACCAACTCCGGGCGTTTCTTGGCCCATTCCTTGCCATAGAGTTGCGTCCCAACGGCATGGAGTTGCTTCATGGTTGCCGTGCTGATGACATCGGGGTCATCAGCGTTGAACGGGTTGTCACTGTCGGCGGGCGGCTCGCTGTTGCCGTTGCCGTTGCGTGGTGCCTGCGGCTGTGTAACCTGGGTGACGGTGGCATCAATGTATTCGCCATCTGCGTCAACCGGTGCGCCGAGTTCATCCGGCGTGTAAACTGCGCTACCAAAAAACACGTCAGGGCAGTACCAGCGCACGCCGTTGCTCATGGCACGGGCAAAGAGCATGTTGCGGGCAAACTTCTGCAAGTTCTGCGTACCGGCTTTCTTGGCGTCTTCAATGGTGAAGGTGCTGACGCCGAGGCTTTCCAGCTTGCCGCCGATGCGCTCAAAGAACTCGACGCTGACGGCGGTGTCTTCCATCTGGCGCACACGGTAATCGTAGCGGGCGCTGTTCTTGACTGCGCTGGCCATGAGGTTGGCGCTCATAGTGGGCTTGCCCTGGATGACGTGGATTCCCTGGACGGATGCAAACGGGCCGTAGCCCATCTCCTGCCCTGCCAGGATTTTCGTCGCCAACTGTGCAATGGCCTGTTCGCCATTGCCTTTGGCGTCAAAATAGTTGCTCATTGCCAGCAGGCGGGCCACCTGCTGAATTTCCCCGATGCTGCTGATATTGTTGCGTACTGCCAACTCTGTCGTCATGATTCCTCCTAGTGGGTGTCAAACAAGTTCGGATAACGCCAATCGTCGTCATTCTCGCAGTCATCCTGCCGGCGCAGGTACGCTTCCGTGTCTGCGTCGGCCAACTCTGCTGCTGCCGCATCGGTAAGTGCGATGCGCCGTGCGCCTGCTGCCGCCGCCATCCACCCGGCCTGTTCGGACGAGCCGATACACTGTGCGAAAGTGCAGCCGTCACGGAACAGGACTGCGCCCAGGTGGTAATCCTCTGGATTCGGTGCAATGTGTTTACTGAGCATTGTTCCTCCTAATAAGACATGCCATGTGGCATGTAGGCGTAATAAATGCGATCTAGCTCGGCCAGCAAAATGACATGGCGGCGGGCTGCTCGTCGTGTCGCCTTGCGGTATGCCGCAATCATGCGGTCGTGCGGATACTCCGATTCGAGTATTGCTTTCCGCAGATTCACGGCCTCGTCATAAAGTCTGTATGCTTCAGTGACTGTCATTTCGTGTCTCCTGTGAGTGCGTAACCGGTGTTACATCTGA
The DNA here is from genome assembly GCA_964493575.1 of uncultured Candidatus Saccharibacteria bacterium. Lineage (GTDB taxonomy): Bacteria > Patescibacteriota > Doudnabacteria > UBA920 > UBA920 > UBA920. The sequence goes on along the minus strand of CAZBOT010000369.1, from coordinate 12 downwards.
TATAGTACACCA
>CAZBOT010000368.1:0-1309 GCA_964493575.1 uncultured Candidatus Saccharibacteria bacterium | reverse complement strand
TGACGGCAGGAGCCGCTCTCGGCGGAACTGAAATCATCCCGATGGTTCAGGCGGCTAACAACCGTTATGCGACACCGGCGACCATTAAGAACTATACGATGGGGTTTGCTTTGTCGAAGACAGGCGACTCCGGAGTCGGGACGTATTCGTTCCTTGCCGCGGCCCATACTCCTCAGGCTGGAGCTTCAGGAACCAGTTTCATTGTTTCCAGTGAGTCCACGTCGACTCGTATCTTATACGACAACTACAACTCGTCGGCAGGTGGTTCCAACCTTACTTTCCGTAAAGCTAGAGGAACGGCGGCGGCACCGTCAGCTCTCGCACTCAACGACCAGCTCATCAATATCGCTGCATTTGGATATGGAGCCACGGCCTATTCTCCTGGAACGCGTGCTGGTATCGTCGTCGCAGCTTCTGAAGCTTGGACTGACGCCGCACAAGGCACCTACGTGTATTTCCACGCCACGGTCGCCGGTGGCACGACGAACATCTCTCATCTGCGTATCCAGGACGGTCATGTCCGTCTCGGCGACACTAACAATGTCGACTTGCAGATGGGTGGCGCAAATACTGTCATCGACAGCGAGAGACTGTTCAGGTTGCGCTCCTACACAGTGGCCACCCTACCAACACCTGGAACAGCGGGACGGATGGCTTGGGCATCCAACTGCCGGGTGTTCAACGGAGCGGGCGTCCAAGAAGGAGCGGGTGCGGGAACCGGCGGTCTGGTCACAGACAATGGAACCGCTTGGAAGATAGCAGGCACGAACGTCACAGCTGTGGCATAAGGAGACACGACAATGCCCGTAGTTACTTGGATCGAAGAATTCCTCTATCGTGGACGCCCTCCGAGCGGACCAGGCAGCGAACTCGATGCCACATACCACATTGTTCTCAAACAGAGCGTGGAGAGCCCGTTCGGTCCCCAGGAAGCTCCTGTTCAAAGGACGATCGGACCTCTCACGCCCGAACAGTCCCAAGCTGCTGGTCACCCGCTCGGGTCTCTCATCGCCGGCATCAATGCAGCCGCAATCCAAGAGATGCATATTGCCCGTCAGGAACGTGACGCCGCCCTCGCCGAACGCGACAATGCCCAGAACCAGGCCCACCAAGCCCAAGTTGCCGCGTCTCAACTCCAGACCCAGAACGAGACTTTGTCGGCCGAACTCCAGAAGACTTCGGAGAACCTGGTCCAGACGAATGCTCTACTCGACCAGGCGAGGGCCGAACTCGCGCTTTTTGACGGGAGACCCACGTAATTCATATTATTCCAGGGAAATGACGTTATGATTTATACACTAAATTTCCC
>CAZBOT010000367.1:0-1310 GCA_964493575.1 uncultured Candidatus Saccharibacteria bacterium | reverse complement strand
CGCAAGCTCGAAGCAACCGGCCGGATGAAGATGGCGATCTGGCGGCGCGGACGGGAATTGCTGAAGGAGCCTGACAGATGATCGAGCAAATCGAATGGGTCGCGTGCGCCGAGCGGCTGCCGGACGACGACACGACCGTCCTCATCTGCACGACCGGCACGTCCGAGCCGGTGTGGCTGGGCTACGTCAGCGAGGAAAACGAATGCTGGCTCGACACGGACGGGATGCCGGTGAGCGTCACCCACTGGTCGCCGATGCCCGCGGGTCCGCGTGCCTGACCTGCTGACGATCACATGACCATTCACATCCTCACCGGCGATTGCCGCGACGTGCTCAGGACGCTGGCCGATGGGTCGGTTCAGTGCTGTGTGACCAGTCCGCCCTACTACGGCCTGCGCGATTACGGCGTGGACGGCCAGATTGGGCTGGAGCAGACGCCGGATGCATTCGTCGCCGAGCTGGTCGCCGTGTTCCGCGAGGTGCGCCGGGTGCTGCGCGACGACGGGACGCTGTGGCTGAACATCGGCGACAGCTACGCGGCTCAACGTGGTGGCACGGCAATGCCGGCGCAGACAGTTGCCGGCGGCGTCGGCGGCAAGGGTGACGAGCGCGCGCACCGTGGCATGGGCGAGGGCCGAGGGTCCGCGCACCGCAACGCGGCGGCGATCGGCCTCAAGCACAAAGACCTGATCGGCATCCCCTGGATGCTGGCCTTCGCCCTGCGCGCCGATGGATGGTATCTGCGGCAGGACATCATTTGGGCGAAGCCGAACCCGATGCCCGAGTCCGTGCGCGACCGCTGCACGAAGGCGCACGAGTACCTGTTCCTGCTGTCGAAGTCGGCGCGGTACTACTACGACGCGCAGGCGATTGCCGAGCCGGCAATCAACGCGGGCCGGGTCGTCGAGTACGACGGCACGCAGAAGAATTGCGAGGCCGCGCAGGACGAGCGGATGCGAACGCGCGTTGCTGGCGACCGGACGGTTGGCGACACCCGCAATCGCCGCAGCGTATGGGAAGTCGCCACGCAGCCATTCTCAGAGGCGCACTTCGCCACGTTCCCGCCTGCGCTGATCGAGCCGTGCACCCTCGCTGGCAGCCGCCCCGGAGATACGATCCTCGACCCGTTCGGCGGCGCTGGCACGACCGGACTCGTCGCCGATCGGTTGCAGCGCGATGCGATCCTGATCGAACTGAACCCGCAGTACGCCGAGATGGCCCGACGCCGCATCCACGGCGACGCGCCGCTGTTTGCCGAGGTCGATGGTGGCTGACCTGCTGACGATCGCCGAGACGGCCGAGCGGCTGCG
>CAZBOT010000366.1:0-1317 GCA_964493575.1 uncultured Candidatus Saccharibacteria bacterium | reverse complement strand
AACGATTCCCGATAACTGTGAGCTTTGTATAGAAATCGAGATTAACAAGTCCTTGATAGAGTTCTTGTAGGTCATATCTGTATCGCTCAATCTGCCGGCCCGCGAGAAAGTCGCTGACATTAGGGAACACAGACTCAGAGCTATTCAGACTGATCGACTGCATGCCAGCAGTAGTGTACGCAAACACCCTGCCAAGTGTCCCTTCCACTGTGGCTTGTTCATATGACTCAAGGCCACCGGCCGCAGGAATCTCACGGAACACCCAAGGAGAAACAAGAGACTGTGCATGGTAATTAGCCGCCACACAGTTCTTATCCGTGAACATCATGAAGCCGCCCGGCACTCCGAGAACTGCACGAATGTTGCCTTGGATATCCTCTGCAATCTGGTAGCCTGCACCAGTGAATGCACCGTTGGCATAGATGGTGTAGTCAAACGACGTGCCATTGAAGAATGCCCAAGCGACCGTAAGCTCACTGTAAATGATGAGATAGCCACTGGACGAGGAGACACCATCAATGGTGCCAGCTGCGAAAGGCAGATTGGAAATGAGTGAGCCGGCAGGAATCAGGGACTTTGTTGCGGGGTCCCAGAACGTGATGCTCATATCCGTATTGTCTGTCGCCTTGAGTCGCGAGAAACATACGAATGTCTTGCCATCTACATAGCAATAGGTGACCTTGCTGTTTGCAGGGTCTAGGCCGGCGGCCAGAGTCTTTCCAAACACGGCCTCGATCGGATCGCTAGACCACTGCCCGAGCGTCTTGTTGTAGACATAGTTCTTTCCGCCGGCCGGAGAATAGAGGACCGTATTCTCTTGGTCATCTCGCAGGGCGAAAATGCTGTCAAAATCCTCATTGACGGTAGGTGCAATGAGTTGCCGATAGCCAACAGAGTGAATGCCCTCTGCTACGGGCATCACATTCTCAGCATAGATTACCTGTGAGAGGTTGTAGTCTACGGACTCATCCTCGCCCATAAAGATGCGAGGTGTCCGCGGTGCAGAATCTAGGCCTGGAACAAACACTGCCCTCTGCGCCTTTGTGGAGACGAGAGGGAACAGTGCGTTATTCAGGGCAATCTTGTATCGTTGGATTGCCATGATTTACTCCTTGTCTTTCTTGGTATCTATCTTGTCTTCGATGCGATCTAGCTTCTTGAATAGCGCTGTAACTACGCTTGAGAACTCCCCCTTCTTGACGTAGTCCCCGGCAACTAACACCTCAATCTCAGAGATTTTGGCTGCAAGTTCCTTGTCTCCATCCTGAAGCTCTTTGACAGCCTGCCAAACAGCGTTTAGAAGAAAGCCAAGCAGGG
>CAZBOT010000365.1:0-1318 GCA_964493575.1 uncultured Candidatus Saccharibacteria bacterium | reverse complement strand
TCCTTCGCCGCCTCCACCCTCGCCGCCTCCGAAGCGTCCGTTATGAGGCCCTTACTTGGCGGGGGCGCGCTGGGCGAGGCAGCAGGCGTCGCAGCGTCCCCCTTCGAGAAGTCCACACGGACCACTTCCCCCTTATTCAAAGGTCGGGTGATGCCCAACCACGTCGGCTCGATCCGATACGTTCCCCCCTGCCGATCGTCATAGAACAACTTTCCGTCCTTCTCCACAAACACCGGATTCTTCTTGAACCCTGGCACCGCCGCTTGAAACTCGCTCAACCAAGACGCTGGACTGAACGATAGCTTGGGGGCCGCCTCGATGCTTGCAATTGTGGGCAGACGGGCCGGACCCCATTTAATCCTCTCAATGGCCGCTTTCCGAGCTTTCGGCAACGTCTCAAAAGACTTACCCCCTACAATGAACTTCGGAAGTTCTTGCACCCTCACAACCGTTTCAGGCGATTCCACCTGCGCAGGAGGACGTTTGGTGTCCCCCTGTGCAGATGGAGTGGGAGTCAGCAGCCCTTCTTTCGGCCCTTCGGCTTGGGATGAGGCTTGCCGCTCGTCGGCTTTGATGGCTTCACTGGCCTTCTCCGGTGTGGTTACGGGCGGCGATTCACCACTCTTACCCGCTGGCCGCCCGGCAGCAGTAAGAGACGCTTGCTTTTCCGCAATGCGGCGACTAAGGTAATATGCTCCTTCGTTGCGAGAGTGGGATGCCATTAAGTCCCCACGCACGCCATGTTGTGCGGCTATTTCCTTAGCCTTGCTTCTCCAACCCGCCCCTGCCTCATCGAGAGCCGTTTTCACTTCAGGGTAAACACGATCATACGCGGCATCAACCGCAGCCTGTTTTTCCGCATCTTTTCGATCGGATTCTATTCTCGAAATCAACTCGCCCTTCGTATTGGACGATATGAGTTTTTCCAATTTCTTCCGCCACTCAAACTTTGCCATGGCGTCAGTAGGCTCCGAACCGAGAACCACCCCCGCCAACTCCTCCTTAGTCATTTTGCTTAGCGGCTTAGTGTCAGCAGTGGGAGGCGCAGATTCCCGCTGCGGTGGCGAAACGACAACAGCCTCCTGCGGTGGGGCATCTCCCGGTCGCCGCAGCCAATCCAACGGTACGGACATCTGTGTTTTACCTGTCCACACTACGGCATTGTTATCGACCGCACCGCGGAAAGAAACATTCGTATCCTCTCCCGTGTGGGGAGACCGCATGACGAGTTCTTCATCAACCTCAAAAGACCGCTTCTTGTCTGGCGTCGTCTCTACGTCCCCCGGACGCCGTGCGGGGGTAGGTTGTTGTGCTTGCG
>CAZBOT010000364.1:0-1320 GCA_964493575.1 uncultured Candidatus Saccharibacteria bacterium | reverse complement strand
TCGATGGCTTTGATTGCGGCTTCGCGGGGTGTTGTCATTTTTTACCTTTCCATTCAGCCACGACCTGTGGCCATGTTGTTTTTAGCCGTGCTTCTTGCTCGGCGGCGGTGGCGATGCGATGTTTTTCGCAGCGCAGGGTGCCGTCTTCTGCGCGGCGGATGATGCTGGTGGTGTGCTGGTCGTCCGGTTCGCAGTAGACGGTTTGGCCGTTGATGCTGACGGTGATGGGTTCGTCGCGCACCTGGTGGTAGGCGATGCTCATGCCGATGATGATGCAGGCGGCGCTGATCCATGGGTTCATAGCGTGCTCCATTCGATGTGAGTGGCGCCGGCCAGCAGGCTGATGACGCTGCAGATGGCGGCGATGAGCACGATGCATTTGATGAGGTCGGCGATCATGGCTGTTGTTCGATTGTTGCGTTGTCGCTAATTGTTCTTCGACCCATCTGGACAACGCGCCCGAACTGATGCGCTTTACCTTCTGTCGCTAGCGACAGTTTTGCTGCATTTATTTCTGCCTGGATATTGTCATTCAGAACTTTTATATTTGCTGCAATCGCCATGCCCCGCGAAACATCCATTTGGCCGTCACGCAGTGAGATAACAGTTTCAAGAATCAGGCGGCGAACGTCGCCAAAAGTCTCGACCTTTGTTACCTGTGTTTTATTAGTTTCCATATCTCATCCTCCTGATTAGCTGCTTCAAAATCACCAGTTCGACGGCGCTATCTCTCTCAATGCCTTTCTCTTGTTTCTTTTCTGCTTTCTTAATGGCGTCTTCAAGCTGATATTGGTCGCTGATGTTCTGTGGCTTTGGCGCTTGGCCCTTCCACATTCCATATACAGTCCATGACCCATCAACTGCATATTCAAAAGTTCGATGCCAGTTGAATGACTTGCACTCGCATAAGCGGCGTCCGATTTCACAGACTTCCTTCGGCATTAAATATTTTTCGCGTGAAATTCTTACAAGCGCACGTCGCACCCTTGGGGCGAATCGCTTCAATCTGGCGAATTTCTGCCACTCTTTCATGCTTTTCTCGCATTAAGCATGGCGTCTGCTAGTAGGTAAGCATCCGATGCGATGTCATAAAATTCTTCAACATCAGTCTCCCTTCCTAATCCAATAAACGCATGCATCGCCTTCGCAGCGAAGTAGTCGCGCAGGGTCATGCCTGGAACTTCTTGTTCGCTATTCCACGGAAAAGCTGGTCCTCCTGTATTAGCGGCGCTCATGCCGTCACCTGCATCATGTCGGTCAGTAGTTTTGCCATGCCGCCCAGCCAAGCCACGAGCAGGAAGGCGGCGAGGAAGCCGGCGA
>CAZBOT010000363.1:0-1324 GCA_964493575.1 uncultured Candidatus Saccharibacteria bacterium | reverse complement strand
AGGGCCAGCGCCACCTCGTAGTTCAACCCCGCGCTCGTGGCCGTCGTCAACCCCGCCGTGACCGCCAGGGTAATGGCGGCGGCGCTCGACGCCAGGACCGCTACATCCACCCCCGCCGTCAGGGACAGGCCGAAGGCCGCCGCGCCCATCGCATTCGCCGCCGCCTGCGCACCGGCGACAGCCCCCAGGTCAAGGGCCGCCCCCGCCGTGGCATTCGCGGCAGCATTGACGCTTCCCGTCGCCGCCAGCGGCAAGGCCCCGGCGCTGGTAGCCGTCGCCGACAACGTCGCGCCCGGTGTGGCCGCCAGGGACAGCCCACCGCCACCCACAGCCCCGGCGCCGGTCGTTGCGCCCGGTGTCCCTGCCAGGGCTACGCCCGCGCCCCCGGTAGCCCCCGCGCTGGCGACGGTGGCAGGAGTCGCCGCCAGGGATAGCGACGAGACCCCCGTCGCGGTCGCGCTATCGGTGACGGCCGGCGTCGCGGACAGGGTAAGAACGCCTGTTCCCGTGGCCGTGGCCGCGCTAGTGGCCGCCCCGGTCGCCGACAGGGTGAAGTCAACGGCGGTCGTCGTGCCGAGGTTGCCGCCACTCCAATCATCGACACGCGTCGAGCCGTTGTGGTAGCCGCAAATCCCCGCGTAGCCGCTGCTGATACTGCTGTCGGTCTGCGCGCCCGGTGTGCCGGTCGTTGAGCCATTCTTAGTTGGCGTCAGCGTCGTGCCGCTGACTGTCAGCTTCAGCACATCGTTGACTGCCACCGCGCTGCCGTTGGAACCTATCTGCGTCCAGGAACCAGACACCACCTTGAACAGGTAACTCGCCGTCGAGTCACCGTAGAATCCGTAGTAGGTGTTGGCGCTCGCGTGGCAACGCACCGCCGGTCCCATCGGCGTATCGCCGGAGATGGCCTTGACGGTCACCTGCGCGTACTGGTTGTTGGCGAAGGTGTCCGCGTTCCAGTGCGCGCACGTCTCGTTGCTCGACGTGTTGGACTTCACGTCGTCGGTCGCGCCCAGTACCTGGAACGCGCCGGCGTTGTTGGTCCAACTCGACGAGTAGGTGGTCAGCGCCTGGTCGGACGCGCTGGTGAAGGTGTCAGACGCGGGCAGGGCCATCTATATCTCCACGCCGCCGATGAGTATCGGCCCGCTCCACTGGTTGGCCATGACCTTCAATGCCTGGCGCAAGGTCATCGCCCCCGTGACGCCACTCGTGTCCCACCCAAAGGACTGCGCCACAACGGGCGTCAGGTAGACACGTAGCGTCATGTCACCCCACAGAAAAAGCCCCTCGCGCCTGGCTTCTGCCAGGTCGAGGGGCGTCA
>CAZBOT010000362.1:0-1328 GCA_964493575.1 uncultured Candidatus Saccharibacteria bacterium | reverse complement strand
GGCTGGTGGAATGATGCCGACGCGCGCTGCTACCCCGTGCATAGTCCCCCATTGCCCGGGCCTGTTGAGGCCGGGCGATGCCGCGTGTAGCGCTGGCCATGCGCTGGCTGGCCAGCGCGCTGATGACCAGCGAGAGTCTGCGCACGCGCGTGGCTACGGTGCGCGCTGGCGGAAGCTGCGACTGATGGTGCTGCGCGAGCAGCCGCTGTGCGTCGATCCTTACGGTGTGCATGGTAGCAGTCCAGTCGCGGCAACGGATGTCGATCACATTGTGCCGCGGCGCGCTGGAGGCAGCGACGCGCGCAGTAACCTGCAATCGTTGTGTCATTCATGCCATAGTCGCAAGACCAGGGGAGGGGGGAGCCAATCTCTGGAGACCTCCGGCACAGAGACCGCCGGGGAAGTCTGCACGCACGTCAGCGGAATTCCACGGATTTCCACAAGGTAACATAACGATGCCACGAGCAGGACGGAAGCCGAAACCGACGGCGTTGAAGGAGCTGGCTGGCAATCCGGGGGGGCGACCGCTGAATGATGCGGAGCCCAGGCCGGAGCCGGCTGGCGACGCGCGGCCACCGTACAGGCTGCTGCCGAAGGCGCGGCGATTCTGGCTGGACAATGCGCCGCGGCTGGATGCGCTGGGGCTGCTGTCGGAGATCGACCTGCCGGCGTTTCAGTTGATGGCGACGCATTTCGGGGTGGCTGTGGAGGCCGCGGAGGTGATCAAGGCTGAGGGGATCATGACGAAGGATGAGCATGGGCTGGACCGGAAACACCCGGCGCTGCAAGTGCTGCGGGATAACAGCGGGGCGTTCCGGGCCTATGCGGCGGAGTTCGGGATGACGCCGAGCAGCCGATCCAGGGTGAGGGCGGACGCGCCGGAGGAGCAGATGAGCCTGGCGGATGCGCTGTTTGCGGCGGTGGCGCAGGAGATGGCCGATGTCTAGGGGATCGATCTCGCCCAGGGTGCCGCATCCGCCGCGCGAGCTGGTGGCGGGGACGCCGGAGCGGGCGGCGATGTTTGCGCGCGAACAGTTGCGGGTGGGGCCGGCTGGGACGTGGTTTGACGCGCGGGCGGCGGCTGTGGCTGTGGCGTTCTTCGAGAAGCTGCTGCACCATGTCAAGGGGGAGTGGTCGGGCGAGGCATTCAAGCTCCAACTGTGGCAGCGGGAGCTGATCGGCGAGTTGTTTGGGTGGAAGCGGCCGGATGGGTCGCGGCGGTATCGGCGGGCGTACATTGAGATACCGCGCAAGAATGGCAAAAGCACACTGGCGGCGGGGATCGGGCTGCTGTTGCTGTTTGCGGACGACGAGCCGGGGGCGGAGAT
>CAZBOT010000361.1:0-1330 GCA_964493575.1 uncultured Candidatus Saccharibacteria bacterium | reverse complement strand
GACGGGTGCGGCGCGCGCGCGGGCCGGGACGCCTCCACCTCGGCCGTCGCGGCCGGGATATCCAGCGGCGCGACAGCTCCGGCGGTCGCCCAATCGGCGTCCGTGACGCACGCCACCTGGACGCGCGCGAGATCGCCGGCCGCGAGGCGCGATCCGAGCACCATGTCTCCGCGCCCGGTCAGGCCGTATGTCGCGGCCGCGTCGCCGAGGATCGCGCGGGCGGCGGCGGGCTCCAGTGCGCCCGCCAGCACACGGTCGACGTTGACGCGCGTGATCGTGGACACGACGTCGGCGCGCGGGTACTGCGTGCCGATCACGAGCCGGAGTCCGGCCGACCGGCCGCGTTGGGCGATCGTCTGGCACGCGGCGGTCGCGTCCTGGTCCAGCATCGCCCATTCGTCGATCACGACGACGACGCGTCCGGCGCCGGGCGTCCCGACAAGCGCCGCCGCCCACGCCAGCGCCGCGGCGATGTCGGGCGGCTCCGACGCCACCGTGTGGCCAAGGCATGCCAGCGGTGCGTATGCCGGGTCCCGCTTCGGATTGGCGACGATCACGCGCGACCGCCTCGACTCGACAAGCGCGACCGCGACCTGTGCCGTGGTTTTCCCGCTGCCGGTCGTGCCGACGACCAGCGCGTGCGGCGACGCGTCGCCGAGCCCGAGCCCGAGCCACCGCCCGTCGGTGGACAGAGCCACGGCGTCGGGCGGCGCGGCCGCGCCGTGCGGGAGCCGGAGCGTCCGCGTGCCTCTGCCGTGCGGCACCTCGACACGAACGAACGCCCCGTCGCGCGCAACCCGTACAGCCTGGACGCCGAGCGTCGCGGCGAGTCGGCCCGCGTATTCCGGTCGAAGCGCCGCCGACACGTCGGCCGGGTCCAGCGGCAGCCGCACGACGACGACGCGCGGCGCGACGACCACGGGCGGCGCGACGACATACTGCCCGCCCGGCACCCGGCGCCAGCGCAGACCCAGGCGGCCGGGCGCGGTCGTCTCGGTGGCGATGGTGTTGGCAATGTCGTGCGGGGTCACATGCCCTCCAAGCGCGCCTCGATTGCGGCGAGCCGGGCCTCGATTGCGGCGAGGCGTGCATCCTGCCGCCCGCCGTAGGCCCTGACGGCCGCCTCGACAATCGCCGTGCCGGTCGTCGCCTCGGCTCGCCTGTACCGGTCGATCAGTGCGACCACGTCCGGCGCCAGGCGATACGATCTCAGCATGGCCGCCGCGCGGCCGGTGTCCTGTCCCACACGTATATATATAGCGCGCATTGACGGCGTGTGTCAATCGGGCCGATTGCCGACCATCTCGCCGGCCGTTTGCCGCCTGAGAGG
>CAZBOT010000360.1:0-1332 GCA_964493575.1 uncultured Candidatus Saccharibacteria bacterium | reverse complement strand
CCTCGGTTTGGTCGGTGCGTCTGGGAACTCGTCTGCCAGCTTGCGAAGGTTGATGCCGCGAACGAATTGCTCGACTCGTTGCAGTTCGGCCTGATAGACCTGCAACCGCATCGCGACATCCTCTCTCCTTTGGGCCTTCGCGAACTCCAGTAGAATCCCTTCCTTGTAAATCTGAGAGTCGGGCAACATGGTGAACACCGTGTCGCTTCCGGTCAACGCCGCCGCTCTTCGTGTGACATAGAGCGTAACCTTGGGGTAGCCTGCCGACGTGGTGGTGTTCGGCTTGGGATACAGACCGATCACCTGACCCGTGGTGTTGGCCCAGACGTAGAATCCGGTCGGAGTCCCGCTCGACTCAAGCCGCCACCCGGCGTTCTTGTTGTCCAACTCGGTGACGCTCGTCTCGTCCAACACCGTGCCCGTCGAAGCGGCTGTCAGGTACAGCGCGGAGTGGACCTTGTAGATGTCCTCGTCCAGACTGTACTCGCCCGTACCCGATGTCAGGTTGATGTCCTCGGTGTCGATCCTAAGCTCGGGGAACGCCGTCAGCAACCTGCGGTGAACGACGTTGGCGTACTCTACGCCTTTTGCGTCGGTCATGTCGGGGTAGTCGTACTGGCAAGCGTCTACAATCGTGGTCACGGTGTCCGCCATTTACCTGTACCCCCTTCGATAGATTCTCGGTGCCGCGCTGGGCGAGTGGTCCGGGTTCCTGTTCTGGTAGAATCTCCGGTTCTTGTCCATCTCCATCTGGTAAGCGTTGAACCAGAACTGGGCCTTCTCCGGCATAACGTCCATCGCCGCGTAGTAGCATACACCTTCGATGTAGATTTGGTGGTCCTTCACACCCGTTGGAAGAGTCGTCGTCATGTCCAAAGTGTTCTCTCTGGTCACATGAAGCGTGATCTTCGGATACCCGCAAGAAGTCGTGGTGTCGGGCGTCGGGTGGAATCCGATCACGTCGCCCGTCGTCACCGAGTTCCAGACGTAGAACATCCTAGGCTTCCCGTTGGTGTCGAACCTGAAGTGGGGAGTGTCCAAGTGCAGGTCGTGGACGCTGGTGGCGGTCAACGCCTCGCCCGTGGAAGACGTGTCGTAACGGTACGCCTCCCAGACCTTCACGATGTCCGAGTCCAAGGCGTACTCCTTGGTGCCGGACGTGAGGCTGATGTCCTCGGTGTTGACGCGGACGGGCATCCGGATCAGGATGTCCTTGTGGACGCGGTTGATATGGTTCGTGAAGTCCTCTTTGGTCAGGTCCTCGAACCCCTTACGCGCCCGCACACGACCGTACACGTCCCTTACCGTCGCCATCTGGGTTTCTTCTCCTTG
>CAZBOT010000359.1:0-1334 GCA_964493575.1 uncultured Candidatus Saccharibacteria bacterium | reverse complement strand
CGGGTTCGGGGAGGGGGCGGGGGGCGTCGAGTGCGGTGCAGTCCTTGCCCTGCCCCGCGCACGGCGGCATGGCCAGCGCGGGGGCGGGCGGCGCCACCGGGCCGGGCACAGGGCGCACGGTGGCGGCGGGGCTGCGGTAGGCGAGCTCCGGCGGCAGGATGGCCACCAGGTACATCGCCAGGCCCGCAGCGCCGGCCACGCCGATGGCGATGCCGAGCAGCAGCCAGCGCACCCGTAACCAGGTGAGCGTGCCAGGGGGCAGGTAACGGGGTTTCACGATTGACGTTTCCAGCGATCGCAGGTCGCGCAGTGGTCAGCATCCACCTGCACCCGGCCCCCAAGCCGATAGACTGCCGGGTCATTACGTACAAGTTTTCGCCCGTCATCGAGCATGCGGCGAAAAGCCGAAGCGGTCCCTGCCCTCATGCGGACGAGTTGGATCAGCCTGGACGACGCAGCGATCTTCCCCGGGAAATCGCCAGTCGCGATGAGACAACCCGTATCCGGGCAGGAGACATCCCAGAAGCCGAATTTCTCGCCCGCAGGTCCGAGCGCTGGATGGGCTACCAGACCGAACGCGATCTCGACGCCTGAAATAATCTCGCCCCCAATTACGCGGCCGCCCTTCATGAATACGGGCGTCCTGAATGTGACCTTTTCGCCGCGCATCAAGCCACCTCACGTGCCTTGGCTTTGGCCTTGCCCTTGCGCTCCTTGGGCTTGTCGTCTTCGCCCTGACGCCGAATGGCGTCGGCGATGAGGGCCTGAGCGAGCTTCTCGACGTCGGCGGCGCCGATGGTGATGAACGGGTTGTCCGCGCCCGTAATGCGGCTGATGCCGAGCTTCTGATGGGCCGCAGGCGAGAGCTGCGCGAGGGCGTCGATGACGACGTTCTCTTCGGTGCGAATCAGCAGGTCAGCATGCGAGGGCAGCAGCGCGCGAATGCGCTTGATGAGGGCGGCGTCATCACCCCAGTCGAGCGAGTCCTCTGCCTTTCTGTAGCCGGCACGCACGCCATTTACGCTGATGCTGCGCGGCTTCTCGAAAAGCTGCGGGGCCGCCTCGAGCAGGCTCATCAGCGCGCGGTGTGCGGCGGCCTCTTCTTCGGCCGCCGCGTCCATGCCTGCACGGTGGCGGTCGTAGATCGGCTGGATCGCCGCCTTGATCTCGTCCTGGCACAGGGCCGCACGCGCCGTGGTGGCGGTGTGTGCAACTGCCAGGCGATCTGCAGCGCGTCGAATTTCGTCGATAGTGGGGATGCTCATCTCAGTGGTCTCCAGTGGTGGAAGCGGTGGCGGCGTCGGCGAGGGCGGTGCGGCCGGCGGCGTTGATGG
>CAZBOT010000358.1:0-1336 GCA_964493575.1 uncultured Candidatus Saccharibacteria bacterium | reverse complement strand
GGATAGCATCAATGCAGCATGACGGCTACGGCGACGGCTCCGGCTCCGGCTACGGATCCGGCTACGGCTCCGGCTCCGGCTCCGGCTACGGCTACGGCGCCGGCTACGGCGACGGCTCCGGCTCCGGCTACGGATCCGGCTACGGCTACGGCTACGGCGACGGCTCCGGCTACGGTTACGGCGACGGCTACGGCTACGGCGACGGCTCCGGCTACGGTTACGGCGACGGCGACGGCTCCAGCTCCGGCGACGAATTAGATAACTAGCCAGGGACGCCGGCAACTGCGGGCGGGGCTACTCCTGCCTCGTTAGGTTTCAGCCGGTGAATGCCGACCAGCGCCCGCAGGTCTGGTCGGCCAGTCCCGAGGAATGAATGATGAACGTAACTCTAGTTACACGCAACGCAGATGCCGACGAACTGACGCCCGATGACTATCGGGAGATGTTCGACGAACTGAAGCAAGGCCATAGCTTGTCGCAGTTGGTTTCCATCATCGGCAGTCAGTTTAGCCGGGCACTCTGGAACCAGTACGAGAGGGGCGAAAAGCCGCTGAGCCGCCCGATGCGCAACGAACTCCGCAGGGCTGTAGGGCTGGCAGCCCTGCCGCCGACCGTGGCGGAAGCAACCGCAACCGCATCGCCATCCGCCGCAGTCTGGCAGGTTGGTGATGGCGTGCCGGACACTGTAATCATGGTTTCAGGCGAGCCATGCACCATTAGGGTCAATGGTGCGGTTGAAGTGGTGCCACAAACAGCCCGTGTAACTGGGGTGACAGCGGGGCGCATTGAACGAAAGCGTTACATTCGCCCTTGCATACCAGAAAGCTACTCAGAACGCTTGCAGGGGCTTACAGACGGTTTGACGTGGTTGGATGTTATTGACGCAGGATTGGCAGCACTGGAGGCACAGAATGAACGAGTATGAAATTGAACAGGAAATTGAGCGATTGACGGCAGCATACCGTGATAACCTGCGACGGTATGAGGAAACCGAACAGAATCCGTACTATTTGAGCAAGGCAGAAACGGCACTAGAACATGCTGCTATGCTCTCCCAGGTTCGCCAGGGCATCTGTTTGCAGCGCATCGCTTATGCACTGGAGGTTAAACCATGATTCGGATTGACTGGATCAACGTGGCATTCGTCATGATCATCGTTGGCGGGTTGCTGCTCATTGCGGCAACGGCGCAGGGTGCGCCACGGTGCCCAGGTGGCGGACAGCCCGATGCCCAGGGGCGATGCATGTATGCGCCTGCGCATCCTGATTCGGTGTGCGGCTGGCCGTTTCGTCAGCAGCCTACGAATCACCGGCTCGCCGTCTGCAACCGGCAGGCG
>CAZBOT010000357.1:0-1337 GCA_964493575.1 uncultured Candidatus Saccharibacteria bacterium | reverse complement strand
TGGTATCCGATCTTCATTGCAATTCCACGACTGCGCTATGCCCGCCGGTGGTTGAGCTCGATGACCGGGGCCAGTACCACGCCGGGCCGATCCAGCGGGCCATATGGCGGCACTGGCTGGCCTACTGGAAGGCGGTCAAGTCGGCGCGGGCGGGCAAGCGACTGGTTATCGTGCTCAATGGCGAACTGGCCGATAACAACTATCATCCCACGTCGCAACTGGTAACGCGCAACCCGGCTGACATGCTGAAACTCAGTGCCGAGGCGTTAGCGCCCGCGCTGGCCCTTCTTGGCGAGGATGATCGCATCTTCGTCACACGCGGCACGGAAGCCCACAGCGGCGGCTCGGCTTACATGGATGAGACGGTCGCCAACGACATCGGCGCGACGGGGCCGGGCGATGACCTCTACAGCCATTGGCAGTTGAGGCTAGACATTGAAGGCGTACGGTTCGACATTGCCCATCACCCGCCGGGCGGCGGCGGCCGCGTGCCGTGGACGCGTGGGAATTTCGCCGGGCGGCTGGCCGCCATGTCGTTCTACGAGGCCATTGAGCGCAATGAGAAACCGCCTCATTTATACGTGCGCGGCCACGTACATCGACCGGGTGACAGCTATGATTTGACGCCGGTTCGCGCGCTGATACTCCCCTCATGGCAGCACACGACCAGCTACGGCTATCGTATCGGCGGCGGTGATCTGCCGATTGGCGGGGCGATTGTGACCTGCTCGGACGGTCGCTATATGGTAGACAAAATGTATTACCACTGGCCGCGCAGACAGTATGTAACGGTATGACAGATACAGAATTAAACGAGCTGATCATTGCGCTGGAAGCGGCGCGGGGAAATCAGGTAGATAACGACCCGGCGGCAATGACCGTGCGGGAATTGTGCGCCTTGACCGGCCGCTCCGAGGCGACTACGACGCGGCGGCTCAGGACGCTCATTGAGGCCGGGCGCGTCGTCTGCGTGCGTATCCCCTGGACGCGCATCGACGGCGCGCGAACGCATGTACCGGCCTACAAACTGACAGGCGGATTAAATGAAATCATCGCAGATTGAGATGGAACGGATGTATCAAAAATGGTGCACTGACTTCTGGGAGAATCAGGCGGCATTGTCGCAGATTGTGGCTGAAGAGTTCCCCGACGTTGACGACGGCGACCCGGTGACGCGCTACGACGTGGACATGATGCGCGGGCTGGCTATGGCCGTCGGCGCGCTGGTGGAGGGGTATGATCGACAGGATCAATGAGATACGCGCGGGGAACGGCTTACCGCCGCTGGCCGAGAACGCCATGCTGACACAGGCGGCGCACGACCACGCGGCCGACCT
>CAZBOT010000356.1:0-1353 GCA_964493575.1 uncultured Candidatus Saccharibacteria bacterium | reverse complement strand
CCTGCAACTGGCCCATGGTGCCGCTCTGCACCTCGAGCAGGCGCTGCAGGTCGCGGATGCTGCGCTCGAGCTGGACAAGGCGCTCGTTGGCCTCCTCGAGCGCCTTCGAACGCGTGGCCAGTTCTTCCTCGAGCACCTGCAGGCGTGCCTCGCCACTCGCATCCGCACCGGTATCGCTGCGCGAGACGGTCACCTTGTCTCCCGCATCGGTCGGCGCGGCGGCTTCCTGCACGCGCGGCACGATGCGCCCGCCGCTCTCCTGCGCGGCAGCTGCCGCGGGTGCGGGGGCGCGGCCGGCGACCGAAGTGGCGAGGCCGCGCCGGTAGGCATCGAAATCGGCAGACTGGGCGCGGATCTCGCGCCGCGCTTCGCCGGCGTCGATCGCACGCACCGCCTCGGCGCCGGGCACGTTGAGGACCGCGCCGGCGCGCAGGCGGTTGATGTTGCCGCCCTCGAAGGCCTGGGGGTTCGCGCGCAGCAGCGCGATCAGCATCTGGTCGAGGGTGGTGCCGGGGTGCGCATTCGCGCTCGCGATGCGGTGCATGGTGTCGCCACGCCGCACCGTCCAGGTGTCGGCGGGCGCACGTTCGGCGGACGCCGCACGCGTAGGCGCGGGGGCGGCCACCGTGGAGCGCGGCAGCGCGCGCGCGGGCCGCGTCGCGGGTGCCTGGATCGGCGCGGCGAGCGGGCGCGGCGCCGAGAGCTCGACCGGATCGAGCAGGAAGGTGTATTCACGCACCAGGTTGCCGCCGGCCCAGTCGAGCTCGACGAGCAGGTCGACGAAGGGGTCGTTGATCGGGCGGTCGCTGCTGAGCCGCACCACCGGGCGCGAGCTGCGGGTATCCACGCTGACACGGATCGAGCTCACCGCGGGCCCGTAGCTCAGGTTCGCACGCCGGAATGCATCCGCCGAGGCAATGCGGGCGCTCAGCGACTGCAGCTCCTGCGCGTTGGCCGAGATCTGGATCTCGGCACGCAGGGGCTGGCCCAGGCCGCTCAGGACGTTGATCTGGCCAAGACCGGCCGCCTGCACGGACAGCGGCAGCGCGGCGATGGAGAGGGCGAGCAGGGAAGCCCTGACCGACTTTGTCATTTTGGATTTCAAGACTCGTTCCCCCGCAACGGAGCATCACGGTCGAATTCACCGTATCTGGCCACGGAATCTAGCATTTCCGGACCTGCATCGCATTAGCCGGGGCTGATTCGTACCCGTCCGGCGTGAAGAAATACCGCGTTTCGATGCGAGTCCGCAACGAGAAGGGGGGCTTGCGCCCCCCTTTTGATGGACCGCCGCGCAGCGCTCAGCGCTCGAGCAGGATGCGCAGCATGCGGCGCAGCGGCTCGGCCGCGCCC
>CAZBOT010000355.1:0-1357 GCA_964493575.1 uncultured Candidatus Saccharibacteria bacterium | reverse complement strand
TGATGTGTCGCCGGAGATGCGGGTGAGTTGGACGGACAGGACGGACACGGCGCGGATATTCGACATTGAAAGCGTGATTGAGCCGTTCAGCCGTGGCGAGCGGTTGCAATTGCTGGTGAAGGAGTTGGTATGAGCAGCTTTGACCAGGACATCGCGCGGGCAAAGAAACAACTGGCGGACATGGATGCGCGCATTGGGCGCAACCTGCCGGAGATAGCGAAAGCCGGCGCGGCGGTGTTGCTGGAAGGAGCTAAGGAACTCGCGCCGGTGAAGACGGGCAAGCTAAAGAAGAGCCTGAAGCTGCGGGCCGGCAAGCGCCGGCCGACCAGCGCCGAGCATCTGGTGGTGAGCGACGTGTTTTACGCGCCGTTTGTGGAGTTCGGCACGAGCAAGCGCAGCGCCAGGCCGTTCCTGCGCCCGGCGGCGGATACGCGGCATGGCGAGATTACGGCGGCGATGACGAAAGCGGCGTTGGATGGGGATGGTCTGTGAGCGTAGAGACTGACTTCTACAGCGCCGTGACCGGCGACGCGACATTAGCGGCGCTGGTAGGGACGCGGGTGTACCCGGCCATTCTGCCGGATAACGCCACGCTGCCGGCGCTGGTGTATTCGGTTATCTCGCAGGTGCCGATTGGCTCGGGCGGCTGCGAAAGCACGCGGGTGCAGGTGGATTGCTACGCGGCGACGTATCTGACAGGCGTAAAGGCGCTGCGCGACGGGCTGCTGGCGCTGGCTCAGGCAACCAGCAACTGGACGCATACTGGCGGGCCTGACTTTTGGGATGACGATTTGAATATCTATCGGCAGGTGGTGGACCTCATCATTGCCCACAGTGTATAGGAGATTGAAGAATGGCTGCTAATCAGGACAAGTTTGTAGGCGATATGGCTCAGTTCACGTTGGCGAGCACAGACTACCTGTGTCTCACCGACTGGCAAATGAGCGAGGACATCGAGATTGCCGTTGCGCGATGCTCGGGCGCGAGTGGGGCGACGGTGGTCAAGATTCCGACAACCGGCAAGAACACTACCTTTACCTTTAACGTGCTGGCGGAAGATGATTGGGTGACGGAGTTAAACGCTCTGGCTCCAGGCACTACCGGCGCATTCGAGGCGCACCCGGCGGGCGACGTGGCCGGCAAGATTGAGATGACGGCAACTGAGGCTATCGTGCGGTCGCGTGGGTTGACCGTGACGGTTGACGGCCTGGCGGTTATGCCGGTGACTATCGAGATCAACGGCACGTTGACAATTCAGGTGGCGAGTTAATGAAGATTGTCGAGCTGAAGAACAAGCACGTCGCGGCCTGGCAACGGGCAATCAAGGCGGCAAAGCCGGGCGATGTGGAGAACATCG
>CAZBOT010000354.1:0-1357 GCA_964493575.1 uncultured Candidatus Saccharibacteria bacterium | reverse complement strand
AGCCCAACGGCATGAAACGTCACTGGTTTGAGGCAGAAAATCGCGGGGAGCCATTCGATTCCGCGTTAGCTCGTGCGGTCATGGCCGATCTTGAAAAAGAGGCGAAACCATGACTCGCCTCACCGAATTCACACCCACGGAGGAGACCATGAAATACCTAGTCGTGAGATCTGAGATAGAGACCGCGCTGCGTGCAGCCGGTCACCGGTCGAGTGAATACAAGCCGCTCTCGTTGCGGCTCTTCAACGAGCGCGGGGGGTGGTACCCAGCCCCGGAAGACGAGACCTCGGTTGTAATCGACGTATCGGAAAACCCTGACGGCACCTGGGGCTGGGGTGGAATCCCCATCCCGCCCAGCGCCATCAGGCTCGATGACTGACGAGAACCGATAATCGCGCGAGGAAAGGAGGGGATCATGGAAACGACTCTAAAAATTGGCGAATGGAAAGTGGCGGATAACGCGTATTGCGCAGATTGCGGCGCGGCTGACGGATCTACCTACCGTCAGCCGTGGCGGCAGGTGGTACTCTGCGAGTCCTGCTGGATGATTGATACTGCAGCCAGCGATGAGGAGGAACCATGAACGCGACACCGCAATTTAAATTTATTACGTGGCTCTCGGACGGTTCCGAATATTGGAACTATCAGATAATCGACTCCGAGGCGCTCATATCCTTGCGCGAGCGGGCCCAGGAGGCGACCGGGGGGAATATCGAGGTGCATGCGTATCCGCTCCACGCCCACGACGCCATGCGGGAGGCGCTGGAGGCGGTAGCACGTGAGTGGGAGCGTACAGAGTGCCCACTGGCGCAGCTAGGCCCGCAAGCGCCGCAGTGGATACAAGATGTTAAGGCCGCCCTCAAGCTGGCGGAAGGGGAGGTGAGATCATGAACGCGACCCCAGTTTACCGACTCGAAAAATTACCGACACAGGATATGCAATCTGACCGAACGGTAAACCCTAGACCGTGGCGCAAGGGAGACCGGATCATCGTGGATTGCACTAATGCACCAGTGACGGGCTTAGTCCCGTCTCGCATGAGACCAGAGATCGAGAATTTAATTCTGCGCGCCGTCAACAGCCACGACGCCATGCGGGAGGCATTGCAACTCATTGTAGCCTGGAATCGCTCGGGTGGAGCGTCCTCCCTCGAAGAAGCGCGAGAACTCACGTATCGGAAGGCTCAGGCCGCCCTGGCCTTGGCGAAGGGGGAACAGTGAGCTACGTCCGCACCATCGTCCTCCCCCTGTATCAGTGTCTCCGCTGTGGTCATGAATGGTGGCCACAGCGGGACCCCAAACGGCTCCCGAAACGCTGCCCGAATTGTAAAAGCTACGTGTGGCAGAGCCCGAGACCG
>CAZBOT010000353.1:0-1368 GCA_964493575.1 uncultured Candidatus Saccharibacteria bacterium | reverse complement strand
TCCGACAGGCGTTCGCCGAAGGTCTTTTCGATCAAGGCGCGCGCGAGCAGGCAGGCTGCTGGCGAGGAAAGGACGAGGACGGCCTTCGGTTCCTCAAGCCCGCCGGCGCGGTAGAGGCGACGGATCGACGTCCGCGCCTCTTCCGGGTCGACGGCCTGCGTCGAGAGGCCAATCCGACGCCATTTCTCGCGGAACGACGGCAGAGCGGCTTCCAGCTCCGCCGTCAGCTTCTCGATCTTCTGCCGGGCCATCAGTCTTGCACCCGCCGTTCCTCGGCGCCGGCGCTTTCCACCTGCCGGCCGACGGCATAGAGGCCGGGCGGAATGCGGATGGCGTCGTGCTCTTCATGGCTGACGACGACCGGACCGGTGTCGACCTTGAGGAAGGCGACGACGAGATCGGCCCGCGCGAGCAGCCCCTCGGCGGCGAGGCGGCGAGCGAGAGCATCGTCGCGATAGAGACGAGCAACCGGCAGCGCGGCCGTCGTCCCCATTGTCCGTGCCAGCGCGCCATCGGCGTACATCGCCGGCTGGGCCGAGAAGCCCGGAAGGCGGATCGCGTGGTGATGTCCGGTGACCTCGCCCTCCTGCAGGATGAGGCGGCCGTCGATCGGCTTGACCTCGTCATTCGTGGCAAGCGAGGCGGCGAGTGACGCCGGCACGGGAATAAGGGCAACATCGCCCTGGAAGGCCATGCCGGCGTCAGGATTCCAGTCTCGGACGTTCATCGGGTTCTCCTGGTTTGGAATGGCCTATCCGGCCATCAATGGGTTGAGGTCCAGCGCCTGCCGGCGCATCGCGTCGCGGCGCTCGATCCAGTCGTTTTCCTTCCACACCGGCAGCTCAGCCGTCGCGATCTCCGCCGGGTAGCCGGGCCACTCATTCGCGGCGAGGCAGCGGCGCCACAGGCCGATGGCAAGGTCGATGCGCTGTTCGGCCATCTGCGCAGTCTCTTGCCGTCAAAGGTCTGGCGGCTCTGCCGAGAACGAACGTGGCAACGCGCAATTGCTCGCTCGCCTCCCTCAGGAGGGCGCGGAGATCAGGGGCGGGGGTCATGCGGCCTCTCCCTTTCCAAGGCGTCCAAGGAACGGCCCGCCGGGATATTGGGCGATGCGCCGCGATGGGCGATGAACGAAAAAGGAGCCAGCGCCAGCGCAATCGGGGCACTCGGTGCCGTAGGTCCATGTGAGGCCCATGCAGCAATGGCAGTCGCGCTGTATCCAGTCGGGATGACCTTCGACGGGCAGGTCCGGGAACGTCACGAGGCGCTGCTCACTGGAAATCCACGCGCTCATTCCTCTTCCTCCACATTTCCCGGCCATCCGAGAGGGGTCCAAAGGGCGTCATCGGGGCGATAGCCGTCATCGTT
>CAZBOT010000352.1:0-1371 GCA_964493575.1 uncultured Candidatus Saccharibacteria bacterium | reverse complement strand
GGTGGTGGTGTGGTGGGGGAGTTGGGTGAGGGCGGTTTCGATGGTGCTGTGTTGGTAGTGTTGGTGTTGGGTGTGGGGGTTGAGGGTGGCCATCAGGTGGTGGCGTAGTTCGGTGGGGACTTCGTGGGTGCGGGCGGCGAATAGTTCGGTCCATTGGCGCAGGTCGTGGGCGGTGCTGGGGCCGACGTTCATGTCGAGGAGTTGTTGGTCGGTTTGGGATCGGAAGTAGTTGGCGGTGGCCTCGCCGTCGAGGGCGTATTCGGTGTTGTGCAGTATCTCGTGGTCGGTGCAGGTCAAGGTGATGGTGTCCGGTGTCGCCGGGGAGTCGATGCCGTAGGTGAGCACGGTGGTGATCCGTTCTCGTGCTGCTCCGGCGTCGGTCCATCCGCTGGGGCCCTCGTCGATGTAGCTCAGCGACCCCGGTCGGGTAGCAGCGGGCAGGGCCGGGAGGGCCAGTCGGGTGATGGCGCGGTCGTTGATCTCGCCGAGGAGACGGTAGGGGTCGTTGGCGGGGACGAACACTTCATGGCGGGCCGGCCAGACATCGAAGCTGCTGTTATCGCCGTGGGGTCCACCGACATGAAAGATATAGATCTGCGGGTATTGGGCGTGATCGCCGCGCCGTTCAGGGCGAACCTGATAGAACTGCAGGGCCGCGACGTGCAGCAGCAGGGTGGCCTGCAGTGTCCCGAAGGGTGTGGTCACCACGACACCGAGGCGATCTGATTGCTGCCAGTCCGGCATCAGGCTGGTCACCGGGATCTCGTCGTGACCCGAGCGGGCGGTGAAAAGTGAGGGATGAACCATTTCTGAGACGTGCATCATTGTTCCTTGGCTGGGTAGCGGTTGGTTCGGTGGTTCAGCGGGTGTGGTTGTGCATGACGTGTTTGGTGCGGGAGAAGTCGTCGAGGGCATAGATCGATAGATCGCGCCCGTATCCCGAACCTTTGAACCCGCCCCAGGGGACCTCGTTGGCCAACACCAGATGCGAGTTGACCCAGACGGTGCCGAAATCCAGCCGTGCGGCCACATGGTGGCTGCGGCGCGCGTTGTCGGTCCACACCGAGGCGGCCAGACCGTAGGGGACATCGTTGGCCCGCGCGATGGCGTCGTCTTCCTCACGAAACGTCTCCACCGTGATGACCGGGCCGAAAATCTCTTCCCGCGAGCATTCGGCCCCATCGGGCACATCGACCAACACCGTCGGGGAGATGAAATAGCCCGGGCCCTGCATCGCGGCGCCACCGACCGCGGCCGAAATGCCCTGACTGCTCGCCCGATCCAGAAAGCCGGTGACCCGATCGAAGTGCCGCTGGGACACCACCGGACCGATTTCGACGTCCTCACCAGCCTGGGGCTCACCCACCACCA
>CAZBOT010000351.1:0-1371 GCA_964493575.1 uncultured Candidatus Saccharibacteria bacterium | reverse complement strand
ATGCTGCCGTGAGCCTGTGCGTGACGGTGACGCATCACGAACCGGAGAGCGCGGCATGGCTGCGCGCGGACGTGTTCCACGTGGATGCCTGCGGGCAGGTGAACGACCGGCCGGTGCGATCGCAGGAGCTGCCGCCGGGTGGTTCGGCGATCGTGCATCTGCAACGCGGCCATGTGCTTGTGGTGCGCGAGCAGCCGCAGGCGGCCGCGGGCGATGCCGATGCGCAGGAGTGCGCGTGATGGAGGCGCCGCGCGACTACGCGGTGGAGCCCGACGCCGCCGACGCCGTCGGCGTGCTGGAGGCCGACGACCACGTCCACATCGCGACCTGCAAGCACTGGTGGCACAGCCGCACCATCTGGCTGAACGTGATCGCAGCCGGCCTTGTGGCCCTGGAGGCGAGCACCGGGCTGCTGCAGCCGCTGCTGCCGGTGAACCTCTACACCGCGATCGCCGTGGGGCTGCCGGTGATCAACGCGATGCTGCGCATCGTGACCCACCAGGCGATCCGCACATGAACCCGATTGCATGGCTGGTCGACCATCTTGGTGGCGGCGCCAAGATGGTGCTTGTAACGCTGGCGCTGAGCCTGGCCGCGATGGCCGGCGGGTGGATCAACGGCGTGTTCAAGGCGCGCGAGATCGCGCACCTGCAGACCGCGCTGGAGGCTGTGCAGCGCGAGCACGCCGAGCAGTGGCGCATCTTCGCCGAGGCTGCGGCCGCACGGCTGCAGGCCGCGCAAGCCCGTGGGGATGCCCTGACCGAAGAACTTGCGGCCGCCAGTCGGCAGGCCGACGCCCTGCGAGGAGAACTCCATGAACAGATCGACCTGGCTACGCAGGGCCGCGCCTGCCTGGACGCTGCTGCTTTGCGCGTGCTCGACCGTGCCCCCGGCATCGCTGCCGCCCCCGCCCGAGTGCCCCCGCCCGCCCGCCGCGCTGCTGCAGCGGGTGGCGCCGACGCTGCCGGCGATTCCGCGCAGCGGGGTGGAGATGGGGCTGGGCAGCGGGCTGAGCAGCGCGACGAGCGCGACGCCGAGCCTTACGCCACCGACGCCGACCTGGCGCGCTGGGCACTCGACGCCGGGCGGCAGTACGACGACTGCGCCCGCAGGCTCGGTGCCCTGATCGACTGGCACGAGCCCCCCGACCCGCAAACACGAGACCGAGCGCCAGCATGGAACTGAAAGACCTACAGACGTGGCTGCAGATCACCAACACGCTGGTGATCTGGATTGCCGCCATCTACACCTACCTGGCCAACCGCAACCGGGTGACCACCGAGCGCATCAACAGCCTGCAGGCCAGCCTGCAGACACGGATCGAGGGGCTGCGCAGCGACATGGACCACCGCATGGACAACCACGGCGACC
>CAZBOT010000350.1:0-1377 GCA_964493575.1 uncultured Candidatus Saccharibacteria bacterium | reverse complement strand
ATGCACCGAACGCACAGCAGCGGGAAGAGGAAGAGGCGCGCTTCAAGCGGTGGGCGGCCAAACGCAAAGAGCCCGACGTAAGCGCGTTCAAGTCCGACATCCTGACTGACGCCGAAAAGGAGGCGCTGCTCGGCACGGGCGCAATCCCTTTCGAGTACCCGACTGGGGTGCTTACCCCTGACGCGTACAAGGCGCTTCTGCTCCAGCTCGACCCCGACGACGACGAAGCGGAGGCGAAGATTCGGGCGGCGCTTGAACTGCGTACCGAGCGCGAGATTTACCGGGGTTTTGAGGAATGGCTCGACCAGATGCTGCGTCCGGGCATGACAACCGCTGAAGTTCTGGGGATGACGGCAAATGTCATCATGCCGCAACGGGCAAAGGACGCGCTGATTCGGGCGCTGATTGATAGCGTTGACCTGGGCGTGATTGTGGCCATCGACCAGTTGGGCAGCATCGGATTTGATTACACGCTCGTCAACACGGCGGCGCGTGACTGGGCGAGGCAGTACGGGGCGCAACTGGTCACACGCATCGAAGAGACGACACGGCGGGCCATCAATGAAGCCGTGGGGCGCTGGGTGGATAACGGCGAGCCGCTTTCCTCTCTGGTAAGCGATTTGCGCCAGATGGTATTCAGCCGCCGGCGCGCTCGCCTGATTGCGCAGACAGAGACGACGACAGCCTACAACCAGGCGAACGTCGAAGCTTACCGGGCCTCGGGCGTGGTGGCGCAGGAGGAGTGGCGCACGGTGCGCGATGAGCGGGTCTGCAAGATTTGCGGCCCATTGCACGGAAAGCGCGTTCCGCTGGGCGAGCCTTTCGACGGGCGCTATCGGCCCGGAACTGGAAGCCATCCTGGGTGCAGATGTTGGACTGTGCCGATTGTGGGGGATGACTAATGCCGAACATCAGCATCAAGATCGAGGGCGTGGACAAGGTCCTGCGCAAAATCGGCACGGCAAAGGGCGTCGCGGCGCTGGTCAAGCCGATGGAAGCGAGTGTGCTGCGCGTGCAACAGGCTATGCAGACCTATCCAACGCAGAGGCAGGGCAGCACCTACATTCGCACCGGTACATTGGGGCGCCGTTGGGTGACGCGCGTCACAAAGCAGAATGACGGCGTGAGCGGCACGGTGGGCAACAACACCGAGTATGCGCCCTTCGTGCAGAGCAGCGTGCTTCAGGCAGCAGTACATCGCGGCCGCTGGCAGACCGATGCACAAGTGATTGAGCGGTTGCGCCCGTGGATTGTCGCCCGCTTCAAGCGGGCCATCGACCAGGCGCTGAACAGGAGTGCATGAGATGGAAGAGTATCTGATCGCATACGGCAACGAGGTCAAGGCACTGGGCGACGGGCGCGTGGGCGGCTATCTGG
>CAZBOT010000349.1:0-1385 GCA_964493575.1 uncultured Candidatus Saccharibacteria bacterium | reverse complement strand
CCGGTGATAGGGGTTCTGCGGAAAGGCCAGCGGCGACAGGCGCAGCGTGTCGATCGCCGGAAGCTGCAGCAGCAGCGCGTCGGGAGCGAGCGCGCGCAGCACCGGCAGGTCGTGGGCCAGCACGTTGTGGCCGAGCACGAAGCTCGCCCCCGCGCACATCGCATCGAGGCGCGCGAGCGCCGCATCGGGCCGACCCCCCGCGTCGAGCTCGAGCGTCTCGCCGGTGTCCGGGCGCAGCGCGCCGATCTTGATGATCCGCGGCCGCTCACCCTCCGCTTGCGGAACGGTCTCGAGGTCGAAGATCAGGCACTTGGGCTGTAGGGACTGGGGGGTCTGCGCCATCCGGAAATGATGCGCGGGCCAGGGTATGACCGACGCGAATTGCATGAGATCGTCGAGTGCGCCGCAGGCGGAAGGCCGGCGGGAAGTCGGGAAATGCCCGCGCCCGGCGGAACAGTGGGCATGATAGCGGCAATGCCTCCCCATGCCTTTGGCAACGGACTGCCAGTGCGCAACAATTCACGCCGCACTCACCGCACTCCGGGGCCAGGCGTTCGAACCCTCTTCTTGTTGCGAATGCCGATCAGGCTGAGCGTGCGTCTCGGCTTTCCCGCTAAGATGAGCCATGACCCTGTACCACGATTTTGCTGACCGGACCGCAAGACTGATCGCAGAAGGTGTCTTGCGCCCGGGAGAAAGGCTTCTCTCCGTCCGTCAGGCGAGCAAGACGCATCGCGTCAGCCCAATCACGGTCACTCAGGCCTACCACCTGCTCGAAAGTCGAGGCCTGATCGAGGCGCGGCCGAGATCAGGCTACTTCGTGCGTGCGAGGCTTGGCAGCACGTTGGCGGAGCCGGCAATGACCCATCCAGTGGGCGGCTCGACAGCGCTCGAAGTCAGCGACTTCATCTTCCAGATCCTCGACAGCGTGCGGGACCCCGCCATCGTTCCCTTGGGGTCGAGTTTTCCTGACGCACGGCTCTATCCGCTCGACAAACTCGGGCGCTTCCTTGCTTCAGCCGCACGCCACCTGGATCCTGTGGCTACGGTGACCGATCTGCCGCCGGGCAATGAGGAGCTGCGCCGACAACTTGCGCTCCGTTACCTGGCCGATGGCGCCTCGGTTTCGCCGCAGGAGATCGTCATCACGTCGGGCGCGATGGAGGGGCTCAACCTCTGCCTGCAGGCCCTGACCCAACCCGGCGACCTGATCGCCATCGAATCACCCACCTTCTATGCGGGGCTGCAGGCCAGCGAACGCCTGGGACTCAAGGTCATCGAGATCCCGAGCCACCCACGCGAAGGCGTGAGCCTGGATGCATTGGCCGACGCGCTGCGCCATCATCCGATCAAGGCCTGCCTGTTCATGCTGAATTTCGCCAACC
>CAZBOT010000348.1:0-1389 GCA_964493575.1 uncultured Candidatus Saccharibacteria bacterium | reverse complement strand
GACGCCATCGACGCAGCCCGAAAGCAGGTCGTCCAGAACGGCATCAGGCTAGAGCCAATCGAAAACTTTGACACATGGTGGGCAGCGCTCGTTGCCAGGGTGCAGACGGCGCAAGCCGTGGAGGAAATCGACGCTGCCATTGCCGAGGTGAAGCCCTACGACGCGGCAAGGTGGATAGGCAAATGGCGACTGCCGTCGCTCCAGGACATGGCCGACATCCGGCGTGGGCAACTTACGGGGACGAACATTTTGCATCTTTCAGAAACTTCCAAACGCATGACCGGAGATCGGGGGTAAGCATGTACGGGGAACAATCAGGCTGGACGGAAGAACGCACGGAGAGAGCCAAGCGCTTGTGGTTTACGGGGCATTCGGCGCAGCAGGTCGCCAATAGCCTGGGTGGAGGCATCACCCGCAACGCCGTCATCGGAAAGATGCATCGCATCGGCGCCATCAAGCTCAAGCAGGAGCGCAAGCCGTACAAGCCGAAGGTGGTCAAGATCCCGGCCGAAGTGCGCGAGGTGGTGGAACTGGAGCCCCGCGCGCCGCGCCCGCCCCGCGAGGCCCTGCCGCCCGAGCCGCCCCGGCCCGACAAGCTCGTCTCGTTCGACGACCTTGCCGAAAAGACCTGCCGGTTCATTTACGGCGATGTGCGCGACCCCGATCACGGTTTCTGCCCGTGCGAGCGGGTGGCAGGATCGAGCTTCTGCGCCGGTCATCATGGGGCGTGCTTCACGGCTCCGCCGGTGCGAACGCGGTCAAAAGAGCCGGGTGGCCCCTTCAACAGGTTCGGCCGCGGCCGCCTTCGTGAGGAGGTTCTCGCATGACCCGCCCCCTCACGCTCAAAGGCTACCGCATCAAGAACGGCAAGGTGGAGAAGGTCCACGGATACGGGATGAACGCCTCCCAGAAGATCAGGCAGAGGACGAGCAAGAAGGTTCGCCCAACACGGAGGATGGAGGGATGAGCAACGGCGATTTCACCTACAGCGACGAGCACTACCTGTTCGCCAGGCGGATAGTCGAGAAACTCGACGAAGCGCGGCGTTCCGGCAATCCTGTGCCAGAAATCCAGATCATCGCCCAAGGGTTGGCCGATTGGGAGGATGAGTGATGAGCAACGTTGTCGATCTGAAGCTGGTCGAGGTTGGATCAAGCTACCGCTTCCAAGCCGAGACTATTCTCGAAGCGGCTAAGTCGAGCGAGTTTAGAAAGCTCGCTGTCATCGGCGAGTTGGAAAACGGCGAGCTGTACGTCGCCGGAACGGCCAACGCGGGTGAGACCCTGGTTTTGATGGAGATGGCCAAGCACTCGATCGTTTTCGGGAGGCTTCCCGGATGACCTACGCCGAGAAAGAGCTGCGCCAGGCCCTTCGTTTCGCGAACGAGCT
>CAZBOT010000347.1:0-1391 GCA_964493575.1 uncultured Candidatus Saccharibacteria bacterium | reverse complement strand
ACGCCTGCGAACTATACGACCTACATCCAGTTGGGCAACCTGGGCAGTATCGGCAACAGCTACTACACGCCATCCGGCTATGGGTTCTACATCCGTTCCACCGCGAACGAAGATCAGTTCATGGTGGCAGATGATAACGGCTTTCAAATCCGGGGCGCAACATTTGGCCTGTACAACGGGGCCAACCAGACGGTGCTGATGGATAACGCATCCGGTATCAATCTGGATGAGGATGTGTACGACAGTTGGGACAGCCGGCGCGCTTTGCAGTGGTGGCCAGATGTATCGTCAATGAGCGGTGATCCGTCGCTGTCCATTTACACCGGCAAACACGTAGGCGGCTCCTTCGCTGACCAGAACTGGAGCTACATCGTTGCAAGTCCCTCTGCCGGTGTATTAGCATCGCTGTCGGCAGTGGCGACTGGCCAGGGAACCGGCAGCGACGCAATTCTTTATCTGGAGGGGGGTAGCCAGAGCCTGGCGACCGGTTCAAGCGCAACCGTGATCGCCGACATCATCGACCTGACAGGGACAACCACATTTACCGGCACGGGTTTGGCTAGGGATTTCAACCCGCAGGTTGACCTGACCTATGACCTGGGCACAACCCTGCTGCGTTGGAATACGCTCTACGTCAATCAGATTGTGGTGAGCGGTTCCATATCGGGTGACATCCTGTCTGGGCAAGAGTGGGAATATCCCGGCTCAATGATCATTGACGCCAACAGCGAAGCGAACACTACCGTGACCGTGACCAACCAAGGGACGGGTACAGCATCGCTTGACGTAGAGGGGAGCATCACGGTAGCCGGGACCGTGGACGGGGTGGACATCTCGAATTTCAAATCGAGCTATGATTTTCACCTGGTTAGCGTCAATGCCCATCATAGCCAGGAGCACGTCCTTGCCACAACGAGCGGTCTAGGAGATGACCACACGGTGAGCGGACTGAGCACCGGGCTAGTGCTGCGCGCGACAGGCGCAAGTACAGCCGCCTTTACCCAACTACAGCATAGCGAGTTGGGCGACATGACCACCGGCGATCCCCACACGCAATACCTGCTCAAGGCCGGCGGCACGATTAGCGGTAACATTACGGTGGCTAATGGCATCACCATCGACGGCATTGACATTTCTGCTCACGCTGCGAACGCAGACGCTCATCATGCCAAACAGCACCTGATTACCGATAGTGCTGTTCACACGATCACCTCTGCGACGTTGGGCATTGTAGGAGCAACCGCAACCAACACGCTAGGGATCATTACGCCCTCTGCCAACCCTGGCACAGCCGGGGCCATCCTGCGCAGCGATAACAGTGGCGGCCTGACCCTGGTACAGTTGACCGCTACAACCAAAGTGCAAACTTCGCTGATTGATACAGGCAGCGG
>CAZBOT010000346.1:0-1395 GCA_964493575.1 uncultured Candidatus Saccharibacteria bacterium | reverse complement strand
AAACGAAAATATCCGGACGCGGGTTCGAATCCCGCCAGGTCCACAACTTTTAAATGAGATTTAGCAGAAATCCCATGCGGTCTTTAGCCCATGGGATGAATGCGTATAAATTTAGATGATTTTGATATTTCAGTTAAAAGTTGTATATTTGCGATAATGTTTCGAGCACACAAGTACAGATTATACCCCACAAACTCACAAAAAGAGTTGATACATAAGCACTGTGGTAGTGTGAGGTATCTGTATAACCTTGCTCTTGAAACGAAGACTGCTGCATATTTGGGTAGTAAAATAACCTTGTCAAGATATGATTTGCAGAAACAGCTTGTTGAACTCAAAAAAGAATTACCTTGGTTGAAAGAAACCAATAGTCAGTCTTTGCAGTCTGCACTTATCGACCTTGATGAAGCATATAAAAAGTTTTTCAAAGGTGCGGGGTTCCCTAAGTTCAAATCTAAGCATAGTAAGCAGTCATTTCACGTACCCCAAAATGTAAAAGTTGAAGGTGGTAAACTTGTAATTCCTAAATTCAAAGAAGGTATTAAGGTAGTATTGCACCGCCCAATTAATGGAACTATTAAAAGTGCAACCTTATGTGTCACCCCTACTGGTAAATATTTTGTATCCATTCTTTGTGACACAGGTGTTGAATGTAAACCAAAACAAAAAGTAATTGACAACGAGACTATTGGTATTGACTTAGGAATTAAAGACTTTGCAGTAACAAGCGAAGGGGAAGTAATAGCTAACCCTAAGTTTCTTAGAAATAGTATTGAACGATTAAAGGTGTTACAACAAAGAGCATCAAAAAAGAAATTGGGAAGTAACAACAGAAAGAAAGCAAACAAGCGTGTAGCGTTGCTGCATGAGAAAATAAGGAATCAAAGACAAGATTTCTTACACAAGGTTTCTTTGAGATTAGTTAGCGAGAACCAAACTATCTGTCTTGAAGACCTTGCTGTAAGTAATATGATGAAGAATCATAATCTTGCCCAAGCTATATCAGATGTTAGTTGGTCAGAGTTCAATCGAATGATTGAGTACAAAGCTGAATGGTACGGAGTGAATATACTTCGTATTGGTAGATTCTCTCCAAGTTCAAAGACTTGCGAATGTGGAGCACTCAACAAAGATTTGAAACTGTCTGATAGGATTTGGAAATGCAAAAGCTGTGGACGAGTTAATGAGCGAGACTTGCTGGCAGCGAGAAATATCAAAAAGTTCGCTCTACATAAAGAAAAATCAGGGCAGGCACTGTCCGTAGAGCCTGTGGAGATGTCAACATTAGTTGAATCCGTGAAGCAGGAAGCCCATCAATCTTTAGTTGATGGGTAGTTCACCCGGTATGAAGAAAATTCCTGTTGAAGGCATGAACAGCACATACATGATACTCAC
>CAZBOT010000345.1:0-1395 GCA_964493575.1 uncultured Candidatus Saccharibacteria bacterium | reverse complement strand
TGCTCCGAGACATCGACGCCGCCCAGGAGAGCAGCCACCTCTGCCTCGGTGATCGACAGTCCAGCCTCGGCCGCGAGCTGCGCGGTGAGTGCGACGTTTCCGGGCCTGGTGCTCGTGGATGGCGTGCCGTCCTCGGCGTAGGTCACGCTGGTGAGTGGCAGCAGGTCCGCAAACGGCGCCTCGATGAGCCCCGCGCTGATGAAGTGCGTCGGCACCCCATCACCCGTCGAAGACAGCGGCGTCGTGAACATCCCCGACCCACCCGGACCGGCGAGGCCGGCGCATGCAGCACGCGCAGCCTCGGCCAATGGGGCGGGCACGATAATGGTGCGATGTACCCACATGATTAGTACGCCCTCGATTTGTTGCGCATGTATTGTGTTACTGCGTTTAATTGCGCTGACCCCAAAATACTATGACTGATCAACGTGCCATAGAATGCGCCCTTGAACAAAACTGTTCCGGTTGGTGTTCCACCAATCGAAAGCTTTCCTGATGTAATCGGACCTTCCCCAACTGAAGCAGTATCAGTAGCGAAGAGAGCACCGTTATTGCGTAGCCGTTGGTTACCAGCGGTGGCAGATAGCTCTGCACTTGCGACGCTTAGATGGTTGTCAGGAACATTTCCATATGCCGCTCGCATAGTTCCCGTGCCTCGCATCCGAGACAGTAAGGTTGTGCCAGATGCAGACGGAAGCTCTATCGAGTAGGCATTTGAAGTTGCTACAGCATCTCCGCTACCGCACACCACCATGCCACGATTATTGGAGCCTTTTTTAGCTCCAACAATGACCGTAACGTCATTAGATGGAGGGAGGGTGCTAAGTGTAACTAGGTAGTCGTCAATTCCGTCGAAGTTCAAGTAAACCGGAAAGCCTGCTGTAGCATAATCCGTGGCAGAAGTGACACGCTGATACGGGGGTAAGGCGGTTCCAGAAGTGTATCGAAGGTCGTACCCGGTTACCCGGAAAGTGCGGGACGACTGCCCGGTGTATTTCACAATACCCATGCTTGGAGTTCCGCCAGTAGTGACGGGTTTCGTGGCCTCCACACGGTACAAAGACCCTGCAATGTGCTCAACGCGCGGACTTAACCCTGCTGTGCTTGTCTCGATAACTACGGAAAAGTCTCCGCTAGAAGCCGACTGCAATGCAACCGGCGCTTCGCCGTCATCCATGATGATGTAGCAAGAGAATATCACCCCCGCACCAGCGGTCAGTGCCCCGGAGGACTGGTAGGCATAACTGGTTACAGAGTTGCCAGTAAATGCGACCCCACCAGCAAACCCCGGAAATGCGACTGCGGAAACATTGCCGCCGGAGGTGGAGGCATTTGCCAATCCTTCGGCAAACTCTGTCGCCGTCAGCAGATTATATCTCGCGCGCAGAATCGGCC
>CAZBOT010000344.1:0-1396 GCA_964493575.1 uncultured Candidatus Saccharibacteria bacterium | reverse complement strand
CGGCCAGACGAACCATGCCAGCGTTCCAGCCGAGCCGAACAGCAGCCACTGCATGGCGAGGTCATGCCATGTCAGGGCGTAGTAGATAAAGGCCAGCGAGGACGTGAAGGCCAGCAGGTATTTCACCTTGCAGCAGAAGTGAACGAAGCCTCCAGGCAACCGGCACAAGGCGAGGAAGCTCTCAATCAGCACATAGAGGCTGATGATGACGGTACAGGCGACAAGGCAAATCATTGCCCGCCCCTGATGATGGAGGATAGGCGCTCGAATGCGGCGCTGATGACTTTCGGCAGGCTATCGCGTATCTGCCGCCGGAAAGCGATAAGGCCAAAGGATAGCCCCGCCGCCGCGCTTTTTTGAGCCACCGTCGGCCAGATCTCGAGAAAAACAGGGATCGACCAGCCGGTTGCCAGTGTGCCGCCCAGAATCAGCACGAAGCCGCCGAAGATGGTGGTCTCTTTACTGAACGCCACGCCAGCAGCCGAGCCGATTGCCGCGACCCAAAGAATCGCCGGTTGCACATCGAACAGATGACCAATCGCAACCGACACCAGGCCGAATACGGGTATGAGTAAGTTGTCGATTTGATTCTGCATCGGTGGTTCCTTTTTTAATTTTTATGTTTCAGATAATTTCAGCCGGATAAACTCAAGCGCCCTGCCAGACACCAGCGCCCATCTGTACCAGTCGGCAGGGCTAGGCGGTGGCGCGTCAAGCTGCCACGGGGTATCGACGCCAGCCTTGAAAGCATCAATGTTGACCATTTCGGAGCAGATGAGGCCGCCAGCGTTGCGGGTGGACTGTCCGAACAGGTGAAACAACGGACGCAAGCCGAACAATGCGTAATCGGCGAAGCCGTAGAGCTGATCGCTCACGTCCAGCTCGTGCTCAAGCTGCTCTTTCGTGACCTCGGGGAAATCGACCAGCACATACCGCTTGCCCCACTCGTAGTCCGACCAGTATCGACGGCGGCGGATTGCGTGCATGTCGTAGAACTTGTCCGATTCTTCGTCCACCCATCCGCAATGATAAAAAGCGTTACCTGTCCAGAAGCGTGTCAGCTTGCCGGAGAACTTGCGGTCGTTGAAGAAGATGGCGAGTTTCATAGCGTCGCTGCCAAAATGAACAGGTCATCAACCTGCAATTCTGTCAGCCCCATCGCGGCAGTAAGTTGCGTCACGAACTCGCGGTCACGGTGCACCTCTTGCGAGTATTCCCATTCAATTGCTGCGGCTTCTTTTTGAGGTGATGATAAGGAATTGATGGCTGCATCAACGTTTGCCAACAAGCCAGCTTGAAGCAATGCCAAACGTGCTTGGCGCATCGTCACCGATTGAGGTACTTGAATTTCAGGCTCTGGCTGTGGTGGCTTTACAAATACACCATCCACATAACT
>CAZBOT010000343.1:0-1400 GCA_964493575.1 uncultured Candidatus Saccharibacteria bacterium | reverse complement strand
GAATTCCCCTGTTACGCGCTGCGACGAAAGACCGACTGGTGGATGTGCTGCCGTGGTGCAGGCCGGTGCACCGGCCTATTTTGGACCCGCTGCGGCATGTAGGCATGTCGCAAATCGTGAACGGCAACATGACCGTCACGCACAACGCATCAGCGGGTGAGTTTCCAGGGATGTCATTCGTAGTCGCGGCGGGCTCGGGCACCACGACTGCGACCATGCAGTTTGGAGAAATCGTCAAAGCGGGCTGGCGCATCCATGCTCGAATCAAATGCTCGGACTGGAGCAAGGTCACAGGGTTCTGGATAGATTTTCTGACCGAGGGCGGCGCGGCGAAAAAATACCGCTGGCAGTTCTATACGTCGGGGAAATCAATCTATGGCCAAAACGACAGCGTATATGCAGATCGTTGGAACAACGTATTCCGGACGTTTATCACCGACTCTGTAAACATGGTTGCCTCGGGTTCGCCCACGCCGTGGGGTGAAGCTGCAAAGTATCTCGACTGTACGGGTGTCGGCTTTGCGGTCGTCGCGTCCGAGGCCGTGACATTTGAGATTTCGCGCATCTATTTCCCGGAGTGGCCAATCGGAGTGTTTGTCCCGATATTCGACGGATGGTACGCCCCATCTCGCGAGTGGGCGCTGCAGAATCTGGCGCCGCGCGGATGGGGCGCGGGGGGCTCGGTAGTGACTCTAAGCGGTGAGGATATGCATCCCGCCGCGGCAGACATTCCTGCGTTGCTCGCTGCGAATTTCGATGTGTTTATGCACGGCCATGATTTGGTGTCGGATAGCGCTGTGCCGATGAGCACCGCGACGACGCGCGCCGCGATGCTGGCCCATCACGCCAAAAAACGGGCTGCACTCCTTGAGGTGTCGCCTGACATCGCGCGCGGGATGCGCTGGCACCAGTGGTTAACCAATGTCGGCACATACGCAGGGTCAGACCTGGCGGGAGAACTGAAAGCTTTGGGGATAAACGCCGGGCGGGCGTTTTGCTCAGACGCAGAATTCGGCGTAAACCCGAACAACGCCACGACCACGCTAAGTTACGAGCGGCACTATGAGGGGTGGGTGCCCCAACGTGGCAGATTCAATCGCCGCACTTCCGGTTGGTATACGGGCCTAGCAGCAGGCGCGGGATATTACGACGCAACGAACACCGGAGACGAAACCTACCCGGTGATGCGAAAGCGCATTGGCTGGGCAGCCGATCGAAAAGAAGTCTGCGTTGCATACACCCATCGAATACAAGACGCGCCAAGCTCGCTAGACTCGACAACGCAGTTCGCCCGCGAAATGCTCGCGGACGTGGAGGACAAAGAGCGCGCCGGGAAGCTGCTGGTATTGAGCCCCACCGACCTGGAGCGGCTGACCTATTGGCGCTCCGACGAGGTATTC
>CAZBOT010000342.1:0-1402 GCA_964493575.1 uncultured Candidatus Saccharibacteria bacterium | reverse complement strand
AATCTTCAGGTCGAGCGCCACGCCGGCTTTCTCCAGGCGCTGCAACTTCTCCAGCGCCTTTTGCGCAACGGCCGCTTTCGCGCCGTCGTTCGATCGCGTGAGGAACTGCGCCGCCTCGATCAGCGTCTTGCCCTCGATGGCGGATTGCACGCGCTGCGCTTCTTGTGTGGGGGCGTCGCCGACTGAGCGGCTGAACAGGATGTTGTCGTTGTTCGGGTCGAAGTCGCCATTGTTGCCGGTGGCGGACTTGATCTGCTCGGGGTAGAACGCGACGATCTCACCACTCCGCATATCAATAACGCCGTC
Source organism: uncultured Candidatus Saccharibacteria bacterium (assembly GCA_964493575.1). GTDB lineage: Bacteria > Patescibacteriota > Doudnabacteria > UBA920 > UBA920 > UBA920. Next base: position 1,096 of record CAZBOT010000342.1, on the reverse strand, counting down.
GTACCCTCGTGCAATCAATTCCGCCCGCGCGTTTTCCTCGCCCCTCCAGGAAGCTATGCGCGCAGCCTCTGCGCCAGTAGCCGGATTCTTGATGGAAGCGTAGAGCGGGTAAACGGTCGGGCTCTGCTGACCGCGATAAATTGCATAGTCGCTGGCGCCCTTTGTGTCCGGGGTCAAATAGATGCCTCCGCCATACGTCCCGCGCTCAGACACTTTGAACTCTGTGATGTTGGCATCCGTTCCGTGATACACCACCAGCGGCTGCCCGTTCTCATCGACCACCTTCGAGTCGCCGAACCAGCGGCGGAAGGCTTCGGACTGTGGGGCGCGCGCTTCGATGCTCGCCTGAGCATTCGCCCGCCCGCGCACCTCGCCGGCCACCGCCCGATCCAGCCCGGCCATCGCGTAGCCCACGAAGTCGTCCACCGTCATCGCCTTCGCACCCAGCCCGTTGCGCAGCATCCAGGTCCGGATCATGCCGGCGAACGATCGCAGGAAGTCGCCCACGCGCTTGCCGATCTTCGCATCCACCCACTGCATGAAGGCGTTGTCGGCGAAGGCGTAGCCGGCGCTGCGGCCCTCAATCACCGCCTGCTCAACGATGTAGGCGGAGGCTTCTGAGGCATTGCCAACTTCGCCCGCCCTTATCATGCGCAGCATCACGCGATCGAGAAACGAACGCAGATCCTCATCCTTCAGGCTGTGCCGGTCGCGGACCATTTCCAGCGCACGCGCGTCGATCTTCTGGCGCTGCTGGCCATGCATCATCTCGTGCAACATCACCGCGGTGGCCGTGACCGGGTTCAGGTTCGGCCCCACAAGGAAGGTCAGGCCGGTCTTGGGGTCGTAGAAGCCATTGAGCCGCCTAGCGCTCGAGAATTTGCGCATGGTCGAATCCAGCTTGCGGCCAGTCCGTTCGGCCACGATACGGCCGATCTCGGCATTGTCGGCCGTGCCGACCACGATCACGCCGCCGCGCTTGCCGGCTCGGCCGCGCTCGAGCAACTTGCCGGTGATCTCGGCGAGGCCGTCGAACTGGATCCGCATCGCGCGCACGAGGCCCTTCTCGGTGATGCCGATACGGACGGCGTTGCGA
>CAZBOT010000341.1:0-1403 GCA_964493575.1 uncultured Candidatus Saccharibacteria bacterium | reverse complement strand
ACCCACTCGCCGTCCCAGCGGACGAAAACGTCATCCGGGCGCCAGTACGTCAGCAGTTCAACCGTCGTTGGATTGAGCACCATCAGCTCGCCGGCTCTCTCACGTGCGGCCAAGTCTTCGATACGGTCGCGCATTGCCTGCGTGGACACGTCGTTACTGGTCGGGTTATCGATGATCTGATGGTCGTAGCACGTCACCACCTGCGCAGTCATCGCCGCATAGGCAATCGATTCACGCACCGTCTGCCGCGTCGGGTCAGTGCCTGCCGCGAAATAGTCGACATTGGCCCCGTTGCCATGTCCAGCAGTGTACATGCGGTTGTATTTACCGCGACGGCCGACCCAAGGCCCGGCCCCGAACAGGGACGTTAAGCTTATGGCCGTGGTCGTCCACGGATCAAGCCCAAACTCTCCATCAATCGTATCTCCGCGTGACGCATGAATCCCTTGCACGCGCAGTGCGGATGCCACGTCGAACGCACCATTCCCTGTGTTTTGCAGCCACTGATGCCAGCGCATCCCAACCGGATTAACGCCGGCACTGAACAGCGCCATGCGCTGCTGCGCCAGAATCGCGCCAAACGTGTCTTGCGTAACCGATCCAGCCATCGGCGCAGCGTTCGAACCGCTCAATTGGTGGCCGTGACAGAACACATCGAATCCGAGATCCGACATTTCTTTGAGATCGACAAACGTTGGATAGATGCCTCCGAACTCCACCGTATTTGCCGAACCGCCTGCCCCCCACCCTCTCGGCAGGAATTCGTTTTTCACGAGATCTCGCGCCGTGGAATACCAGCCGTCGAAAATCGGCGTGACGACTGCGCAGGGCCAGTCCGGAGAATAGATGCGGTCAATCCAGATATTGACAGCAGCGGTCGAAATCGCGCTGATAACGATTCCGTCGATATTTTCCAGGTATTTCGCCGATAGCCCCCAGTCGGACGCAGCGCCCTGCTTGGTGAAGTCGCGCGACTGCATGACTAGCGTGCGCCATACGTTGTTCCAGCGGTCCGCATACACGGGATCTTTGTTCCCGAATACGGATTTACTGGCGTTGATGATGTTGCCAAGCCAGTAATCAGTAGATCCGTTGTTTTGCGCCAGCGACAAATAGAGCCGAGTGACTTTGCTCCAATCGTCGCACATGATCCGGTAGTGCACCGCGCCCCCTGCGCGCGGCATTTTGCTCGACACCCCCTGCTCCACCGCAGCGGGGAGTGGGATGCGCGCGGATACGGTGCCTCCCCCGGAGAACGCCAGTTTGATCGAGCTGCCGGAAAAGTCTCCCACAGTCGGATCGTGCGATACCGTCAGCACGCCCGACGTGATCGGCGTCATGCCGGCGTGTACCTGCGGCTGCAAAATCGGGAGGTGCGTCGGGCGCATCCACGACAGCAGCTC
>CAZBOT010000340.1:0-1408 GCA_964493575.1 uncultured Candidatus Saccharibacteria bacterium | reverse complement strand
CCCGCGCGGGGCGGGCATGGGTCATCCGATCTTCGGCGCGGCGTAGTAGATTCCCTGATCGCCTGCGCGCCTTTCGACACGGTAGCGAACCGGGTTCCGCACGCGCCGCACGTCATGCAGTTCCACAAACAGCCGCCCGTCGTCGCGCACGTCGCAGATGCCCACGAACTGGTCCGCGAAATCCGGGCTGACGCCGCCATAGCCCCAAGCTTTCCACCGTGCCCACTGGCTGTTCCCGCTCCCGACGTAGCCGCTACCCATCGCCTCCGAGTCGCGGTGCGACGCAGGCGACGAATTCACTTGAAGAATCCCGCTCGCTGCGTCGTAACACGCAATCGGGTTGTGCCTGTCGCCGGTCAAAATCGTCACGCATTTGGTCGTCAAACCCGCGATATGCGACTTGATGCGGTCGCGCTGCGTGCCGTGATTGACCCATGTGTCATTCGTAACCACGCCCTGTAGAAACTCTTTCGGCGACAGAATGATGTAGTGGTCGTAGCCAGACAGCGCGAGCTGGTCATACAGCCACTGCTCTTGTTCCGCTGTCAGCATGTCGCCAGTCGATCCGACGCGACCGCTCGTGCAGTCGATGTGAATGTACAGAGCCGGTCCTACCGCATAGCTGAATCCGTTGAACGGCAGGCCATCCCCCAGATCAATGCGCGCGCCGTTCGGGTTCGTCCGGTGATAGTAGATGTCGAACGCTTGATTACTCACGGCATTGACCGCGTCAACATCGTCCTGATCTGGTGTCCAGCTACCATCAATCGGCGCACCGCCGCCCGCCGGTTGGTTGAGCTGCGCTGGCGTGTTGTTGTGGTTGTCAGGCACCGGATAATCATGATCGTCCGGCAGCAGCAGCAGCGGCACGCGCGCGCTGAGGCGCTTGATGCCGGTAATGTTCTGCCACTGGCGGTGAAACGTGAGCAGGTTTGACAGGTTCTGCTGCCGCGCCTGAATCGTGCCGGCCGTGCGGATGCTCATGAACAGTTCGCCCCAGCGTGTCGTAGTGTCGTTGGTGACATCCGATGTGTAGCCGTTGTCACCGATGGACGAAACGTGGTGCAGATCGAGCCCTGCGAGGTAGTGCGCGAACGCGCCGTCAACCTCCTGCGTGTAGCAGGACACCCAGGACGACACGTGCGATCCGGCCGCCTTCGGCGCCAGTTCAACACCGCCAATATCCACGCCGTCGACCAGCACACGGCCAGCAGTTACGGCAGAAACCGGAACGTCCAGCACGACGGAACCATCGTCCGTGCCGGGATCGGTCGCGCCGCTCACTGTCTGCCCACCAGCCACCACTGACACGGCAGCGGCGACTGGCGTGCGGATCAGCACCGATTGCGAGGCGTCCTGTCTCGCACCTACGCGGTAGAACGTGGTGCTCATCAGGTCCAGTCCAGCA
>CAZBOT010000339.1:0-1415 GCA_964493575.1 uncultured Candidatus Saccharibacteria bacterium | reverse complement strand
AACCATTGTTCATGCACTTCTTGACCGCCTCGAAGCGGCTGAGGAAGAGCGCGACACACTGCGCGCCAAGATCGAGGCGATGGAGCAGCAGAAGCCGGTTGGCGAAATTCAACGCGCCAATTCCACAGGGAACTACATTTGTTCAGAAGTTTGGGTGCCTCTGCCTGTGGGGTCGAAGCTCTACGCCCTCCCCGGCGCAAAAGGAGAAAAAGATGTTTGAATGGCTGAAACGAATTTTCGACCGGAGCGAAGACCCAGTGCATAGCTGCGACCTGTACCGCGACAAGGAAGCTGGCAGTTGTGCCCATGTGGATGGCCCGCTCTGCGATTTCCCGGAGTGCTCGATACTAGCCGACTACCGGCTGCAAAAGGAGAAGAGAAATGACTGACATCGTTGAGCGCCTAAATGACAGCTTGAGCGCTGGCTATAGCGAACTGCGGAAAGAAGCTGCGGTAGAGATCATGCGGCTGCGCGCCAAGATCACAGAAATGGAGCGGCAGGAGCCGGTTGCGTGGATGCACGAAACGCGGCGTGACTCCGACGTTGTGACCGATGCTGTAAAGCACGTATGGGGCAAAGTAGCCGTTGGGTCAATGGCCGCATACTCAATCCCGCTCTACACCCTCCCTGACGCACAAACACAGCCCGCGCCGATCGAACAAGACACGTCCGTGCGTAAGGCATGGGCACGATTCAGCAACGAGCTGCACCGCAGCCCCGACGCGCCATATCCGGGGATGGCCGATGCGTTCGAGCAGCACTTCTCGCAGTCATTTACTGACCGTGAATGGCGGGCTGAATCTGCTACGTGGGCAGCAGCGTGGAAAGCGGCAAAGCGTCATGGCGCACAGCCCGCTCCGAGCGGGTTGGATGTTGATACTCTCGCGCAGTTCATCAGAAAAGTCGACGGTGCACACCAACTCGGCGCGGTGATGCTTGCAGAGCGCATAGCTGACTGGCTCGCAGCCGCCCCGGAGGCCAAGCCATGAATCCTTACCCACTTCTCTTTGGTCCCTTGTGGCCAACAGCGCCAAAGCATGAGCAGTTTCCGGGGCGCAATCCTTCTGCAGGTTCCGAGCCTGCACCCCTAATTGATCTTACGCCGAAAGATGGAGGAAGAAAGCCAAACGCTTGGTACCGCAAAGACTTTCAACATGACTGTGTCAATCTACTTCGCCTGATTGCTCGTACTCCCGGACTCACACGGCACGGCATCAGTGGCTTAGTTGGCCGACATGGACAGCAGCTAGTTCCTGCTCTGCAAGGGCTTCACAAATGCGGCTACATCCACTCGACGGAAACTGTGCAGGGACGTGCAGCTTGGCTCATCACGGAGAAAGGCAATGACTACCTCAAAGCTTGAAACACGATTCCAATCGCAAATCCGCAGCTTCAACAAGATGTATAAGCTGGA
>CAZBOT010000338.1:0-1424 GCA_964493575.1 uncultured Candidatus Saccharibacteria bacterium | reverse complement strand
TCAAAGGCGAAAAATACCCTTGTAAGGATGATATATTCCAGGCTACCTATGAACAGGTAGAGGAGTAACATGGCAACATCTCTAATCGGCGCATTTCGCACCTGGTCGGCCTGGTGGAGCTACCTGACGACCACATTGCAGCGGGGCGAAGAGCAGGCGTCATCCTGGCGTGATCAGTACAATTTTTTGCAAGCCTATTATCTCAACAATGGCCTGTATGATGTGCTGCGCACCTCTTTTGCCCAACTCGGCTATTCGTCGGAGGCGCTGAAACCGTTGCGCAATCCTGCATACAGGGTGGTCGAGTTCTATGCTGCCAAACTCTGGCCGGGTATGTTGCCAGATGCGCTGCCGATTATTGCCGACAACCGGCGCATTCAGGAACCGATAGAGCAGGTATGGGTATGGTCCAACTTCGGCAGCGAAAAGCAAGCGATGGCGCGCTCATTTCCCGAATACGGCGACCTGTTCCTCAAGGTTGCCACCCGGAGCGATGCCGGTAGAGTCAGCCGGGTCTATTTCCAGAATTTAGCCCCACAGTCGATTACCGACTTCGACACCGACGAACGGGGCTATGTGACCTACATCCGCATTGACATTCCGCAGCAGCGGCGGCAAGAGGATGGGCGGATGGATAACTACACGCTCACCGAGGTGTGGGACAAAGACACGCAGCTATTCCGCCGCTGGGAGCATAAGAAGAGCCTGGATGCGCAACTATCCCAACTAGGACAGCCGATTGTAGAGCAGCCGTTTGGCGCCTTTGGCATTGACTTCGTGCCCATCGTCTGGCAACCCTTTCGTCACATCGGGCAAGAGCGGGGCATGGCGGCCATTACGCCGGCCATTGACAAGATTGACGAGGCGAATCGGCAAGCGACACGCTTGCACCAGATGTTGTTCCGTTACAATAAACCGCTCTGGGCGGCATCAGCCGGTGGCGCCGACGCGTCTGGGCGCCCACTGCCTCCCCCACGGCTGACCGGTACAGATGGCGGTTCGCTTAGTCGCTCCGATGATCCCGACAGTGACGACATCCTCCGACTGCCCGGCACAACCAAAATGGAGGCGCTGGTTCCCAACATCAACTATGAAAGCGCCCTTGCTGTACTGAACGACCACATGCGGGAAATCAGCCGTGACCTGCCGGAAATGGTCTATGCGGAAATTCAGGAGCGTAGCGACCTCAGCGGCGTTGCCATCCGCTACCTGCTCGAAGCGTCGATTGACCGGCTGTTAGAGGCACGGGGTAACGCTGAATCAGCGCTGGCCAGGGCCAATGCGATGGCGCTTACCATCGGGCAGGCGACGGGTCTATTTAACGGGTTGGGCACCTATGAGGCAGGCGACTTTGACCACACGTTCGCTGACCGGCCTGTACTTACAGCACCGGAGTTTGAGCGAGCGCAGATTGTGCAGACCTA
>CAZBOT010000337.1:0-1427 GCA_964493575.1 uncultured Candidatus Saccharibacteria bacterium | reverse complement strand
TTAGATCAGACCGGCTTAACGCCGATTTTGTATCGCGCGGCAAATCGCATGGTTTCGCCTGCAGGAATCTCTGCATTTTCTGCAGCAATCCACCCGTAGTATTTTGACGGGCGATTGGCTCCAGAGCGGGACTGCACTTGACACCAGTCCGGGGAGTACCCAATCCGTCCCAGCCGCGCACTGACGGGATAGTCGATCACGTCCCACGCGACTGCATAGGGGTGCGACGGATCACACAGCCACCCGCTATCCCCAGGGCGCGCAGCGACAGTAGATACGCCGCTGTGCGCAGACAAGTCGAGCACATCCCCGCTATTAAGTTCGCACACGTCCGCAAACTGCGCGGGGCACATCACGCCGTATCCCGACGTGATCGTGACACCCTCAATCCACTCCAGGTCGAGGACAAACTCATAGCCTGCGGGCGTGACGGCTGACCGCATTGTGCCGTGCGCTGTGATCGTGCTGGCGGCGCTCGGGTGATGCACGTCCCATTGCTGGCATACGTCGATGCGGTATCCGGTCTGCCATGCCACAGCAGGGGCTGCCATGTTTTTCGAGACGCCGTCGACAGCCACGTGTTGAGCAGCCAAGGTCATCGTATTGCCGACTCCGCCGTGTTGCGGCCAGAACTGAGACGGATGGGCTGATCCGGTCGGATAGTAGCTCACGGCTCCCTCGTGGTTTGAGCCGGGGATGCCGATGCTGATCGTCGGCGTATATGCGTCATTGACGTGCGTAGCGCGCAGCGTGCCACGCGAGCGCAGATCCGCTGCGGTCGGCGTCTCAGCAATGGCTCGGGCGATCCATCCGCGCGCAGTCCCGGACGGGGTGTTTACGCCATCCGCCCCCAAAAACTCGAAGACTGCGACGTGGGAGCCGTCGCTTAAACCGCGCGGTCCTGTCCTGGTGTGGTACGTGTGAACAGTGTCGAACACCGAAATTTGCCCCCACACCACGCCATCTACTGTCACGCGCCACGCGCCGCCCGCGTTGTTGCAATAGGTCAGAAAATCAAATCCGGTGCCGCTGAACTCCATCGTGAATTGCGTACCCACCACGGTCGTGTACGGGTTCGTCGTGGTGGTCGCCGTCCAACCGGCCCCCGGCGCCGGTGCGTTATAAATGTCGGGCTCGGCGTCACTATTGGTGGCCTCGAACCGCTCCAGTACCGCACGCGAGCAGATGTTCGCGTAGGCATGCCGCAGAAACGCGGAGCCTACCTCTGTGCAGTATTCGTGCACCGCAAACTGCCCGTCCGCCAGCGCCGTCGCCACTTGCAGTTTCTGGCCAAATGCAGAGTCCCCGCCGACGATTCGCCAGCGGAACGATTCGGCGGGGTTTTTTGCATTCAGCCGATCGACGAACGAAGGGCCGAGTACAGGGCGCCCTTGGTCAGACGGGGAAATTCTAACCACCCCACCCGG
>CAZBOT010000336.1:0-1437 GCA_964493575.1 uncultured Candidatus Saccharibacteria bacterium | reverse complement strand
AGCGTCACTTGTCGCATGAGCGCGACCAATGGCGCAACGCCGACACTTAACGTCGATAGTCTGGGCGCGAAATCGATCGCAAGCGTCTATGGCACGGCAATTTCAACGGGCGCGCTGCTCTCAGGAGCGGTTCATACGTTTACGTATGACAGCACAGACGACAAGTGGCTCGTACATTCCCCGCTCGGCAATCAAAACCTTTATATGTCCTCCGGGGGGCTGATTGATTTCAACTCGGCCGACGTCACCATTACGCATTCGTCCAACAAGCTGACGGTTGCCGGCGGCCAGATGGAGTTCACATCGACCGCCAACACCACGACGCCGGCGACGTTTACGAACTCGACGGACAATGCGTCGGTCTTAACGGCGGTATTTCAAGGCGACCGCGCCACCATGGCAGCGGCGGATAACGCCTACGTCTCGTTGCGGTTGTCGGATGACGGCGGGACACAGACGGAATTCGGCCGGATTAAATGGCAGGCGAGCGACGTCACCGACACGTCAGAAGACGGCGCGCTCTATCTGGGCGTGATGACGGCCGGGACGGTTGCGGATGAGATCGTTCTCGACGGCACATCCTTCTCACCAGCCACATCTGACGGTAACGCGCTCGGCACGTCGTCTTTGATGTGGAGCGATTTGTTTCTCGCAAGCGGATCTGTGATCAACTGGAACGCTGGCGACGTGACGTTGACGCATTCGGGCAATACGCTCGTTTTGAATGGAGGCAACTTCTACAACAGTTCAAACGTCAGCCCGGCATCTAATAACGTCGCCGGCTGGAGCTTGCAAGATACCGGCATTATTCAGGCATCCATTGCCAGCGCGGCGTGCGCGAACTTCAATCGCGTTACTGACGACGGCGCGATTGTAAACATTTCGCAGGGCGGAACGACAGAGGGGACGATCTCTGTCTCCGGCACGACCGTTTCCTACAATGCGTTTTCGGGATCGCACTGGACGCAGCTCTCAAACCACACAAAGCCGAACATTCTGCGCGGAACCGTTCTCGAAACAATCGACGAGATGTGCGATTGGCCGGGCGAAGACAACGACCAGTTGCCAAAATTCAAAATATCCGACACGCCAAGCTCAAAGCGCGTCTATGGCGTGTTTATGGCTTGGGACAATGACGATGATCATGGCGACGCCTATTGCACGGCACTCGGGGCCTACGTCATCCGCATCGCTCCTGGGCAATCCATTAGTGGTGGGGATTTGCTGGAAAGCGCCGGAAACGGCTGCGCGCGGGTGCAGTCGGATGACGTGATCAGATCGAGCACGATCGGAAAAGTTACAAGCGCGACCGTCATAGCAACCTACAGCGACGGCTCGTATCTCGTGCCGTGCGTTCTGTATTGCGGCTGAGCGGGGGAAAGACAATGAAACTCTCCGACGAAGGCTTGCGGCTGATTAAGAGTTTTGAGGGCTACC
>CAZBOT010000335.1:0-1442 GCA_964493575.1 uncultured Candidatus Saccharibacteria bacterium | reverse complement strand
GCGCGAGCAGCGGGCGCGCGCCGTGATCATGGCGGTGATCGACGCCACCGGCATCACGCGGTGGCGGACGGATGCAGGCAGCGCATACGTCGCGGCGCCGTCGGTGCGCGTCACGTATGACGCCAAGGCGCTCGACACACTCTGCGCCGACGACCCGGCGCTCGCCGCCCGGCTGGAGCCGCATCGCCGCGAGACTGCGGTGGCCGGCGCGTTGACGGTGAAGCCGTGAACGCGCAGGCCGAGGCCGACGCCCGCGGCCTCGCCATGGCTGCGATGGACGACGCCGCGCGCATGCGGCGACACCTCGCCGTGATCGTGCGCGAGTCCGACGATGCGGCGATTGATGCGCGCGTGGACCCCGGCACAGGCGACCTCATCGTGCCGCGCGCGACATGGACGCGAATGCGGGCGGCGGTGTTGGTTGCCGCCCGTGAGTACGGGATCGAACCGGAGGAAGAGGGGCTATGACTATGAGCCACGATGAGCTTATGACGTTCAGGGCGTCCATCCCGCCGATCCAGTCAGCCGTTCGGCTGGACGGCGGCGGCGACGGGATGCGTTTACAACTCGACATCCCCGCCACCGATGTCGAAGCGGCGCTCGACCTCTGGCGCGCGATGGCCGGGACATCGTTCCGCGTCGTCATCGTGCGCGACGAAACGGGAGGTGGGTGAGATGGCACACATCGCCGAGCCCACCACGGACATGCCGCCCGTCGACGCCTACGCCGTCATGCGGCGGACGGCGGAGGGCGGCGTCATCGTCGAGTACGTCGCGCCGCGGCGACTGTACCCGATTGCCGACGCGGCGGCGATGCTCGGTGTCAATCGGGCGGCGCTCGCGTCGTGGGTGCGCCAGGGCGCGCTGCCGAGCGTCACGCTCCCGTCGACGTCGCGCGACCCGGCGCGGCGCATGCGGGTCATTCCCGCCGTGTGGCTGCCGCGGTACCTGACGATGGCATCCGACCGCACGGTGCCGGTCTGGACGTCGCGGGCCGACATCGGCGACCCGCGCGAGCGGGCATACGTCTCTATCCGCGTCGCGGCGCAGCTCGCCGGGCTGGCCCCGACGACGCTGTACGCACTCCTGACCGGAGACGCGGTGCAGATCCCGGTCCACCGGACGCCCGGCGGGGACCTTCGCATCCGCCTGGCCGACCTCGACACGTGGGTCCACGCGATGGTAGCCGATGCCGAGGCGGCCTGGTACGCCGGGCGCGGGGCGGCCGCGACGGCGACGCTTGAGGCGGTGATCTGTGGATGACCGCGCCGAGCTGTTGACGGACGTTGTCGAGCGCGTCCTTGTGCAGTGGTATCCCGGCAGCACAGAGCGGTACCGCGAGACCGTCGTGCGGGAACTGACGTGGGCGATCCTGGCATGGGCACAAACGCCGGTCGGGCGCGAAATGCTCGCGATGGCGATGCAGGGGGAGGAAGCAGAGC
>CAZBOT010000334.1:0-1453 GCA_964493575.1 uncultured Candidatus Saccharibacteria bacterium | reverse complement strand
GTAGTCGCCGCGGCTGCCGCGGTCGTTGCGGTAGGCGTCGAGCGGGTTGCGCTTGACGACGGGGAAGGCGAACGAGAGCACGAGCGCGTCGGCCCGGTTCGGTGACGGCACGCCGCGCGTCTTCATGTCCTTCTTGCTCTCGATCTGCACCTTGCCGTCAGCACGCGGCACGATCTCGGGCGCCTGGAGCTCGTCACGCAACTGCGGGTCGTCGGGCAGGGCGCCGCCGGACTTCAGCCAGTCGCGGGCCGCCTTCCACATTTCGGCGCGCTTGTTGAGGCACCCGATGTCTGCGGACGCCCCCGCGAACCACACCAGCGTCCAGTCGCGCCCCATACCCTGGCCGGCCGACACGATGCCGGTGCCGTAGCCGGCGTCGACGAAAACCGCGTCGGCCTTGTGCTCGTCCTCGAGGTCGGCGATAACGCGCGCCGCCACCAGGTCGTTGTCGTTCTTCGGCATGGTGCGCAGGATGCGGAAAGACAGGCCTTGCCGCAGGCCGATGGCGAACTCGTCGTCGCCTTCCCAGGCCGGGTCGACCGTCAGGATCTTCGGCGCAAACTCGTACTGCTCGGGGCGCAGCACCTTGCCATAGGCCGCGGCCACGTCAGCCTCGCCGATGAACTGGCGCGCGCTCATCGACGGGAACATGCCGCGCACGCGGACCTTGAAGAAGTCGGAGTCCTCGCCGTAGTCGGCTGCCCACTTGGCAATCTGCTCCTTGTTCGTGCCTTCCACGGTGCGGCTGTCGATCTGGCGCGCCTTCCACCGGTGCTTGAACCGGCGGAAGCACTCACGGAAGCGCCCAACGTTTCGCGTCGGGTTGCCGAAGGCGATCCATATGATCTCCGTACCTTCGTCGGTCAGCGCGCCCTCGGCCACCTCCCACACCTTGTCGGCGATGGCCGAGGCCTCGTCGAAGATCAGCACGATCCGCTTGCCCTTGTTGTGCAGGCCGGCGAACGCCTCGGTGTTGTGCTCGGACCACGGCACGAAGTCCGCACGCCAGGTCTTCGCGTGGTCCTTGTCGCGCACCGCCACGCTGGTGGCCTGCACGTCGAGCCAGTGCGAGGTGATGGACAGGCGCTGCCATTTGCCCACCTCGGGCGCAGTCTTGGTGCGTAGCTGCGTGTCGGTGTTCGCGGTGATGACGACCTTCGTGTCCTCGCAGGTCGAAACCGCCCAATTCACCACCATGCCGATGCCGGCCGACTTGCCGATGCCGTGGCCGGATGCGCTGGCCACCATCAGCGGCTGGTGGCGCGTGGCCGGGTTCTGCAGGTGGTCACGGATCTCGGCCAGCATCTCGGCCTGCCACTCGCGCGGCCCGTCGTAGTCGGCCAGCTCGCCGTGTCCCCAGTCATAGGCCAACTGCGTCCAGCGCACCGGGTCGTGCGTACAGGCTGCGGCCAGCTCGACGAGCTCCTGCTCGGGATCAGCCATTGCGCGCGCG
>CAZBOT010000333.1:0-1455 GCA_964493575.1 uncultured Candidatus Saccharibacteria bacterium | reverse complement strand
CGATATTGAGGAAGTGCGCAGACGCGATGCGCCGCTCATGAAAACCGGAGCAGGCGTGACGGGTAACGTGCTGGGCAACATTGCCTCATTTGCGCCTTTGGCCTTGATTCCCGGCGCAAATACGATTGCGGGCGGGGCAACGATTGGCGCGCTGACGGGGGCGGCCATGCCTGTTGCAGAGGGTGATAGCCGTGGCGGCAATGCGGCCATTGGCGGGGTTGCAGGGGGTGCGCTGCCCGCAGCGGCCCGCGCATATCGCGTCGGCAAAGCGGCTTTGGTCGATCCATTCACAGAAGCGGGAAAACAGCGCATCGTTGGCGGCACCCTGAACCGCGCCGCAGGCGACAGAGAGCGGACGCTCGCTAACCTTTTGCAGCGCAAAGCGGCAACGCCTGGCGTCAATCTTACGACTGGACAGGCATCGGGAGACGCGGGGATTGCTTCGCTCGAACGTGCCGCCTCGGCAGTCGATCCGGGCGGCTTCCAGTCGATCAAGGATGACCAGACCGCCGCACTTGTTCGCGCATTGCGTGGCGTGGCCGGAAGCCCGGAATCCCGTCAGGCTGCTATCGATGCCCGCGAGCAGGCCACGGAGGCGCTCTACGCACAGGCCAAGAAAGCCGCCGTGCCGGGCGATGCGGAACTCGCCGCCTTGCTCCAGCGCCCGACCGTGGCCGCAGGTTTGAAACAGGCGCAAGGCATCGCTGCAGATGAAGGGCGGGCGTTCCAGTTGATGAAGGGTAAACCCGCGTCACCCGTTGGGGTGCTTGACGCCAAGGGTAATCCGATTATGGGCGCTGCCACGCCTGACGTTTACTCCGGTCAAGGTCTACACGATCTCAAGATGGGGATTGACAAGGCGCTAACGGAAGGCAGCCAGGGCATCGGCAATCGCATTGCCGGTTCACAACTGACCGCTAAATCAGACTTCCTGAACTGGCTTGAAAGCCGTATCCCCGAGTACGGTCAGGCCCGCACCACGTTTGCAGAGCTGTCCAAGCCCATCAACCAGATGGACGTAGGCGAGGAACTTTACAAGCGTTTCGTCCCCGCCTTGGCGGATAACGGTGCGGTGCCGTTCAAGTCGCGTGCAGACGCCTACGCCAACGCGCTGCGGAACGGCGATCAGTTGGCCCGCTCAGTGACCGGGATGAAAGGCGCAAAGCTGGAAAACATCATGACCCCGGAACAGATGGCCGCCCTGCAAGGCGTGGCGTCCGACCTTGGCGTGCTGAAAGGCGCTGAATCGGCAGGGCGTGGCGTGGGGTCTGACACGGTGCAGAAGATGGCCATGTCCCACTTGATGAATCAGGCTGGCGTGCCGAACTGGATGCAGAGTATCGGGCGCGTTCCCGGAGGCTGGCTGCGAACCTTGGGTGATGTGCTTTACACCAAGAATGATGATGCGCTGCGCGCTACGCTGGCGGAAGTCTTCAAAGACCCGCAGGCGGCAGC
>CAZBOT010000332.1:0-1461 GCA_964493575.1 uncultured Candidatus Saccharibacteria bacterium | reverse complement strand
AAGGCCCTTCGAAGCCGCGGCATCGAGCGCCCCGACCTGCACCCCTGGCTCGCCGCGCAGTACCCCGACGGCGTGCCCGAGATCGAACTGGACAACATCGTCGCCACCCTCAAGGGCGGCAAGCAAGCCCCGCGCCTGCAGGCCGTGGGCTGAACAAGATTCGGCCCGGTGTGCGCGAACACACCAGGCCGAGAGGTGGGCAACGCAGCGCCAACTGCGAAACCCGTTTGCAGCAACAGCAACAACTGCACTGGAGATTGTACCGATGGATGTACCCACCAAGGGCAGGGGAACCGGCAAGGGCACCGGCAGCACGCTCGCCGCCCAGCCCGCCCCCGTGCCGATCCGGCTCAAGGCCACGCTGCTGCGTCACGGCATCCGCCATGACGAGGTTGCCGAGCGCCTCATCCAGGGCGGCGGCAGCCGCGCCGGCCAGCCGCTGTCCCGCAGCGCCTTCACACTGCTGCTCAACCGCGGCTGGCGTCCCAGCCACACGCCCTGGCCGCAGATCACCGAGGCCATCGAGACCTACCTTCTCGACCGCGGCGTATCCCCCGAGGAGGTCGCCGAGATCTGGGACGAGGACCCCGTCCGCCACCACAGCACCAAGCCGCTCAACACCCGCATGGGTGAAGACCGCAGCCGCCGCAAGCCTGACGACAACGCCATCGAGATCGAACCCGAAATGCTTTCTGCCCAAGCCAAACGCCACTTCAGCCTGTTCCGCGACCCGTTTGTCGACGATGTCCAGGGGCCTGACGACCTCTTCATGTCCGCCGACCAACGCTACGTCCGCGAGGCCATGTTCCAGGCGGCCAAGTCCGGCGGCTGGTTCATCGCCGTGGTGGGCGAGTCGGGCAGCGGCAAGACCACGCTGCGCCGCGAAACCATCGACCGCATCAACCGCGAGCACGTCCCGGCCGTGGTCATCCAGCCCAAGAGCTTCGACAAGACCGCGCTCAAGGCGGCCCACATCTGCCACGCCATCCTCGCCGACGTGAAGCCCAACGAGCACCCCAAGCGCAGCCTCGAGGCCCTCGCCCGCCAGGTGGAGAAGGCCCTGACCGAATCCGCCCGCAGCGGCCAGAGCCACGTGCTGATGATCGAGGAGGCCCACGACCTCAACATCCAGACGCTCAAGTACCTCAAGCGATTCTGGGAAATGGAAGACGGCTTCCGCAAGCTGCTGTCGATCGTGCTGATCGGCCAGCCCGAGCTGGACGAGAAACTCGACGAGCGCCGCTACTTCGAAGCGCGCGAGGTCATCCGCCGCTGCGAGGTGGTGCGCCTGCTGCCGCTCGATAACCAGGTCGGCGACTACCTGGCGCTCAAGTTCAAGCGCATCGGCTCGGACATCGGCCAGGTGCTCGACGCCAACGCGATCGACGCCATCCGCATGCACCCCAAGCTCTCGCGCACCGTGCGCGGCAAGGGCGGCAACGAGGTCATCAGCCTCACCTA
>CAZBOT010000331.1:0-1462 GCA_964493575.1 uncultured Candidatus Saccharibacteria bacterium | reverse complement strand
GGTCGCGGTCGGTATGCTCATGTAAATGTAGTCGCGCCCGGTTCCTAACGTGTCGTCATCGGACGTGCTCAGGAAGCGGTTATAACCGTCGCCGCTATCATCCGCGTCAGCCACCGGCGTGTCTGTCCAGCGCGCGTCTGTGTTCACGCTGAAATATCCCGCGCTTGTCTCCGCCTCATAGCTATGCTGGATGTACGGATAGCGCGTCTCCGGCGCTGTCGCAATCCACAACTGCCGCCCCGTGTTCGGGTCCAGCGTAAAAGCGGTAGTTTTTAGCTTAATCGCGCATGGCGCGTCCCCAGGCAGGTTGAACAGGTGCAGATAGTTGAACCGCGTCTCATTACTGTCGTCAAAGTCGTTCCTATTCTCCAGCCGCCAATCGCTTATAAACGCCCCGTGGAAGGTCGGCCCAGTACTGCCGTAGACGTACAGTTCATCAAGGTAAAATGACATCTGCCCGGTTCCGGTTGCCGTGGGATAGAAAATCACGTACACCCCCGGCGCGCTGCTGTTGGTTCCGGTCAACTCAATCAGATGCCAGGTCGCCGTATCGCCGCCGGTCGCGCTCAGCACATCCACCGTCGCTATCGTTTCCTCAGTGATGTCCACCGTATCCAGCACGTTATCGGCCCCATCCCGCAATTGCACGCGCAGCGTAGTCCCCTGGTCGCCCACAAACCGCATCCAGAACCGGCATAGCCAGCTGTCCCCCTGCCGACTGGGTGTGAGCACCCGCGTCTTTACCAACCCCAGGGCGCTCGTGCTGGTATCAAACGTGACCACCAGGCCGCTCGCCGTGGTCACAAACTCGCCGTCATTGTCGAAATGATGGTCCGTGTCCTTCCCCGCTACCGTGTGGTTGTCGCCGTCCAGCAGCAAGAAATCTCCCCACACGTTGCGGTCAAAGTGCACGAAATGCGGGTCTTGGAATCTGTTCTCCGCCTCCACCGTCCGCAGCTGCGCGGCGTCTATCCAACTCACGCCCGTGCCCGCCCCATCCTGCACCCAGCGCACGAACATTGTCTGCGTGGCGTCTTCCGATACCTGCGCTATCCGTATCTGGTACCAGGTGTTGCCCGCCTCATCTACCGCCGTGTCCTGTACCACATTGCCGGTATTGGCAGCCAGCACAGCCGCTGTCAGGCCGTCCAGCGATAAAATCTCCGTGCCGTTGCCCGTCCCCTTGAAAATCTGTAGCTGCCATGTGCCGCTTTCGATGATCACCCACGCGCTCGCCAGCGCCAGATGGTAAGCCGGCACCGGCACCGCGTCAGCCCGCAACCCGGCCCCGTTCGCGTCCGTTGTCACCCGACAGCTAAACCGGCCCACAAGCTTCTTAAACGTCGCCTTTGCCAGCGTGCCTCCTGCGCTGGTGTTGCTCCACCCATAGGGTTCCGTCTCCGCCGCGTTCCACCTATCGAACGCCCCATTATGCAGCGCGTTGTTCAGATAATAAGGCTGC
>CAZBOT010000330.1:0-1464 GCA_964493575.1 uncultured Candidatus Saccharibacteria bacterium | reverse complement strand
TGCGCAGGTACGGCACGAACGCCGCGCGCGTGTAGCCCTTGGCGTGGATGTGGCCATGAACGCGCAGATGCTTGTCGGGCATCGGCCCGAACTCGTTGCGCTGCGGCGGCCCCCACGGGTAGTGGGCGAAGCTGACTGTCCAGTCACCCCACTTGAGCTTGAACGGACTCGCGAACCTGAAGCCGCACTTGCGGTAGAAGCTGTTGCGGCCTCGATCGTGATTGCCGGCGATAAGAAGCTTGCGCTCTCCCGTGATGTGCTTCGCCTGCATGTGCTGGAACCACGAGTTGTTCGAGTACACGAGGTCCCCGAGGCACAGCAACGTGTCGTCTGGGCCAACCGCCTGAGCCACGCGCTCCAGTAGCAGCTGCTCGGCGTCCTCTGGACGGTTGGCGAACTGGGTCATGTTCTTCGACCCGCCGAAGTGCGGGTCGCTCCAGACCCACGTCTTCGCCGGGTCGATGTCATCGCGGAAGCGCATCAAGTGTCGATCATCCAGATCGCCCAGAACATCCCGAGAACCAGGGCCAGGATCCAGGCCACCCACCCAAAGAAGGCGCAGATCACGCCTCCGCAGGCCGACGCCAAGATCAGCGCGGCCCACTGCCACCAGGCGGGGTTCATGAGTTCTGCTCCTTCACGGCCGCGACGAGCGTCCTCTGGGCGGCATAGATCTTCGCGCCGATGTCCTCGACGTTGCCTACGAAGTCCTCGCGCTTGACCTCGATCTCGCCACGAGTGTTCTCGTAGGTGAGCCGGATGACGAGTCTGTTCACGCGCGCTCCAGCTTGGCCGCGAGGTACAGCGTACCGTCAGTGACCTGGACCTTCACGACCTTGCCGATGACCTTCTTCTCGCCGCTAGGGAGAGTGACGGTGACCGGCTTGCCGACGAGGGTGTCTGCGGGGATGGGATCGCCTCCTTGGTTGATGAACGTGAATCGTACCACTTCCTGGCTGCCTAGATGGCAGCCCGGTCGCGGATCTCGCTGAACGTCTGGCGATTGAGGATCTGGCCGTTGCGGAAGACCGGAACGAGTTCGTTGTCGAACACGCCCACGGTGTTCTCCTCGCGCATCGTCGTCAGCTTGCCGCTGGGAAGCCGCACGAGGGCCAGGCGGCCCGCCTTCGAGGTCTTCGAGGCATCCAGCGGCTTCTTCTGGATGTCGTGCCAGACGCCATCGCGCAGCTGCGCGCTCGACTTGAAGGCGAACCGCTGGGTGTCACGGTTGACCTTCTGGAGCAGACCGCCACCCATGCCGAAGACGAGGTTCTCGACCGAGAAGCCCGCGCACATCGCTCGGGCGCAGATGCGCTTGATGCCCTCGGCCTCGATGCCGTCGCCCCACAACAGCCCGACGTGCGGGTCGAGGACGCGGAAGCCCTTGGACGTGACATCGCCGCCGAAGTCGCGCCACAGGCGCTCCAGGAGGTCCACCACGAGCACGCCCGGGTTGGGATGCTC
>CAZBOT010000329.1:0-1466 GCA_964493575.1 uncultured Candidatus Saccharibacteria bacterium | reverse complement strand
CCCCGTCGCCGGGCAGGTTGTGCAGGACCGCCAGCGGTGCTCCGTGGCGGTCCTTCGTGTGCTTCACGATCAGCGTGCGGTCCATGGTCGGCTCCTGGTGTTTGGTGGTGTGCTGCTGTGATGTGGAGTATCCATCTTTGGGTTTCTTGTGTCAATCCATAGATGGGTATTTCTTAACGTAAAAAAGCCCGCTCAAGGCGGGCCGTGTCCTCATGCGAGAGCGTTGCGGGCGCCGCAGTCGTTCGCTCAGTACATCACTGGGGTACGAGCTTGCAGCCGCAGTGTTTGCATACCCGGGCCTCGCGTTTCACAAACTCCGCGCAGTCCGGACATTTGATGTGCGTGTCGGGTCTTGGCGTATCCGCGTCTTCAGTTATCGACGGCAGAACGAGCACGATCAGCAGAGCAATCAGGCTAAACAGCAGGCCAAGGATGAACCATCCGAAGCCGCTTCGGCCCTTGTTGCTCGCAACGATGGCGCATGCAATAGCGATACCAACCCAGAAAATAAACAGCTCCATTTGCTCTCCCTGGTTATGTGTCGATGATCTTCGCCAGTTTGCCGAGAACGTTCAGCGCTGCGGGAACTTGATGATCGTCGCGCATGACTTGGTCACGCCGACCGTTTCCGGGTCGGCGTGGCAAAGTGCTCGGTCGCGTGGTCGATGGCCTGCTTCAGGCAGCCTTGTACATACGCTTGCGCCTCTGGCGGGAGGGCGTCGTAGGCCTCACGGCTGACGAGTTTGAACGGCCAGCTATATAAACTCGCCGAGTCTGCCACCTGCTGCCCGTTTTGCATATTGGGCGAAGGTAATAGGTAATGGGGCAGGGGTGATGGGATACTGGCCTGTTCAGACCTGGGCGTTACCAGATCGGCGGCTGATTTGCCGAGTGCCGCCGCAAGGGCGTCAAGATTCTCGACAGTGAGGTTCACTTCGCCGTTTCGGGCGCGCTGGACAGTGCCGAAGCTCACGCCGGATCTGCTGGCGAGCTTCTTCAGGGTGTCGGTGGCCGGATTCTCTGCCATCCAGGCGGCCAGATTGACGGCGATCACTCTCTTGATGTCCATGCGTGGATGGTGCATCCAGACTGAATCCAGTCGCGGGTATTTGCAAATACCCATAGATGGGTTTAGAGTAGCGCACATGGATACCCCCATGAACCTCTATGACTTCGTGATGGCCTGCCTGAAGGCCCGCGCGATCCCGCAGCGACAAGTCGCCGCGGAGTCGGGCGTGCCGTTTTCCACGGTGGCCAAGATCGCGCAGGGCTCCGTCACCGATCCGTCGGTGCATACCGTCCAGAAGCTCGCCAATTACTTCGCCGGCAAGGGCCTGCATCCGGCCACCGACCACCACGAGGCCGCGTGACGCGGCACAACCCCTGAGGAGCAATCGCATGTCCAACACCGTCCTGATCCATGGCCCGCAAGCTTGCGGCAAGACCCGCAACGCGCAGGCGCTCGC
>CAZBOT010000328.1:0-1470 GCA_964493575.1 uncultured Candidatus Saccharibacteria bacterium | reverse complement strand
GTTATACTGCTTAAATACAAGGGCGAACACGCATGAACAATGATCCTGTCCAATTATTCACCCGATGGTTTGTTAATCCCATAGAAAAACTCAAAGAACTTCCAGATGGCGACGGCGGGTTTGCCGCCATGATGATAGCAATACCGCTATATGAAAGATATTTGTATGCCAAATTAAAATTAGAAAACATCAAATCGACAAAAGAGAATATAAAACAGGTTATGTCGCAAGATTTAAATTTAACCTTAGAAGAATGCAATAAGTTTTGGAACACTTTCAGAGTCGGCTTCATGCACCGCGCAATGCCTAAAGGGGAAGCGATGCCCTGGCTAACAAGTTCGGATTTTAATGCAACACCAGATTTCAGAATATTCAATGGTCAAACCTATATTTGTATTGATCCCTGGAAATTTGCCGACCGTGTTCTTAATAAATTTTCAACCGACCAACGCTTAATAACGGCATCCGAAAATTTTCCGTTCGCTTCCATATTTTTTGTACCTAAATAAATATGATCAGCCATTTTATTCATGAGTTCAATTTCAGAATCAACATCCATGTCGTCGCCAGAATCATACACAAGGAAGCTGTCTGACAAATCATATTCATGCTCTATCATTAAATTATAGAACTGGATTCTAAAATTTTTATGCCTTTCATCTACGGCACCAATACCGAATAAATGATTTAACAATGAAATTACGTTATCCTTTGTTGTCATTTATAAAACCTCTTTGATATGGAATATTTCAGCCAAAACAATATTAACCTAAACAATAAAAGGAGTCATCATGGAAAAAGATTACGCCGGGATAAGACACGAAGAGGAAATAGAAAAAGCCGACAATGCTCTTTTTAACGGAACCGGATACGTCGTTCATCAATATATTAGCCTATTAAAAGATATACGCAAACTATTAATTAACATCAACCCAAACGATCTGGAAAAATTTGTGCATGATATTTATATGCTCTTTTACGAACACAAACATAGACCTCATTATACGGGCGAATGGTTAATGCCCGATATATTAGTGCCTATCCTCAAAGATGATGAATTATTTGCAAAACTCGAATCCGCAACTTCCAAACGCAAGAAGTAAACCTTAATGGCTCAACATAAAAACCATCCAGGGAGCAAGATTTTGGATCTTGCCGGATTTTTTAAGTTTTTTTGCTGAAGCAAAAACTTTTTTGATTTCTTTCGAAGAATGATTAGCTAAAATTCTACATGCAATAGCATTAGGGATTCCAGCTTCTAACAACGTATCCTTTACACGTTTTTTCATTTTAAATGCTCCTAAATTATGGTCAATAATAATTCGTTGCCCAAACGCACGGCGCAGTATAACTTTTGTTGGAACCGATGCAGCCGTTTTTTAGCTTTTGTTAAAGTTCGTGGAAACATAAAATTACGTGGTGTTAATCCGGTTTTGTGGTTAAATGGCTGCACGGTTCAACACCACGTTA
>CAZBOT010000327.1:0-1473 GCA_964493575.1 uncultured Candidatus Saccharibacteria bacterium | reverse complement strand
ACACCCTCACCAAAGTGTATGCCACAGGCGGGAATGCACAGATTGTGAGTGCGATTGAGTCGTTTGCAAGCACACATTCAGGGGTAACGATTGAGACGTCGGTTGTAGATCCTGTGATGGTAAGAGTAAAGTTCACATCGTCTAGTATGAGTGCGGCAGAGATGGCTGCGTCCGGGTTTGAGGATAATACCTTAAGACCTTTATACGAGGAGTTCTTTCCCAATGACCTTGGTCCGGATGGAGAGCTTCCCGGGATTGATCCGAATGATTTTAACAGGACCTATCCTCATGCTTTTATCCCGAACGATACGCTGTATGACTGTGATGAGCCCTTTACGGATTGCGCCGGTCAATGGAACCTGGATAAGACCCAGGTGGTGGATGCGTGGGATTTGGGCACTAACAATCATTCGGTTAAGATCGCACTCTTAGACTCAGGCGTGAAGTTAGATCATAGTGATTTAAGGCCTGGCAGTGATTTGGTCTATTATCAGTATGACACCAATACCAATACATCTGCGGTGGTGCCTAATATTGCGGCAGGTACTCAAGTCTTAGGGCTTATGGCAGCCACCACCGATAACGCACTAGGGATTGCAGGGGTTACTAAGACTCCGGAATCCGGTACGCCCAATATCCGGATTGCGGATATCAAGACCGGGATCTCTACCGCACCTTATAACGGGACTTTGGGCCTTGTCACTGAGGGCTTGTGCCAGGCCTTCGGTAGTTACAGCACCAGTCTTGTCCCTGATTGCGCCAATATAACCAACCCTGCCAATGCGGATATTGCCTATGTGGGTTGGGACTTCTCGGCAGCGGCTTGGCAGACCATGCACCAATATCTTCCTGTGTGGAATGCAATCCTGACACAATACAACAAGGTGATGGTCATTGCGGTTGGTAATACCAATGGGAATCTCTGCGGTACCGATGCTTTAACCCCCGGCTGCAGGCCCCGTTATCCCCGCATCATCGTGGTGGGCGGAACGACAAGGCTGGATGCGAAGATGATGCAGTCTAACCACGGAACCTGGGTTGATTTGGCCGCACCTGCGGGAGGGCTTCAAGGCGCAGGCACTCCTCAGGCAAGTGACAATCTTTTGACCATTGATTACATGGATGTAAACGGTTACCCGAGAGTCTTGGGCACTTCCTTTGCTGCAGCGGAAGTGGCCGGTACCTTAGGGTTGGTGCTTAATGCAAATGCTTCCTACCCTATGGAAAACTTAAAGACACTGCTTCAAAACAATACCGATCCGGGGCCCCAGAACCTGGGTACAGGCAGGTTGAATAGTTGTAAGACGGTGGAAGAGGCCGCGGGATTACCCGAAGGCACCTGCCCTCTACCCTATGGTGTCTTGGTGGTTCCTCCGGGTGAACTCAATGCCAGTGGTGCTGAGTGCGGTCCTTTTAACAACAGTGTGACTTATCAGTTAAAGAATATCGGAGGTAGAGTGCTTTATTGGGAAG
>CAZBOT010000326.1:0-1478 GCA_964493575.1 uncultured Candidatus Saccharibacteria bacterium | reverse complement strand
GGCGCGTGATGACCGGCGAAGTCGAAGCCCCGGACGTACTCGCGGGCGGCACCCCTTGCCAGGCGTTCTCCGTCGCCGGCCTGCGCGAATCGCTCGCCGACGAGCGCGGAAACCTGACCCTGAAATTCGTGGAGCTTGCTGATGCAATCGACTTTGTTCGCGTTCGAGACGGACGCCCCCCCGCAATCGTCTTCTGGGAAAACGTCCCCGGCGTCCTCTCGACCAAGGACAATGCTTTCGGGTGCTTTCTGGCTGGCCTTGCCGGAGAAGATGAGCCGCTTCGAGCGCCAGGGGGAAAATGGGCGAACGCTGGTGCTGTGTATGGACCCGCGCGTGCAATCGCTTGGCGGACCCTGGACGCCCAATACTTCGGACTGGCCCAACGCCGCCGCCGTGTGTTCGTTGTCGCAAGTGCTCGAGACGGGTTCGATCCCGCAACGGTACTTTTTGAGTGGGACGGCGTGCGCCGGGATTCTGCGCCGAGCCGAGAAGCGCGGGAAGGATCTGCCGGCCGCGCTGCACGCAGCGTTGCGCTCCGTGGCAGAGAAGGCGGAGGAACCGCAGAGCTAGGCGACGAGCTTCAGAACTGCCTGCGCGCATCAGGCGGGGGCGGCGACAAGCCGCATGTGCTGATCCACGCCGATCCTATCGCCCGCTGTGACACAGCGGGCGAGGCCAAGCGGCAGGATTGGGATACGTGCAACTTCGTCGCGCATACCCTGAAGGCCGAAGGCTTCGACGCCAGCGAGGACGGGACGGGGCGCGGCACGCCGCTGGTGCCGGTCGCCTTCTCGTGCAAGGACTACGGCGCGGACGCAGGCGAGGTTGCGCCGACGCTACGCAGCATGGGACACGACAAGAGCCACGCGAATGCAGGCGGCCAAGTCGCCATCGCCTTCAACGCCCGCCAAGACCCCGACCACTGGCACGACCGCACCGGGCCGCTCGATACGGACGGCAGCACGCAGGCGGTCAGCTACGCGATCCAGGCCGGCGCGCTGCGCACGAACCCGGCCAGCGGTCCCGACGGCGTCGGTGTGCAAGCCGATCACGCCTACACGCTGGAGGCGCGGGCGGAAGTGCAGGCGGTCGCGTTCCAAGAGCGAGGGCGGGAAGGTGGTCGTTCGCTTGAAGTCGGTGGAGATGTGGCCTATGCGCTGACCGCGCCGAAAGGCGGCGGCAGAGCGCAGGAGCGCAACGTCCTCACCCCCGCCATGAATGTCCGCCGACTTACGCCCACCGAATGTGCACGCCTTCAGGGATTTCCAGACGACTACCTGAACATCACCTATCGCAACAAGCCCGCTGCGGACGGGCCGAAATACAGGGCGCTGGGCAACTCGTGGGCCGTTCCTTGCGTGACATGGATCGGGCAGCGCATTGCCGCGAGCATCGAATGACTCACCCCGGCCGCGCCAGTTCTTCCAGCCTCTCGGAGAGCCGGCGCAGCTTTTCCCACTCGGCAGCGGCGATAGGTT
>CAZBOT010000325.1:0-1482 GCA_964493575.1 uncultured Candidatus Saccharibacteria bacterium | reverse complement strand
GAGTTTTGCGTGTAATGGCTGGTATGCTTGAAGTTCACCCATGTTATGACCTCTGTTTTATGGCTTCGGTTACTATTTCCCACATTTTTTTATTTTCGTTTCTGGCTATCTTTCGGATCTGTTCCCGGGTTTCGGCCCGTACCAATACCAGGGCCCAATTGTCTCTATTGAACATAATACGTATTATGTGGTAATACATTATATGTTTATTGGTGTTACTTGGTGTTACAAAAAAGAATGTATCGTGTTACTGATATGCATTTGATATATATTTTAGTCCATGAAAATAAATGATATTGCGTTTTTTATGTGGTGCTAATAGAGCACTTCAAGATCCCTAAGCAGTTTATCAATATCAATAACATTAACCTGCTGCAGGGTGCTGTCTATATCAGGCCACGATAGATCAAACTCTTCCAGGCCCGGGGTTGTAAGTTCCAATAATAGGGCCTCAATATCAAACTCGTTTAAGAGATCTTCGAGATCCATGCTTTTTTTATGTGTGTAATTTGTATATTTTTTACTCATTTTTTATGTGTTTATTTTGTGCATTTTTTTGGCGTTCCGAGTTAATACGGGCCTCTAAAAAGAAAATAGAGTATTGTAGTAACTCGGATTTTCTGGTAAATGTTTCTTATCTGTCACGTTTCCAGGTCGCTATATACTTGTTAATTTGTCGTTGCCTGCTTGCCTGTGGTGTCCTGCTTAGACCCGTTGGATCCACGTAGCCTATTACGCAAATAAGCCAGGTATCCGGCCTTATCGGTGTAGAACCTGGGGTTCTTTTTTTGAAGGCCTATACAGCGTATATCCGGCTTACAAACACCTAAACGAAGTATGCTCTTACCTCGGGGGTATCCAGTGTTATCAGGACTTCGCAAGGTTTCACAATTCGGACAATGCAATAACCTAAACTTAGTTTCAAATATGTTAGCTGTCGGCTTATCCCACCTTTTAGCAAGTCTGTAAAATATATCCTTAGCTTCCTGCTCTGGTATTCCTACCTGGCCTAAAAAGGTAGATAAAAAGAATAATGCCCGGGTTGCGCCTTCGTCACATGTTGGTAACGCTAATAAGTTCCGGATGCATGGGGGCCAGTTATCCCTTATCGGAAGGGGGCTTATTTCAAGTTCAGTATTTCGGATCTTATAGCTATGGTCCGTTACGCTCTCTTCGGCTCTCTTAAAGTAACGTTCTTCCAGGTGATCCAATAGCTTATAGTCGGTGTCAAATGTCTTGTACCAGCTCTTACCACGGTCTATGACTTCCTGCTTAAGGGGTATTGTTGCCTGTTCAAAGTCTATAAGAACCTTCCCGGGATCAAGGGGTATTACAGCGTAAGGGTGCCTTTTATGGATTGAATAGGGGGCCTTAAAAACACGTTTTGCATTATTCAAAAGGTCCATTTTTGCATATTCTGCATGCTCGGGATATTCGGCTTTAAAGTCCTCGTATATGTCGCTTAGAAAAGCGTTTACAGCG
>CAZBOT010000324.1:0-1482 GCA_964493575.1 uncultured Candidatus Saccharibacteria bacterium | reverse complement strand
GCCTTCGTGGTAGACTGGAGCATTGACCCGTCAGAGTTTGCGCGGCGCGTGTATGACCTGAACGCCGGCGCACCTGATGGCGTGGAATACTTAGTTGAGGAGAAAGAATAATAATGAACTTAGACCAAATTATTGTGGGCGACACCCTTGAATCCCTCAAAGGGATGCCAAGCGATTTTGTTGATGTTTCTGTAACATCGCCGCCCTACAACAAGCAGGAAAATAAGAAGGGTTGGCTTGTCAAAAACGTTCAGTATCAAAGCTCTTCAGACGCATTGCCTGAGGATGAATATCAGCAGCAGCAAATCGCTGTTCTTAACGCGATGTATCGCGTAACGAAACCAGGCGGTTCGTTCTTTTATAACCACAAAATTCGTTGGGAAAGAGGAATACTGCTACATCCTTATGCTTGGATATCCAAGTCCGATTGGGTTGTGAAACAGGAAATAATCTGGGACAGGATGCTCGCTGCAAATATTAGGGGATGGCGTTTTTGGCAAGTGGACGAAAGGGTCTATTGGCTATACAAACCCATTGGAAAGAATCTTATTGGCGAAGAGCTTTTATCCAAACACGCGCTCATGACTTCTATCTGGAGGATTTCACCAGAGCGCAATGGCAAACATCCCGCAGCCTTCCCGCTTGAACTTCCACTAAGGGCAATATATTCAATACTGGACGAGACAAAGCAAGGGATTATTCTAGATCCCTATTGCGGTTCTGGAACAACACTTGTTGCAGCAAAAATATTGGGACATAAATACCTCGGTGTTGAGATTTCTGAAGATTATGTAGACATGGCTCAGAATCGATTAGCGAACTATGGGCACGAAGTAAATAAGGCTCAGACAGAAATTGACAAACATTTGGTCTCAAAGAGTTTTGCAGACCGAAAAAGAGAAGGAAAGTCCACTGGAAAGTTTGGCCCAGGCTCCAAAACCCGTTTTTAGAGCCTAAAACTGTATAATTTACCCGTATGCGCCCACTATGACCCTGATTTTCACGAGGAGAGAGAATGACTGACCACCCCACCACCCACGAACACATCCTCACATGCGCCGAGTGCTATGAGCTGGAGAGCGAATACATCGGCGCATGCTACGAACACGGCGCAGAGTTTTGCGGCGAATGTCAGATGGCTGACGGCGTGTACTTGTCAGGAGTTGAATAGAAAATGCCTAGTCCATGCAACCAGAGTAACCAGAATTGCAAAGGAAGTGCGACCACAGAATGTTTTGCATGCGGCCTTCCAGTTTGCACAAGTAAGTATTGCTCAGATAAGTTTGATTCGTACTACACGTTTGGAACGAAGCGTCTGTGTGCAAATTGCTGGGATGAGCACGCCGAACATCACGGCCTAGATAAATTCTGGAGCACCGCGAGGATAAAATCTCTTTTAGAGATAAACGACTAGCTAACCACCCACTCCAGCAAAAAAGAGGCTCTCGCCCATTGAGAGCCTCTTTTTTTGCCTTCTGGCGC
>CAZBOT010000323.1:0-1484 GCA_964493575.1 uncultured Candidatus Saccharibacteria bacterium | reverse complement strand
CGTTGTGGCTGCGTCAGTATGGCTCAGAGTGGAAGCGTCGCATCGTTCTCGGGGAAGGAGCCACCGATGCCGTTTGATGTTTGGCTCACACTCACTGTCGGAATGCTCGGCATCTTCACTGTCGGCCACCTGATCGGTTACCACCGTGGATGGCAGGACGGTTACTGGACGGAACATCCGCCGACAATCGGGGAAGGAGCCACCGAATGACCTTCGTCCGACAACGCTTCTGGCATGAGAGGAGTGCCATGCCCTCGTTGGGGAAGGTGCATTGGCTGGTCGCACCGTGGACGACGGCTTGTGGCCGGGAGATCGTTCACGAAGAGGACTGGCTGGATGCGGGTTGGCCCGATATGGGTGATGTCTGTAAGTCGTGTGGGCGGGCCAGGAAGGAGGCCGAGTGATGGCTTACGGGGTGCTTGATCGGTACGAGACCTACGACGACACAGGCGATGGGCCTTTCGAGGTCACGGTTGCCGCCGCCCTCCAAGACACGCTGGCAGAGTTTGAGTCGTGGCCCCGCGTACGGGTGTTGATCCCATATACGGGGGAGGTCATCGAGGGTCAGCTTTTCCAGGTGTTGCATCACATCGCGAGGGCCGTGTCGGACGGGTTCGATGTGAGGGTGGAGGCCGACCGTGGCTGACCGCCCCCTCACGGAAGTCGTGTCCAGGCAGCAGATGGACTTCCTCAACGTGGCTGACGATCTGCGTCGTGCCGGAACACTCGACCCAAGGAAGCCCGACTCCTGGCCTCAGCACATGAAAGACCGGCGTCAAGTGATCGACGCTGCTCGCAAGTGGGCCGAGTTGGAGGCCCTGGTCGCAGACGGAGCCAGGGTGGTCGTGGAGAAGCCATGCCCGACCTGTGGATTCACGGGCGTCACGATGAGCGAAGCCGCCCTACAGAAGTCAGGCGATCCCCAGGTGGATTGTCCGCGGGGCGGGTGGAGCGAGGAGTGGGTACAAGTCTGCGCCGAGAGACGCGTCATCCTCGGGGAAGGAGCGGAACAGTGAGCCACATGGGGGTTGTCGGCGACGAAGCACGCCGAGCGGAGAACATGAAGCAGGTCGCCAGCGATCCGACCCTGATCCTCTGCGACTACTGCGGGGGAACCGGCAACGAGTTCTACGCCATGTATCGGGCCTGCCCCACCTGTGGTGGCCTCGGAGTGGTCGAGGTTGAGGTCGGGGAAGGAGCCACCGAATGAGCGATGCCGCAGCCCTTTTGCTCATATTTGTCGTGTCCCTTGCGGTCATCATGGTGATTGCGGCCCTGACACATCAACGCCCCCCCACTATGGAGGAGCGGATGTCTGCGATGACTCGACAAATGGCAGACCTCAGCTTCGCTCTCCGTACGGCACTCCTTCCGGCAGTGAGAGAAGCCGTATCCGCACTTGAGGCGTTCGGGAAGGCTGTCGGGGAAATCGGGGAAGGAGCGGAACAGTGAGTAGGAGTCGGAAACGTCCACCAACCACCCTC
>CAZBOT010000322.1:0-1484 GCA_964493575.1 uncultured Candidatus Saccharibacteria bacterium | reverse complement strand
TTGGAGACATTGAAAATCCAACGCATATTCTCACCAATGACCCGTGGCGCGGCCAACTAACCTATACAATAGACACTTTTAAAAATATTTGGGGATATATGAACAACACTGCGCTGGTAGTATACTAATGACATGCCTCCTGATCGTGCTGTAGAAACAGCAGACCCCCACAATTTTCCTGATATGGGTGGAAACCAGCGGGATGTGCGAACTGTCTTAGAAGACCCACAAATACTGGAGTCTGTTTTTGGTGGGAATGACGCTGAGGCGCGTAGGACTGGTGTCGCGATTGCACCAACACTTCGTGAGGTTGAGAGGCTTTTAGGTGAAGGCAGGGTAGTAACAAAAGCGACAATGGCTGAGGCTGCGCGAAGAGATATACGAATGCGTGATCAGATTAGAGAAGAGGCAACGACGGCTTTTTCAGAAGAAATCGGTATAATCCGCCAAGACGCAAGCCCTTCTCCAAAACCGTTTCTCTACAATAGGAATGAAGGGAATAGTAAAATTCCAGTTGGTGAAACGCCAAAACAGGCAGAAGCTAGGATAGCACTTCTACGCCGTGAGCATAGTAAGCTGCAAGCAGAGCGCAAGGGCTCCGCATCATATGAAGAGGAAGTAGTGCTCGCTGAAATCAAAAGATATATAGCTGAGGCATGTAAAAGAAATGGTTTAATGGATGATTCCCGCTGTGCTCGTGATTTGTTAGGAATAGCAAATGGAGAAGCATTACAGATACTGAAAGATTTAAATGCGTCTAATAAAGGTGTACCAGAGAATTTGCGATCAAGGCGATATTATAGCGTTATTGCAGAGGCTGCGGTACATGCAAACTTGCCGATTTTGCATAGAGAAGCATATCTGATGAACAATGCGGTTGAGTTGGCAAAAGGGCAGCTTGAGGTGGAGGTAAGGGGAAGTCTATTAAGGAGGAACATCCCAGAGGAGACTATCTCTGGTGCACTGAGTTTGCTAAAGACTGTTATTAGTGATCCGGTTTCTAGTCGTGATAAGGTCACAAGATTAGATCCCGCAAAAATGTATGAACCAGCATCTCTTGAACCATCACCTACTTCTCAGAGGTTAATGAAATTATTTAATGAGCTTGGTATTTCTGGATTGGAGCTAAGGGGTGTTGAGGTGTTTTTTGGAGGTAGGAAGATTGGAGGAGTGGGAGGAAGCACATACTTTGACGTCTTGAGAAAGGTAGCAAATCAGCTTCGTGGATCGGTTCAGGGTAGATAATATGAAAAACCTATTGTCTCTTCGAATAATCCTATTAGGTGTTTTCTTTCTCGGCACGCTGTTTGCTTTTTACACCGTATACACGGACTTCGCTCGATTCTATGCCGAGGAGGGGACAATTTTCAAAGTCGCCGACTGCGTATATCCTAATCCGGTGACGACCCCCTGTTTTTACGGCGCTTTTGCGTTCTTGCTTGGATCATTCCTTTCGTATAAAACACTGAAGTCTCCCGTAGAGC
>CAZBOT010000321.1:0-1486 GCA_964493575.1 uncultured Candidatus Saccharibacteria bacterium | reverse complement strand
GGGTGACGCTCGTTAAGAGACGTTAAGCGAAGCAAACCATTTGACGATTTGGCCCAGCCAGTCAAATGGCCGTCAAATGCCGACCTGCCAGGCGCAGGCACAGTAACGGCGGCGCGAGAGCGCAGCCAGCAAGACGAAACGACGATGACAGCAATCGCACTACCCCGACAACCACATAGCGAATGGATGGCCCGTATTCGCACCATTGGCCTGGCCTTGGGCGGGCGCGGCGTGATGGGGCTGGGGCTGGGCAGGTCGAGCGTGGGCGCGGCTGCTGTGCCGTGGTGGCTGTCGGGCGGCGTGGCTGCGGCCAACTGCGTGGCAGCGTACCAATCCAAAGGCGCGGCTTCGTTGGCGGCGTCGTATGTCAACTTGGCTAACCCTGGCACGTATGACGCTGCGCCGGGCACTGCGCCGACGTTCGACGCAGCGACTGGCTGGACGTTTACAGCGGCGAGCAGCCAGTATTTGACGACAGGCGTCACGCCTGCAGCAGATGGAAAATGGTCGGTGCTGGCTCGGTTTAGTGATGCCGGTATCAATCAGATGGTGTTTGGCGGCCAGGGCGGAAGCGGTCAATTTTATCTGTGGTTGCGCGCCGACAATAGAGTCGAATACGGCAACCTCGGTTATGTTCCACTGGCTCCCCGCCAATCGGAAGGCGTGCTGGGATTTGCCGGTAAGACGGCATACCGCAATGGGAGCAATGTTGGCACGATTGGTACAAGTTCAGGAGCGCAGCGTGTTATCTTCATTGCCGCATACAACAACGCTGGCTCGCCTGCCCTGCCGTTGAATGGCAAGGTACAGGCGTTGGCAATTTACAACACAACGCTAACCAGCACACAGGTTGGCCTTATCTCAGCGGCAATGGCCGCACTCTAGACACAGGAGACAACGAACATGGCTATGACAATTGACGAGGTACTGGCAACGATCAATGCGGCGTTCCCGGCTGGCGCGCAGCAGTTGGGCGCGGCGCTGGCGCTGCTCGATGCACGCATGGGCGTGGAGATGGCGCAGGGCGTGCAACGACTGGCGCAGGCGCAGGCTGACAGCGCGACGATGCAGGCGCAGCAGGCGATCCAGGCTGCGCAGGCGCAACGGCTGGCGGCAGAGGCGCGCTTCGACGCGCTGGTTGCCAGCATGGCGGGCTAGGAGTAGATCATGGCCGATTTGCTGTTCGTTGGTCAGTTTATCGCCAGCAAAGCCGGGAAAACTGGCTTGACTGTCACGGTGGACGTGGACAGATACACGCTGGCTGATGGCTCGCGCACGGCGCTGGTGACGGCTGGCAGCGCAACGGAGGGCCGGCGCGGGCTGTACCATTACCGGCTGGCATCGGCTGACCTGGCGACGTACCAGTATGTGGCGACGTTCATCACGGCGGATGCGACGGTAGATCAGCAGGAAATCGCTGCGCTGGGCATCGTTGTGCCTGATGCGCTGGTGGGTAGCAGGCTGGCTCCGGCCGTCGCGGGGCGCA
>CAZBOT010000320.1:0-1499 GCA_964493575.1 uncultured Candidatus Saccharibacteria bacterium | reverse complement strand
TTCTTCCGGGTCGACGACCAGGTGACGGATTGGGGGATCAAGGGTATCGAGGGCGCCACCGTCGACCCGGTGCCGATGATGGAATTCCAGCGGCGCGACCTGTTCCTGGCGCCGCTCGCCCAGTTCCTCGCGCTCGGCACGGACGGCGTGGGGTCGATGGCGCTGTCCGGCGATCACAGTTCGTTCTTCATCCTGGCCTTGCAGTTCATCGCCCGTGAGATCGAGGACACGTACAACCGGTACCTGATCCCGCGCTGGATCGGGTACAACTGGACCGTTGCCGCCGACCGCCTCCCGCGCGTGAAGCACGGGCCGCTTGACCGGCGCGACGTCGGCGCATGGACTCAGAGCGTCGCGGCGATGGTGCAAGCGGGTGTCCCGCTCCCGATGGAAGCACTCGCCGAAGAGGCGACGCGCATGCTCGGCATCACGGTGCCGGAGGCGCAAGCGGCGCCGGGGGCGGCCGACGTCGCCGACGTGAACGACCCGAACGCGCCGGCGAGCGGCGAGGGCGGGGAGGTGGTCGATCAGTCGTGGGCCGGGGTCGACCTCTGCGCCAACTGCGGTAGGATCATCGAATTCAAGGGGCAAAAATGCGGGGGATCGTGGATCTCTGCCGGAAAAACCTGTCGGGTGGGCGGTGGTGGTGGCGGTAATGGCGGGGATGATGGCTCCAAGGCCGGTGCGCAGGCGGGGAAGGGTGGAGGGCGGGGGGCGTCGAGCGGCGCGGTTGCGGGGGGGGGCGGGATGTCTGGGCCGGCGCGCGAAATCAGGACCCCGGAGGAGAGCCGGGCCTTCCTCAAGGAACATTACGGGGAGTGGGAGAGAGGGCTTACCAAGGCAGAGTCCCGCGGTCTTGGCATGTATAAGTCCGATGGATACGCGGTAATGAATGGCCTCTTGCGCGGGACCGAAATACCAAAGACCAGTTACTTTGAGACGCCGGAGAGTCGGGCGAGTGTGATAGCGGAGGGGAAGAAAGCCAACAAGGCGTTTACCGCGGCGATCAAGAAGGCGCCCCCGCTGAAGGAGCCAATGGATGTGTTCCGGGGGTTTTCGGCCGATCAGTTTGATCTGAGACCCGGCGCGATAATCACCGACAAGGGGTTCGTGTCAACATCAACCATGCGGGCAGAGGCAAGCGCGGTGTCCGTGTTCGGGCGGCAGGCCGTCGCTCGAATTCGGCTACCCAAAGGGACGCGCGCGGGGGCCGGCAGCCGCAAGGAATTGATGTTGGCGCCGGGCGCGTCGTTTCGGGTTCACTCGGTCAGATCGCGGGGTAAACGGGTAGAGGTTGAGATGGAGTATATCCTACCATGAACACATACCGCGACCCAGACGAGGACGAGGGGATCGAGGCTCGGATTGTATGGTCTGTTGGTGATGTCGAGGTTGCACCGCCCCCGATTGGTTGGGGAGATGACGCGACTGCCGGCGGCGCCGCGGTCGATCAGCGGGCGCGGGGCACGTGGACGGGGGTGGGCCTTGCCGCCGCCGCC
>CAZBOT010000319.1:0-1504 GCA_964493575.1 uncultured Candidatus Saccharibacteria bacterium | reverse complement strand
ATGGATCAGGACGGTGTTGGACATGCGATTGCTCCTCAGGGGTTGTGCCGCGTCACGCGGCCTCGTGGTGGTCGGTGGCCGGATGCAGGCCCTTGCCGGCGAAGTAATTGGCGAGCTTCTGGACGGTATGCACCGACGGATCGGTGACGGAGCCCTGCGCGATCTTGGCCACCGTGGAAAACGGCACGCCCGACTCCGCGGCGACTTGTCGCTGCGGGATCGCGCGGGCCTTCAGGCAGGCCATCACGAAGTCATAGAGGTTCATGGGGGTATCCATGTGCGCTACTCTAAACCCATCTATGGGTATTTGCAAATACCCGCGACTGGATTCAGTCTGGATGCACCATCCACGCATGGACATCAAGAGAGTGATCGCCGTCAATCTGGCCGCCTGGATGGCAGAGAATCCGGCCACCGACACCCTGAAGAAGCTCGCCAGCAGATCCGGCGTGAGCTTCGGCACTGTCCAGCGCGCCCGAAACGGCGAAGTGAACCTCACTGTCGAGAATCTTGACGCCCTTGCGGCGGCACTCGGCAAATCAGCCGCCGATCTGGTAACGCCCAGGTCTGAACAGGCCAGTATCCCATCACCCCTGCCCCATTACCTATTACCTTCGCCCAATATGCAAAACGGGCAGCAGGTGGCAGACTCGGCGAGTTTATATAGCTGGCCGTTCAAACTCGTCAGCCGTGAGGCCTACGACGCCCTCCCGCCAGAGGCGCAAGCGTATGTACAAGGCTGCCTGAAGCAGGCCATCGACCACGCGACCGAGCACTTTGCCACGCCGACCCGGAAACGGTCGGCGTGACCAAGTCATGCGCGACGATCATCAAGTTCCCGCAGCGCTGAACGTTCTCGGCAAACTGGCGAAGATCATCGACACATAACCAGGGAGAGCAAATGGAGCTGTTTATTTTCTGGGTTGGTATCGCTATTGCATGCGCCATCGTTGCGAGCAACAAGGGCCGAAGCGGCTTCGGATGGTTCATCCTTGGCCTGCTGTTTAGCCTGATTGCTCTGCTGATCGTGCTCGTTCTGCCGTCGATAACTGAAGACGCGGATACGCCAAGACCCGACACGCACATCAAATGTCCGGACTGCGCGGAGTTTGTGAAACGCGAGGCCCGGGTATGCAAACACTGCGGCTGCAAGCTCGTACCCCAGTGATGTACTGAGCGAACGACTGCGGCGCCCGCAACGCTCTCGCATGAGGACACGGCCCGCCTTGAGCGGGCTTTTTTACGTTAAGAAATACCCATCTATGGATTGACACAAGAAACCCAAAGATGGATACTCCACATCACAGCAGCACACCACCAAACACCAGGAGCCGACCATGGACCGCACGCTGATCGTGAAGCACACGAAGGACCGCCACGGAGCACCGCTGGCGGTCCTGCACAACCTGCCCGGCGACGGGGCCGAGTTCAGCGCGGCGCAGCTTCGCCGCCTGGCGGCCACGCTGCTGATCATCGCCGACGAGACCGAAAAGCGCGGCGAGCG
>CAZBOT010000318.1:0-1513 GCA_964493575.1 uncultured Candidatus Saccharibacteria bacterium | reverse complement strand
GAAGCTGCGAACCGAATGGGCCACCGGCCGCGTCGTCACCACGACCGCCGCCCGCCAGTCCGACCGCCGCGGAGCGATGGCTTCTGCGGTCCAGAGCCTGCTTGCCGAGTGCGAAGAGGCTGCGAAATGAAACCGAGCATCCTGAAGGCTATCGCGGTCACGGCCGAGCTCACCGGCACCGAGTTGTCCGAGGCAGCGCTGCGCGTGATGGCGGGCGACCTGGACGCTCACCCCGAGGCGGCCGTGCTGTGTGCGCTCGACCGCTGCCGCCGAGAGCTGAAAACCCGCCTGACACTGGCCGCGGTGCTCGAGCGCATCGAGGGGCAGGACGGCCGGCCCGGCGCCGATGAGGCGTGGGCGATCGCGCTCGGGGCGCTGGATGAGGCCGATACCGTCGTCTGGACGGACGAGATCGCGCAAGCCTTCGATGTTGCGCGCCCGATCCTCGAGGCCCGCGACAAGGTGGGCGCCCGGGTCGCATTCCGGGATGCCTACGAGCGGATGGTGCGCGAGGCGCGAGAAGCAGGCCAGCAAGGGCGATGGGTGGCGTCAATCGGCCACGACGCCAGCCGGCGCGATGCGGCGCTCACGCAGGCAGTGCAGCGCGGGCGCATTGCCGGCGAATCGGTGGCGCACCTGCTGGCAGCCCCGCAAGGCGACGGAGCAGTGACGGCCGCGCTGCTGCAAGGACGGCCGCAAGCGCTGCTCGAGGCGCCGGACCTGACCGAGCGCGAGCGAGAAACCAACCTTCGCGGCCTAGCCATGCTGCGCGCGCACCTGGCCGAGCTCGACCTCGCCGGAGAGGCGCAGCGGGTTGCACAGGAAGCCCTGGCGCGCGAACACAGCGAGCAGATGCGCCAGCGCAAGGCTGAGGTGATGGAGAAGGTCGACGCGCTGCTTCGGGAGCGCGGGCAATGAGCATTCGCGCCGTTTCCGGGAAGCACCAGGACGGAACAGCCTGGGCCAAGACGCCGCCACCCGGCGGCGCCCGCGGCTCGCGCTGGGAGTCCGCCATCCTCGAACTCGCCGAGGCCGGCGAGCCGCGCTTCGTGAAGATCCTCGCCGAGCACGTTGCGCGCGGGGTGATCGCGTCGCCGCGCGCAACGGCCGCACTGGAGCCCGGCAATGCTGCTGCCTGACATCCCGCGCGGACCGACCTGGACGCCCGACTACATGCGCGACTGCCTCGCGCGCTGGGTCGCAGCCCAGCCGCCCGCACCGCGCCGGGCATTTTTCGAGACATGGGAGCGCCGGCACGGCCACGCATCGGCCGCAGCGCTCCACGCACAAGCCAAGGCCGCATACACGGCCGCAAGGGGGCGCGCATGAGCTTCAAGTTTTACGCCGACGAGGTTGCATTCCGCGAGTGTCGCACGCTCGGACGGAAAAAGACTGCGGCCGGTTGGTGGTGCGCGGGGTGTCATCAGACGCGCGAGCAGCGCAGAGCAGGGAAGGAGGCAGCATGAGCATGGACGAATGGCTGAAGCGCAAGGAGCTCGAGACGGTGGCCGGC
>CAZBOT010000317.1:0-1518 GCA_964493575.1 uncultured Candidatus Saccharibacteria bacterium | reverse complement strand
AGAAACCCTGAGCGATGTAGGTCAGAAACTGCCTCTGGAGCAATATGCGTTCTGCAGGTGAGTACTTTCCAGGCTCCCGTGCAGACGGCTCCAAGTCAGCCCAGAGGGCCTTGAGCTGAGCTTCTGTATACGGGTTGTTCCCGTCAGAAGGCTTATATGGAGTCAGAACGGACGCCACGATGAGTCCCGCGAGTTACATGACCCAGGCCCCAGAATTGAGGATGGATTTCCCGATCATCCACGTATATCATGTCTTGATACGGTTGTAAACGTAGCTTTTGAAAATTATTTTGCGCAACGTGCCAGTGTCCGAGTCAATTACTTCGTGATATAATAATCTCGAGTTTAAGAATGGAGCCTCAAGTGGAACTAGTCGAGGGAAAGAACTGCTGGATTGCACCCACGAAGCGAGATGCCAGGGTCTTGGCCCAGTGTCTGATGAACCAGGGGGACATGCGTGGGTTCGTAGTCACGGAATCGGATCAGGACCCTTACCTGATCGTGTTTGACTCTTATGGGAATACCCACTATTCATGTATCATGAAGTTAGGGCTGGGGCGGAATGCACGCAGGGGTGTGGACCTGGAGCCCCTTATCTTTTGGAAGAATGGTGGCGTGCTGGTTGATAGTATGTTGCCTAGGGCTGGGCGGATGCGCGCCAGTGAAGTTTACCACAATAATGTTGCTGTGGTGATGGACGCGATTGCGAAGGAGATCGGGCGCGAATACGCGTGGGTCACCAACGACGACGATTTGCACTATGTTATAAAGTAACACTTCGAAAATGGCCTCGGAGTCTATGGAGCTCGGCGGCGGGCCAAACTAATCAAGCTGCAATCGGTTTGGTTTCGCTAACGAGTTGTTAACGAGTTCGTGCCCAGCACCCCGACCCATTCGGGTCAGGGCACAGGTCAGGTCAGGGCAACTAGGTGCTACCTGTCCCGGTCATTCACCGTGGGCAGGAGCGCGGTTGCACCAGTTGTATGCACGCAGGTCTGCACCCACGGTAGCACGGTTCCACCGGTGTGCAGGTATGGTGGCAGGTGCGGTAGGTGCAGGCAGGAGGTGCAGCAGGCGAAGCAGGTAGGTCATGGTCATAGTCTCCTTGTTCATGGTCCTATAGTAGTGTGTCGGGTGTTAATAAAGAGTTAGTGCGCAAATGTTAAAGTTTTAATTAACTTGTATGTAGTTACTTACCGTTCTTTAACCTTCCCGTGATACGTTAAATTGTAACCAACCAATGGAGACAGGTTATGGAAAACTTGACTAAAACTGAAATTGAATTCTTGAACAACTATTTTAAAAATGTAAGTAAAATCTGGACGGAATATTTTAACGGAAAATCAACTATGAGTATGTTCCGTATGAGTCAAACTAAAAGAGAATTTTATCTAAATGAGTATCGTTCCGAGTTGAATAAAATTAGACGTAAACTTAAATAAAGTTTTACGTATCAGTTTAAATAAAATGATCCGGACAGATTGGTTAAATCTGTCCGGATCGTTGGTTAATGGAACG
>CAZBOT010000316.1:0-1519 GCA_964493575.1 uncultured Candidatus Saccharibacteria bacterium | reverse complement strand
CCAGCAGGTTCTGCACGTGATGGCCGATCTCGTGCGCGATCACGTACGCCTGGGCGAAATCGCCCGGTGCGCCGAAGCGGTGGTGCAGCTCGTCGAAGAAGGCCAGGTCGAGATACACCTTGGCATCCGCGGGGCAGTAGAACGGCCCCATCTCCGCCTGGCCGACGCCGCAGGCGCTGCGCGTGGCGCCGGTGTACAGGACCATCTTGGGCTCGCGGTAGGTCGCGCCGCCCTGCTGGAAGATCACCCGCCAGGTGTCCTCGGTGTCGGCCAGCACCATCGATACGAAGCGCGCCTGCGCATTCTCGGCGGCGGGACGCGGCTGGGTGGATTCGACCGGCGCCGGGTCGGTCATCGCCGTGTTGAGCACCACGCTCGGATCGATCCCGAAGTACATCGCCACCAGCGCCAGCACGATCGTCCCGATGCCGATCTTGCTCCCGCCGCGCAAACCGCGCCCGCCTTGCCCGCGGCGGTCTTCGACGTTGTCGCTCTCCCTGCCGTTACGGAAGTCCATGGCGTGCTCCATTCGAGGGGAATAGCACAAGCTTAGTAAGTGCCGAGGGGGCAAGGCAAGGGCAAGCCCTCCGTACGGTTCAGCAGGGCACTTGTCCGGTGGGAGCGACGCAAGTCGCGATCGCGGCGCTTGCACTCGCGTTGCGCACCCCGAAGGCCGTAATCGCGACTCGCGTCGCTCCCACGGGCCGGCCCGGACGTCAGCGGCAAGGACGAGCGCTGCGGTTTCCGTAGGAGCGACGCAAGTCGCGATTGCGGCCCCGCCGCCCTCGCCGGCCGTGCATTGCCCGCCGGATCGCCGGATCGCCGGATCGCCGGATCGCCGGATCGCCGGATCGCGACTTGCGTCGCTCCTACAAGGACCCCTACAAGGACCACCGCGCTCCGGGCGATCGCGACTTGCGTCGCTCCTACGGGAATCATCGCGCTTCGGCCAGCGGCTGGGATGGGCTGTGGGAGCGACGCAAGTCGCGATTGCGGCGGTCGAGAACCGCCGCGCTCGCGATCCCGGCGGTGGGCAGCGGAACTTCCTTTTCGTCCGCCCTGTCGTATTTGCGCAAAACAAACTGGTGCAATAACATGTGTCGCCAGGCGGCGCGCCACTTCGGGGGCCGAAGGATCCCGGGCGCTTGGCCGCCATCGGTCGACTCTCCCCTCGGGCCCCGCCTTTTGCCCGACCAACGCACGCGCTGCCAAACCGCAGTCGCCGTTCAGTCGAAACCCGGGGCATCCCCCCCCCGCGGCGTTAGCGCACTCGTAGCGCCAGCCCCCCCGCAACACCAGCACCCCCACAGCACAACCAGACCAAGGAGACGAACATGAGCGCACAAGTGCATGCTCTCAAGGCCCCGACCCCGCGCGCAGCCCGCCAGCCCGACGCCCCGCGGCCCGCCGTCGCCATCCACGGCCAAGCCACCCACGGTCACGCCACCCACGGCCCAGCCACCCACGGCCAGGCCATCCACGGCCAGGCCATCCACGGCCAGGCCACCCACGGCCAGGC
>CAZBOT010000315.1:0-1519 GCA_964493575.1 uncultured Candidatus Saccharibacteria bacterium | reverse complement strand
GGCGCTGGAACAAGACCCTCATGGCGACGCTGATCCCGGGCACCTCTAACCGGGCGCCACGGTGGCTCTATCCCTACTTGCTCAAGACCGTCAAGGAGTCGAAGGGCGACAACACCTGGTCGAACGTCGACCTGACCAGGTTGGAGGAGATGGTGACCGCCGATCAGTACCGCGCGGCGAAGTTATTCGCTGAGATCGTCAACAGCGGCATGGTCGTCAAGGCCAAGGAAACGGACACGGGTGCACCGATTGTCGACGGCGAGAGCCGCGGCAGCAACATCCGCGACGAAGACAAGGACGAGATGCCCTTCTAGCCGCAACACTAGGAAATTCCAGGGAAATAAGGTGATGACATATTCACTAAATTTCCCTGGAATGACCCAGAGTTTACGGGAAATGACCAGAAATATACGGGTTTAATACCCAGAGTGTCAATTGTCCATTGTTCAAAGGATGACCGTCATGAGTAAGTATACTTGGTCCAAGGACCGCCCGCAGAAGCCCGAGCGCGACCCGATGCTCGACGACCTGCTCCCACTCCTCGCCGCCGACAAGCGGTCCACTTTCGCTAAGGCAAATGTGTCGGGGCTCAGTTCCTCGACCCTCAACAACTGGCAGAACGGCAAGGTCCGTCGCCCACAAGGTGTTTCTATCCAGATGGCGTATCGGATGCTCGGCTACGAGCTGAAGCCTCAGCCCATCAGCAACGTCGTTCCCATGCGGAGGCGAGCATGAAGAAGGGAGAAGACGGACTCTGGCGCACTGTCGGCGGGATCGTTGTATCTCCCGAGCAGCAAGCCGAACTCAATCGACCATCAGTTGCGGAACGCATCCGTGAAGTCGTATTGAGCCATTGTGATGGCACCTTTCCTGGGTCGTCACCAACGATGCCTGAGATGAATAGCCAACAGGTTGAGGAGTTCATCCGCGAACTCCAAGGAGCACTGTGATGGAACTCATGGTTCCGGGCAAGGTCCCGTCTGACGAACCGATACACACTTTGTGGATCGTGAACTCCAAGTATCCGCCGGCTCCGATGCAGGAAGCAAAGTGCCGGATCGTGATCACCGAGAAAATCTCCTGGGCAGAACCGATAATGCCCTTGCGTGGTCGGCTGAGAAGCCAGAAACGTTTCATGCTCGGAGCATTCGCCTTCTACACACGAAGCCAGGCCGAGAAGAAGAAGGTCCTGCTGCTGATCCAAGCGCAGAAGGCCGGCTTCAAGCAGATCACAATGTCCAGAGAAGCTCAAGCACAGCTCGAGCATTTCAAAGCT
Organism: uncultured Candidatus Saccharibacteria bacterium; assembly: GCA_964493575.1. Classification (GTDB taxonomy): domain Bacteria; phylum Patescibacteriota; class Doudnabacteria; order UBA920; family UBA920; genus UBA920. Next base: position 243 of record CAZBOT010000315.1, on the reverse strand, counting down.
ACAGGGGAGTTACGCTAATGTCCATCGTTCATGTTACACCAGGTCTGCTCGACATCCGCGGGTTCACGATCCTGGGTCTCCATGCGAAGCCAAGAACCGACACACCTATCGGCAAATTCGGGTCCGGGCTGAAATACGCCGTGGCCACACTTGTTCGACTAGGCTGTAGAGTCCAGGTCTTCATTGGTGGAGTCGAATACGAGTTCTACACCAAGTCGTCGGACTTCCGTGGAGTCGAGTTCC
>CAZBOT010000314.1:0-1521 GCA_964493575.1 uncultured Candidatus Saccharibacteria bacterium | reverse complement strand
ATGGCCGGGCCGGACGCCGACGGGCGCTTCTACGTCGCTGACATGGTGCGCGGGCAATGGGACACGGACGAGCGCAACCGGACCATGCGACAGACTGCCGACCTTGACGGTACGAGCGTCCGTGTGCTTGTCCCGCAGGACCCCGGCAGCGCCGGAGTGGACGCATCGAGGGCGTTCGTCCGTCTATTGTCAGGGTACAGCGTCGAAGCCGTCCGGGTGACCGGAGAGAAGGCCCTGCGCGCCGATCCGTTCTCCTCGCAGGTGAACGCGGGCAACGTCTGCATGGTGCGCGGCGCATGGAACCGGGCGACGCTGGACGAGATGCGCTCGTTCCCGCTCGGTCGCAATGACGACCAGGTGGACGCGCTGGCCGACGCTTTCAACGCGCTGACGCGCAGGCGGATCGTGAGGGCATACTGAAACATGGGCATCCTCGATAGGCTGGTTCGGCGGTTCAAGGGCGTCGGCGACATGCCGTATGCCGACGAGTCGCATTGGCGACCGCTCATTACCGGGCGGTCGTCGCGCATTCTGCTGCCAGGCAGTCACGTTGACTGGCGGGTCAAGGCCGGGCAGCCGTGGCTGAATAGCGCCGCGTGGATCGGCATGAACTGGATCGCGCAGTCCTTCCCCGAGGCCCCGCTTGCGGTCGTCCACGAGACAGCCGACGGTGGCGACTACGACACCGATCACCCGCTCTGTCAACTGTGGCGGCGACCGAACTCCGCGTACCAGTCCGGGCCGCTCGTTTCGGGCATCGTCCTGTCGCTCCTCAGCGACGGTAACGCCTACGTGCAGAAGGTCCGGGGCAGGGCGGGCGAACTCGGGCCGCCGGTCGAGCTGTACTGGCTCCCGCATTGGCGAATGGAGCCCGTGAGCGAGAAGGGCTCGCCGAAGCTCATTGACAGGTACGAACTGACACAGCCGGACGGAAGCAAGGAGCAGTACTGGCCAAAGGACATCCTGCACGTCCGCTACGGCCTGGACCCCGAGAACACACGCAAGGGCATGGCCCCGCTCAAGCCGATCCTGCGGGAGATCGCGTCCGATAACGAGGCAACGACGTTCGTGGCGGCGATCCTCCAGAACATGGGCATTCCGGGAGTGATCCTCAGCACGAAGGACCCCACGGCTGATATCCCGCGCGACGAGGCCGAGCGCATCAAGCAACTGTTCCAGCAGCGCACAACCGGCGACGAACGCGGAAAGCCGCTGGTCATACCCGCACCGATCCAGGTTGATAGCCTCGGCATGTCGCCGAACGAGCTTGCGCTGACCGCGCTAATCGAGCAGAGTATTGCGCGGATTCTGGCGGCGCTCGGGCTGTCGGCTATGGCGGTCGGGCTCCCGGACAGTCAACGCACCTACAGCAACTACGGCGAGGCGCTCAAAGCCGCGTGGGAGAACGGCGTAACGCCGCTCATGGCGACCATCGGCGACGCTCTCGACGCGCAACTCCTGCCGGACTACAAGCCGCTTCCGACCGATCACGTGGAGTTCGACCTGCGCGATGTGCAAGCG
>CAZBOT010000313.1:0-1521 GCA_964493575.1 uncultured Candidatus Saccharibacteria bacterium | reverse complement strand
GCGACACGTCCAGCCTGTACCGACTCACGTCCTACGACCACGAGCCTACGACCCCACACAAGGTGTGGCCCGGAGGTTGGTGCCGCTCGATCTGGTGCAGCCCGGATTACCCCGGCACGATGCTCGCGCGCATCCACCAGGGCATCTACAAGTCGGTCGACGGCGGGGTGAATTGGGGCAACAACGCGCCAAGCTTTGATAACGGTTCCGCGGTGTTCATCCTCGGCGCGGTGGGCGAGCCGGTGCTTGCAAATACCGGCGTGCTGCAAGAGGGCGTGTGCTGGGACGGCGATAACGTCTACATGTGCGAGTACAACGTCAACACGGTACGCGAGGACGGCGGCATCAACGATGCAGTCAAGGTCATCAAGTCGACCGACCGCGGCACGACGTGGAGTCTCGCGGCGGTCTGGAATACGGACGGGAATCACTACGTCCGCCACATGCACGGCATCCAGAAACACGGCGCTTACCTGTACCTGCTCTTTGGCGACTACGACTACGAGTCGGGCATCCTGCGCTGGGACCCGACGCAGCCGCTGGCCTCGAATCAGCCGCTGACTGCCTACGCAAACTGCTGGACCGGCGCGCAGCGTTACCGGACGGGTGGAATCGTTTTCCCTCCGGGCGATTTCATGTACTGGACGGCGGATTCGTCTGGCGGCGGCACGACCGGCACCGAGCGCGGCATCTGGAAAGGCCGCAAGGACATGACGGGGGTGCCCGTCCGTGTCGACAACAAAATGGCCGAGTTCACCCGTCATTCGGGCTGGACAGGGTGCCTCCTGCAAAACGGCGATATGGTGTTTGCCGAGTTCCTCGAAGTCGAGGCAGTGGGCGACCCGATCTATTTTTACGGCACGCACGATGGCGGCACGACGTGGGAGCGGTGCGGCACCTGGGGCGCAAATCTGGATGGGCGAGGTGGGTCCGAAAACTTCTTCACCTGGAAGGACGGGCTGACCTACTTTTGCAAAGTGGCGCACTCCGGCAAGGCGTCGGATAACGGGACCGTCGTGCTGACACCGAAAGCGTACAGCGCGCAAGAGGGCGCGCGGATCGTGCATCCCGTGTATTGGGTGGCGCGCAGCGGGCAGGACACCGACGACGATTTTCGGGGGCAGCTGCCTTCCCGCCCTTGGCGGTCGATCGGTCACGCGCTTACCGGAGACCGTGTGACCTACGGCGCGCGAGTGATCGTCGGAGCCGGCAGGTACGAGGAGTCACCGATCACGCCGCAATGGACCGCGAATCCGAAGCCGCCGAAGGCCGTCGCCCCAGTGCTGGTTGAGGGGGCTCCGTCCGAAAGCACTGCGATCGCGCTGGATGGAGGGGGCTCGCTGAATGATCTGATCGCCGCCAACCCGAGCATGCCATTCAGCCTGCGCAGTCTGCGCCTGATCGCCGGCTCAGTGTCGGGTTTGACGGTCGGCAGGTCTGGGCCGGCGGTGATGTCGGGTAGCAACATCTAATCCCCCTCGCGCGCATCCCCCCACTCCCCGCCTAGCCCCATGTCGTTCC
>CAZBOT010000312.1:0-1523 GCA_964493575.1 uncultured Candidatus Saccharibacteria bacterium | reverse complement strand
GACGGTGTTGGACATGCGATTGCTCCTCAGGGGTTGTGCCGCGTCAGGCGGCCTCACGAGAACTCGAAGACGGCTCGGAAACCTGCGCAAGGTCCGGGCGAATCGCCAGCAGATACATGCGGCGAGCCTCTGGAATTCCATCCCGGCGCCACTTCGAAACGGCCTGCGACGACACGCGACAAAGCCGCGCCACCTCTGCGGTTCCGCCCAGTTTGTCGATCAGAAATACGGCCTGTGGATTGCTCATGTGCGCTATGGTAACCATAGTTACCGTGATAAAGCAAACCATAGTTACGAAGAGCCGTGCAACGCTTCGGGCATGGAGCGCATCAACGACCGAATCAAGCGGCTACGAGACCAGGCGGGAATGAGTCAGGCCGCACTCGCACGTGCAGTCGGTGTCACACGGCCCGCCGTATCGAAGTGGGAGAATGGCGACACCGAAAACCTGAAGCTCTCGAACCTCATCAAGCTGTGCCAGATCTTCCGCCTGACCGCCGACGAGCTGATCGGCGGCGATCTCGCACTCGATCGGCCCGCAGCCGCCGTGCAACACGCAATCAATGAACCGGCGGCGAGCTACAAGGCGACGCCGCGGTATCAGATGCCAGACCGGCTGGGGGCGTTATATGAAACCCTCAGCGATGAAGGGCAGCGCCTCGTCGACGCCCATCTCGAAGTGGCCATCGAGACAGCGATCAGGATGTACGGGCATCGCGCCGCAGCCCAGCAAAACGCCGCGTGACGCTTTCGCGCGACCACACCGCGCAGATCTATCACTTTCCGCATAGACGATGAGTGCACCCTGCCCCAAGTGCGGCCACAAACGAAGGCCGACCGATATCGTTCCCGATTACGAATGTCCGCGCTGCGGCATCGTGTATGCGAAATACCTCGAGGCGCTCCACGAGAAGGCAGCGGCGGCAGACCGCGCGCCTGCCGAGCAGCAAAAGCAAGGCGCCATCACCCCTGGCCAGACGCTCTTGGGCTTGCTGATCGGCGTCGGCGCCATCTGGTACATGAGCCAGCGCCAGGAACAGACCGCCCCTACTCCGCCACCACCAAAACCGGCCCCGGTCTCTGCGCCCGCGCAACAAACGCGGCCATCTCCCACGTCCACCACGGCGCCAGCAGCACCCAAACCGAAGACGGCGGCCCAACTCGAGGAAGATCGCGTCAACAAGCTCGAGATGATGGCGCGCGAGATCTGCTTCGACGCGATCAAAGCGAAGGCGCTGTTTCCGAGCACTGTCGACATTGCGTGGTTCACCGGCACCGCAACCGCGCGCCAAGGCAGCGCCACGCTGGTGAAAGCAGCCTTCACGAGCAAGAACGCGCTGGGCAATGAGCTTCCCTTCTACGGCATGTGCCGCGTGACCGACACCGGCAAACTCGAACATTACAGCCAGACACCGCGGTAACCAGCCTTACCGCACAGGAAGCCTGATCCGCCTCTGGGCGGATTTTTTTCGTCCAGAGTGGTAAGCATGGTTGCGTGCTGCTCAGATAGTAACTATAGTTAC
>CAZBOT010000311.1:0-1528 GCA_964493575.1 uncultured Candidatus Saccharibacteria bacterium | reverse complement strand
ACTCATTCTTTTTAAAACCATATATTGCCGCAAGCCAGGTTGAGAAAAACGAACGCTTTATTAGCCCTACACGATATGATTTCAGCAATGACGATATTACTGTAAAAAACAGATTTATTGAATCTAGACTCGATTGGGGCACTTTTAACAGAGTGATTGAAGCGAAAAAATATTTCTTGCTAGTTCATTCGGCAACAAACACTACCTTTCATTTCGTCCCAAAGCGCGCGTTTGACAATGACCTGCTACGGAAAATGTGACCAAGTAAAATGAGAGTCGAGCGCCTCAAAAAGGAGCGAAACTCTATGAACCGAAAGAAACCCGAACAGATCGTAAAACTCTTGCGCAAAGCCGATGAAGAACTGGCAAAAGGCAAGGCGGTGGAAGACTTCTGCCGTGAGGAACAAATCAGCCCAGCCACCTACTATCGCTGGCAACGCAAGTACGGAGGGTTGCAAGTGGAAGACGCCAAACGGCTGAAAGCGCTGGAGGTCGAGAACGCGCGACTGAAACGCCTATTAGCCGAAGCGCTGCTGGCGAATGATGCCATCCGCGAGTTTCTCGAAAAAAAAACTTGACGGCAGAGGAGCGGCATGCGATGATCGAACATGTAGAAGCCAAAGGACTATCCCAGCGGGCGGCCTGTCGGTATACCGGGGTTTCCCGTGCGGTGTGTAGATATAAATTACGTCGTCCTGCCCAAGACGCCCAGTTTTTAGAAAAGATGCGTTCGGTTGCCCGAGCTAATCCGCGGTATGGCTACCGTCGCGTGGCGGCTGCGAGCGATACCGGTTTTGGGCGTTGCTGGCGGCTTTGGAAGCGCTACGACTTCAAAGTCGGGGCGCAACGTCCCCGCCAACCACGCAAAAAGGATCAAGCCGCCCCTCCGCGACCGCAACAAGCCGAGTATCCGAATCACGTCTGGACGTACGATATCCTTTTGGACCGCCTGGCAGATGGGCGACCCTTCAAGACCCTGAGTGTTTTGGATGAATTCACCCGTGAGTGTTTGGGAATCCTGGTTGCCGCCTCCATTCTGGCGGAAGACGTCATTGCCTTGTTGGCTGAGATTATGCAAAGGCGCGCTTCGCCCGGTTTTCTCCGCTCCGACAATGGCGGTGAATTTACCGCCGAGGCTGTCCAAACCTGGCTGGCGGACAAGAACGTTGGTCCCGCTTTTATTCCTCCGGGACAGCCTTGGAAGAACGGCTTCATCGAAAGTTTTCATGACAAATTCCGCGACGAATGTCTGCAACGTGAATGGTTCTCTTCCCTGCTCGATGCCCAAGTGGCCATTGAAGATTGGCGACTGCACTATAATACCCAGCGACCGCACAGTTCTTTGAAGTACAAGTCCCCGGCAGACTTTGCTGCCCAATACGCTGCCCGAATTCAACCTGCTCAGACTCTCATTTCGACTGGACACAAAAACTAAAGCAGGTCAGTTTTGCCATACTTTCTGAATAACTCATGTTGCCACTCTCGCAAGTTATTTTCGGAAATTTCTTTAGGGGATACTACTGCCACT
>CAZBOT010000310.1:0-1536 GCA_964493575.1 uncultured Candidatus Saccharibacteria bacterium | reverse complement strand
CAAGCACCAAAGCCAACAGAATCACAATGACGATATCTCGTATGACCCACAAAAAGGCTAGGGCCAACAAAATCACCACGACCCGCAATATCACTTTTGTTGAATTATCTAATCGATATTCCATACTAATGTGCTCCTCCTAGACTCAAACGATCTGAAGGTCGTTTAGAAATTGGGCTACCTACTGACAGTGCTCTATCAAAGCTATTCCCTTTAACAATATCTTCTGGCCAATAACCCCATGAATCAAATACTTCCATACTAGGAAAAGGTAATCTTTGACAGGTGTTCTCATAACACGACCCAATAAGGTAAACGGTGCCATCAATATTTACAAGTGTACCTTCAGGATGAAACCTATTCGCATCACTAATTGGATCCAAGGTTCTCAAGAATGATGTATCCCCAGGATAAACATAATCAAAGGAGTAACCCAAATCCGTAAAAACCTTACTAGAAGTGAATCCAGCACGCCCCTGTGCTGTCATTATATATACAGTGCCTTGATCATTTATTAATACACCCTCTCTTGGAGAAACAAATCTATAAGAATCAGTTGAACCATAAAAATCTGTAGTCTTAACTAACATCTTATCTGCTTCTGTCTCATTTGGTAAATTAGACCAAGTGTTAAATTTGAAGGACAGATAAGCACCGCCTGAAGTATACGGTACTTTATAATATTGATTATTTATAAAATAAACTTCACCAGACTCACTAAGTACGTTTGAACCAGGTGGATGAAAATATAATGCTGGATTTGGACTCACTTCTATAACAGACTCCATCATATAACCATCCACATCTGCCTGTGCGACCCAAATTCCTACTTCATTCGGTACTCTTATGTTTTGGGAAGAAGTTCCTTGAAATTCAAAACTTCCGTTACTTTTTATTTTTCCAACTTCTCCATAAATCCTTCCACCTGAATTATTTGTAATATCAGCAGGGTAAAAATCGGCAGAGAAATACACAGAACCATTTGGTTTTGCGTTAGTAATAAATTGTTTCCCTGCAATACCACCAACTTGCTCAAACTGTGATGAACTTGAGAAATCAAATTTTCCATTATTATACTGCTTAATAACTTTGAATTCCTTCGTAATTGTTTGCTGATCTGTTTGAACAGTTAAAACCCAATCTCCCTCTTGCTCATCTGTAAATGGGAGCAAGTACCCAATCCAGTCACCGTTTGCAGTTGTTTTGGTATTTCCCCAAACTGGAGATATTTTACCAGTACCATTTTTCTCAGAGACTGACGCAGTAACGGAGGTGACATAATTACTGGTCATCTGAATGATCAATACTTGCCCAACAAAGAATAAGTCCGAACTACCACTTCTACCCCCAACAGAAATATCACTATGAGGAGCGTCGACTGCCTTTACCTGAGAACTAAAAATCGACATCAAGAAAAATCCGCCAATAATTAACAAAACGTTAGCGATTTTAAACGCAGCTCTAACTGAATTGTCTAAACTGTATTCCATAGCTTAATTATACACGAAAATTAAAAAATCCAGCTAAGCTGGATTT
>CAZBOT010000309.1:0-1538 GCA_964493575.1 uncultured Candidatus Saccharibacteria bacterium | reverse complement strand
CCGTCCGGTCAATCGCCGACGTGCTGCGCCGCACGTACAATTCGATCCGATGCCATTCGTCATCCGTGGCGTTGATGGTGCAAGTACTCATGTTCGGCAACAATCGCCCTTCGCCGGGACAGTTCCCCTGCCAGCCCGTCAAGTGACAGTTGTTCATGGCTGTGGCCCCAAGCGGCATATAGAACTGAATCGACCCCGAGAGTCCGCTCAGGTTCTGCGCCCCCACCCATGCGAGATAGGCGTTAGATTCGTTCTGCGCGAACCCCATCAGCCGATTGAACCCGCTTTGGAGCCCCTGAAACGTGGTATTCGGCTTCCACCACACGCCGGCAAACATTTCCGTGAGGTCCGGGAGGTCGTACCGTAACTCCACCCCGCCCGGTGCAATGCCGTTCTGTAAGCGTGACCTGAACACATTGACTGGCGACAGTGGGGCCGTCGAATCGGAGACAATCACGCCGGTCTCGTTCACGTCATCGAGCCCGCTGCCCTGTGTCACGTTAAAGGCAAAATCCAAGAGTTCCGTGGTCCCGGTCGGCTCATTCGGCCAAGCCGGCGTCGGCTCGGGGCATCCCTGCGCGCCGCAATTCGGGACACTCACGCGCACATGGTCGTGTTCTTGTCTGTCTGGATTACTTCGTAATTCAGAGCCGTCCCACGATGGCGAGAGCGAGATTTGATTCCATTGCGACGATGGAGTGTTGAGTTGCATGGTTCCATGAGTCAGTGTGCCATTGATCCACAGCCTGAGTTGACCGTCTTTCGATGTGGTGGTGGTACTGCCACGTAGCAGGATCTCGACACGGTGCCACTGTCCGAGCGTCAAGGTGTAGGGGGTCTGGTCAGCGGTGTATACCCACGTCCCCACAGGATCACCGAACCCGGTCAGATGCGAATTGCTGACGCCTGGGAATTCGAGTTCGAAGGTTGGAGCAAACGACCCAAACTGGGGGCCGGTCATGCTGAGATAGACCAGCCCATTTGCCGTCGAGAAGATAAACGCAATCTTATTCTTTCCCGTTGAATATCCTTGGTATGGATTACTTGGCCTCCACCAAAACCCTAAATATATGGTGTCGGTCGATGTGAAAACAAGAAACGGATCTCCCCCCCCATGACCAGTTGAGGTGTTGAAGTCAAACCTCAATATGGATGGGGGCGAAAATGGCGCGGTCGCATCGGAGGTGACGTTTCCGCATGAGTTCGCAGGTGTCCACCCGCCGCCGGGGCACGTGCTCCAATTATGGTCACTGATGACCGTCGCCCCGCTCGGCTCGTTCGGCCAGTTGACTTGCGCCCACGCCGCCGTGCTCCACAGGAGCAGGACGGCGATTAGGACCCGGTTAAGGCTTTGGTGATAATGTTTGACCATGTGCCTTCGTTGCCGCGTTGATCGTAGGGGCGCACCATAAAACTCACGTTCTCCGTCGTGCCGGCAGGAACCGGGACGGTACAGACCCCGCTTTGAGACGCTCCACCCGTCACCACCGGCGCATTCTTCGTGATGCAGGAGACCCACGCGCTACTATTGGGCCTCC
>CAZBOT010000308.1:0-1539 GCA_964493575.1 uncultured Candidatus Saccharibacteria bacterium | reverse complement strand
CAGGCAGTGCCGCCGTGTACTCGCCATTGTGCCGCTCGTCAAAAACGATAGCGAGTGCGCTAGACGCTGAAGCGCTGCCTAGGGCGGCCACATTCAATTCGCCTACGCGCACCCCATCGACTCTTGTCTTTTCCAGAATGCCGGCAATGGAGACAATGTTGACATTCCAGCGCGCCTCCTTGCTTGCCTCATCCTCTACAGTTGGCGTATCGAGAAAACCAACCAGTGCCGTTGCCCATGAGCCACTCGTGGTTGAACGGGTTTGCACCAGGCAGATATGCCCATTGCGCAGCGCGGCCGTGGGGAAAAGTGCCCCTTTGAGCGAGGCTGTCCAGGTTGTCACGCCTAGCGACTCGTCAAGCGACTCGGAGATGTGCAGCGTACCGTCATTGACGGTTAATGGCCACCACCAGCGGATGGTTGCGCCACTGGTATGCGTTCCATTGTGCTCAGTGCCAATGATCTGCTCCCTGACAAGGCCCGTCAGGCTTGACCCTGATTTGCCGGTAAACTGGCAATACTCCCAGGCTTGCCCCGTACCATTTGGCCCGATGAACACACCGCCTGCACTGGGGAAGAATGTGGGTTGCGCCACACTGACCGACGTGCCACCGCTGTTCAGCGTGCTTGTGGTCGTAGTGTCCGATCCCGGCGATGTCGTTTGGCCCAAGCTGAGGGTAGACCAGTCGTAATGGCTATAGTGTGGGCCGATATAGACCCGAAACTCTAAGTATCCCGCCATATCATTTAATGTACTTAATCTCAATCACAACATCGTGATACCAGTTGTTGGCAATCTTGCTATAGGTCGGCGCAAAGACGACCGCATTGGTGTACGATTGCAATGTGCGCGTATCGTCATAGAGTTGCGCCGCTGTGTAGCGTACTGACCGCGCACCCGCCAACAGCGTTGTACGCCACCAGGTGTAATCCGCCGGCTCCATCACATCGAACGTCCAGACGATAGAAGCGTAGGGCGCCACGACAGCGTTGCCCTCGCCATCCTCGTAGACGATTTCAGGCCGCTTGAACAGGTAGCCCTCACCGTGATTTTCGATGTTGGCCGGTACCGATGTGCCGCCCAAGGTCATTGCCATTATTGCGCCTCCAAACTATCTGCCAACTCGGTTAACACACTCTCGGTAATGGAAGCCGTCAGAATCCCGGCCCAAGAGATGCTGCCCGCTTCATTTTCTAGCCCGTCCCGGATGGTACGCATGGCCCCGGCTCCGACCTCGCCCAAAGCCGTTTGAATCGCCTCCTGCTCAATCCCTGCGCGCACGCCGCTCACCATCGCCGTGGCAATAAAGCTAAAATCGAACCCGTTCATTCCCTGCGTGATCAGGTTCATGGCGTTTGTGCCCTGTCGTTGGAACCGCTCCGTGTTTGAGCGAATTTGCACCTCAATCGCCTCCACAAACTGAAGTGCCACATCAGGAAATACGTAGGCTGTCGCCCCGGCTGCAATCGCATCAGCGAAGGCCGTCCCTTGCGCGTTAAAACGCTCCTCGCCGGCTGTAACCTGAAAATCAATCAGGG
>CAZBOT010000307.1:0-1541 GCA_964493575.1 uncultured Candidatus Saccharibacteria bacterium | reverse complement strand
GGTGAGGCCAAGGCCGCACGCGCTGCGGTCGAAGAGGAGGCCACGGCCGAGGTGCGCGCCGAGCCGGTCTATGCCGCGATGCGCTGGCTCAAGCACGGCGAGATGGTGAACGCGGAGGGCGAGCAGATCAAGGCGCTGTCCGGGTTCAAACTCGACGCCGAACGTGCGCGCGAAATCCTCACCGCTGGCGGCCTCGAATCTACCGCGCTGGGCGTTGGCAAGTACGGCATGGTCGCCAAGGAAGGACTCGATCCGCAGGTCGTGGCCGAGATGTTCGGCTTCCCGAACGGCGAAACCCTGATCCATGCCATCGTCGGCGCAACGCCGGAAGCGGACGCGATCGAGGCACTGACCGATCAGCGCATGCTGGAGCGCTACGGCGAACTGGTCGACGATCGGGCGATGGAGCGCGCGGCCGACGCCGCCGTGCACAACGAAGCACGCGGCCGGTTCGTGGCGGTCGAACTGCGCGCGCTGACCCGCGCACTGAACAAGCAGGCCCGCACGCCGGCCGGCGGGTCGGTGAATGCGCTGGCGCGCGCCGCGCGCGAACTCGCCGACCGGATCGTGCTGCGCAAGCCGATCAAGGACATCAAGCCCGCCAAGTTCTCGACGGCCGAAGTGCGAGCGGCGAAGGCCGCCGAGAAGGCGCTGGCCGGCAACGATCTGACCACGGCGGTGACCGAGAAGCGCAACCAGATGGTGAACTTCTACGCGGCCCGCGCGGCGCACAACGCGCTCGGCCGTTTCGAGGTCGGGCTGCGCAAGATGAAGCGCGCACTCGAATCCGAAGGGATCGACCAAGAGTACCGCGACCAGATCGCGGCGATCCTGGATCGGTACAACCTGCGCCCGATGACGAAGAAGGAACAGCAGCGCGCGAAGTCGCTGGTCGCCTGGGTCGATGCGCAGAAGGCCGCCGGGTATGAGCCGGTGATCGACGAGGACGTGCTCAACGAAGCGCGCCGCGTGCCGGTGCGCGATCTCACGGTCGAAGAGTTTGACGGGCTGGTCGCCTCCGTCGAGAACATTGCGCACCTCGGCCGGCTGAAGAAGAAGCTGCTGACGGCCAAGGACGCCCGCGAGTTCGCGGCCCGCGTCGATGAAGCCGAGGCGGCGATCCGCGACAACGCCACGCGCACGATCCCCGAGCAGATCGAGAAAGGGCGCCTCGCGCGCTTCCGCTCGGGCGTGAAAGAGTTCTTCGTCATGCACCGCAAGTTTGCCAACACCATCTACGAGATGGACGGCTGGCGCGACGGCGGCGCGCTGTGGGAGCTTTTCGTGCGCCCGATGAACGAGGCGGGCGACCGTGAGGCCGTCATGCGCGAGCAGGCGACGATCCGCCTGTCGGAACTGTTCAAGGCCGTGTCGAAGGACGCGCGCCGCAAGGTGTTCATCCCGGAGATCAACACCGCGCTCACGGCCGAGGCGCGCATCATGGTCGCGCTCAACACCGGCAACGCGGGCAACCTGCAGCGCCTGATGGACGGTGACCGCTGGAGTATCGACCAGGTGAAGGCGATCACCGACACGCTCAC
>CAZBOT010000306.1:0-1544 GCA_964493575.1 uncultured Candidatus Saccharibacteria bacterium | reverse complement strand
CCCGCGCCTCGGGCTTCTCGTCGAACAGCCGCGGCTGCATCGCCGCTTCGGCGCAGCGGCGGCGGGCGATGGCGGCGTATTCCGGCGATATCTCAATCCCGATGAACCGGCGCCCGGTGCGGAGTGCGGCAACGCCGGTTGTGCCGGAGCCGGCGAAGGGGTCAAGGATCAAATCATCGAGGTCCGTGAAGTCAAGGGCGAACATTGCGGCCAGTTCTGCCGGCTTTTCCGTGGGGTGATTCCCGGCGGTGAATACTCCGGATCGCGCCGTCAGACAGCGCCACACCGCATGGCCCCCACCCCGCGCCCATCGCAACCGCTCCGACCCGTGAAGCAGGGCGACGGCCTCCCACCCCATTGATGGGCGATCGCCCGTCATCTGTGGCATCCCGTTTGGCTTGACCCATACCCCGAACCGGATGAACCGCAACCCGGCGGGCGGGCATAACTCCAGCGCGTGAACGTGGTGCCAATCAACCGTCGCCACGCACCACCGCCGCGGCGCGCACAGAGCCAGCGCCCGGCGAAGATCGGAGATCGAGATAGGCGAAAACGCGGTCTTTAGCGGACTGGTGATTGCGGTGTCCCACGTACCCGAGCGCGCCCCCGCATGCGTAACATCGGAATACGGTGGGTCCGTCACCACCGCGTCAACACTCCCCGCCGGAAGCGTAGGCAGCACGTCCAGGCAATCGCCCGTCACGACGCACCACCGCGCCGCGCCGCTGAGGACATCGGCGATCCGTCCCTCACCCGGCAGCAGGTCGCTCACCCCACCCTCCCCATCACCCGTAGCGCGTCCTCAGCGGATTCGATCACGTCCACCTGACCCGGCCATGCGTCGTGAAACGCGGCCTCGGCTGGCGTCAACTTGCGGGCCGACGGCCGTTGGGCCGGGTCCTTGATCTCGAAGAGCCAGTTGCGGCGCCCGTCCCCGACGATGATGTCCGCCATGCCATCCCCCACCGATGCGAGGTCGAACACGGACCACTCGCCGAGGAGCTTTCTCAGCTCGGCGACGATGCGGGCGTGGTTGCCGTCGCGGCGGGCAGCGCGGCGGGTCACGATCCACCGCCCCGCCGGCGCCGCTCTAGATTCAGCGCCCGCGCCGCCCTGCACGCCTCGTCGTAACTGGTCCACAGCGGCGGCGTCGACAACTCGCGCCATCCACTGAGCGAGCCGCGAGCGCCCACGGCCGGCCCCGGCTCGCGGTCGGACAGCACGGACGCCGTGCCGCGCGGGCACAGGACGACGCGCCAACGGGTGGCGGGCGCGGTCACGGGGCGGGCTCCGAAGCGGCAAGGGCACGGGCCAGCCGGCATAACCTCAGAATGTCGCTCGCCAGCGCGCGGCGCCGGTCTGCGCCACCGCAATCGTTGCGGTCGCTCTCTGGGTCGGTATCGATGCGAACGCGAACCGCCCGCGCCTCGATTTGGTCCAGCCCGTCGAACGTCTCAACATCAGCGGCAAGCATCAACCTCAGTCGCACATCGCCCATCATCTACCCCCCACGGGGGCAACACCCCATTCCTCTGCCGCAATCT
>CAZBOT010000305.1:0-1545 GCA_964493575.1 uncultured Candidatus Saccharibacteria bacterium | reverse complement strand
CCCGGGTGGGGGGATTGCATCGCGCCGTCGCGGCACCGTTATCAATGCGCCGTCTGGTCAGCCGAGCGGCCTGCCCCGTGATCGGCTCGCGGAGCTGCTGTCGTGGTGCCGGCCGGCGCACATCCCGATTCTGGACCCGTCGCAATTTGTGGGCATGGCGCCGATCGTCAGCGGCAATCTCACTGCTAGCTACGTCGCTGGCGCTGGTGATTTCTCGCCGGGTGCAATTCGGATTTCGGCCAGCGCGGCAACGGCGTCCACGCTGATTAACGTCCCGTTCCCCGCGGTGCTGGAAACCGCGATGAATCGCCCCGTCCGCGCAAGCGGGTGCACGCACATCCGGCTGAAATGCTCGGACTGGTCCAAAGTGACACGGATCGTCCTGCATTTTTGCGAGGACGGGGGGACGGAAAAACGGCGGAACTTTGTCATCAGCTATGACGGCAAATCTCGATTCGGCATGAGCGACCCGCAATACGCTGCGGCCTGGAACGACAAGTACCGAACAATCAGCTGGGCATCGGCAAACTGGACTGTGAATGGCGGCCCTTCTCCGTGGGGACTCGATGCGCTGTATTACACGCTGACCAGCGTGGCGTTCACGATCACAACCTCTGCTGCCGTGACAATTGACGTCGATCGCATCTACTGCCCGGAGTGGCCTGTCGGCATCGTCACTCCGATTTTCGATCACTGGCAGCAGACCGCGCGTGAACTTGTCGAGCGGGAATTTCTGCCGCGAGGATGGGGCGCCGGCGGATCAGGAAATAAGGTGGCCTCGGGCGCGCCGCTACCCACGCTGGATGACCTGAGGCGGATGTCGGATCTCGGGTTCGATGTATTCACTCACGGCCACGATATCGACGGCAGCGGCAATCCGATCCCGATGACCGCAGGCGTGACGCCTGCGCGATTCGCGCAAATTCTTGCGCAGCAGCGCCGCGCTTTTCTTGATGCCGGAGTTCACCCCGAGGGGATGCGCTGGCACCAGTGGCTGCAAAACACCGGCCTCTACTCCGGCGCGGACATGGCTGGGATTTTGCGCGCACAGGGGATCGGTGCCGCGCGCGCAAATACGTCTGATGCGACGTGGGGCGTAGACCCGAACGTCACGACATACACCACCACGGCAACGGCGGAAGTCGCTACATATCTCCCGTATCGGGGGCCGTACAACCGCATCATGTCGACGCTGTACGAAAACATCGAGCAGGGCGGAGATTACGATTCCGCGCCCGTCGTACCCGCCAATCTGACCGCGCAGAAGCGAATTGCATACGCGGCAATGGCGCATCAGCCGGTAGCGATGTACACGCACGGGATTGTGGACAGCCCGTCCGTATTCGACAGCACGCCCCGCGCAGCTGCGGGCTGGATCGCGCACATGGAATCTGAGGAGCGCGCCGGAAATCTGCTGATCCTCAACCCCACGACGCTTGAGCATCTGACGTTCTGGAGGCCGGACGAGGTGTATATGCGCGCTGATGGGGAGTGGGTCTATCGCCACGACCCGACGCGGATCGCTTTCTAATCCCCCTCGCGCGC
>CAZBOT010000304.1:0-1550 GCA_964493575.1 uncultured Candidatus Saccharibacteria bacterium | reverse complement strand
AGCCGGTACAGGCTGGAGGTGTCGCCCTCGTGCCGGATCGCGTACAAGTAGTTCGCGTCCCGGTCCATGACGCGGTACGGCATCCAGTGCTTGATCTCGATCATGCGTTACACCCCGATCGAGATTTTGGCTTTGCCAGCGCAATACGCCTGCACCACGTCGCGGTTTGCGGCGCTCGGCGCGGCGTTTTTCATCAGCACGTAGGTGTAGAGCGTGCCGCCGAAATAGCCCGAGGCCGCCGCGTTATCCTTGCCGATCGTGTAGCCCGCAGATCCCGCAGTCGCCGTGGCGAATGCCGCGCTGGCGATGTCGCCGTCGTTGATCTGGGCATACAGATTCGTGCCGTCATGCCATGCGGTGATGACCAGCCGCTCGCCGAGCACAAGCGCGGGGGCGGTGATCGTGACCGTGGTGTAGGCAGTGCCGTTGCCCGCGGCGACTTCAACTTGGTTGCTCGCGTTGATGCGCACGATGTAGCCGGTGTTGGTCCCGGCGTCCGAGAACAGGGTCTGCGCGGCGTTGCGCTTCTCGAACCGGATCGACGCGCAGAAAAACCAGCTCGTCGTGCTGCCGCCGCCCGATGCCACGCTCAGGGCATCATCCGTGCCGTCGAATTTCGCGCCGAGCGGGAATCCGGCCGTGTCGTAGTCGGTTGCGCTGCGCACCTCTTGATACGGGAGCGCGGCTTCGCTGCGGTAACGAATGTCGGGTCGCCACACCAGCACCGAGGCCGTCTGCTGCGTATATGTGCCGCGCGTGGCGATGTACCAGCTCGTGATCGCCAGTGAGGTCCGGGCAGGATCGGCGTCGATCTTCACCCAATCGCCGGTCAGGGTGTATTGGTAACCGTTGTACGGGCTGGCGGTGTTGGAGTGCACGATTCGGACCTGCTTGCCGACATCCGCAGGGGTCGCCGCCTTGAGCCAAATAGACGTGCGCAGCAGCTCTGCCGTGTCGAGCGAATCGACGTTACAGAGGATGCGCGACTCAGCCGACGATGACGCGATGTTCACGCAGTCGAAATCGACGCGGGTCGCGGTCATCGTGCCGTCCGGCGCGAGGCCAGCGTTCGGCGTGACCACGGGCGCGACCGCACCTCCGTTGCCGGTGCGGGTCCAGTTTGCCAAGTTGTGCGAGGTATCGACGCGATTCACGCGCCCGTTCAGCGTCGGGCGTGCCGTGCCGCTACCCGTTGCATTGGCGAGGTTGCCCGTCTTGTCCATCAGCACGTCGATCGCGCCATTCAGCGCGCCGACCCCGGTCGCCGTGCGCACCGTCGCGCGGTTGCCGGCATCCAGCACCCCGCCGAGCTGGCCCCGCTCGAAAAGGCGCAGCGGGCCGCTGGGGAACACCTGATCGTAGGGGTGCAGAAGATCGGGGGCGATGTAGTCGTGAGAGTACCAGTGCACGATATCCGCAGTCGGGCGTGAGGGTAGCTCCGCACCGATGCCCTGCTGGACGACCGCGACGTATTGCAGCGCCTCGTCGCCCGCCGACAGTGTAATCCCCCCACCCGGACCCGTTACCACAGTGACCAGATCCGTATCGGT
>CAZBOT010000303.1:0-1550 GCA_964493575.1 uncultured Candidatus Saccharibacteria bacterium | reverse complement strand
GTGCTGTTCCTGGGTTATATCGGCTTCTCCGGTCTGCCCGGCGGCACGGCGATGGACAAGGTCACCACGCAGGCCGTGATCACCATGTACGGCAAGCCGACGGTTTACAACAGCTGATGGCCGTACTGAAGAAAAGCGACATCAAGGCGCCGGTGCTGCCGAAAAAGACAGTGCCGGTGCCTAGCCTGGGCGGCGATGTGGTGGTGCATGGCCTGCTGCTTTCAGACCGCATCCGAATTCTGCGCAGCGAGGAAAAGAGCGAGGCCGAAATTTCGCAGCTGCTGGCAGCGACCGTGATGGATGCAGAAGGCAAACCACTTTTCACGCAGCAGGAGTGGGAAGCCTTCGCTGCCGAATCCACGCAGAAGTTCGTCGACACGGTGGCGCTGTTCAAGGAGGCGCGGGCGCTTTCCGGATTGAATCTGGAGGCCGCTGAAAAAAACTCCTAGCGCAGCCTGAGCTGCGCTTCCTCTTTCTGCTGGCGCGCACGCTGGGCAGAACGGTGGAAGAACTCAAGGCTGCGATGACGGCGGAGGAATTCGGTTACTGGCAAGCGCTCTACCGGCGCGAACCATGGGGTGAAGTGGCGGAGGATCTGCGGGCGGGCATCATCGCCAGCACCATCGCCAACGTCAACCGCGATTCGAAGCGCAGGCCAGAACCATACAAGCCGGATGAATTCATGCGGCCACCGGCGTGGAAGCAGGAAGAGCCGGAGCAGGAAGCGGACCCTGAGCAATTTTTTGAGAACCTGAAAAATGGCCGTTAACGAAACCAAGATCGTCATCAGCGCAGAGGATAAGACCAAGCAGGCCTTCCAGAGCGTGAAAAACAGCCTGGGCCAGCTGAAAGGGATCGGTTCCGCCGCCGGCGCCGTTTTGGGTCTCGGCGGCGCGGTCGGCGTCTCGGCGGTTCTCAACAAGATCGTGCGCGAGACCATCGACGCGCAGAACGAGCAGGCACAGCTCGCCGCGGTGCTGCGCTCGACCGGGCAGGCCGCCGGATTCGCCCAGGAAGAGCTGAACAAGATGGCGGAAGGCATGAGCCGCTCCAGCATCTTCAGTGCCGGCGACATCACCAACGCGCAGACGCGACTCCTTTCCTATACCGGTATCGTCGGCGAGCAGTTCCCCGCCGCCATGCAAGCCGTCATCGATATGTCATCTCGCATGGGCATGTCGCTGGACCAATCCGCCGAGACCATCGGCCGCGCGCTCGATATTCCGTCGCAGGGGTTGACGGCGCTTACGCGCCAGGGCTTCCGCTTCAGCGATGCGCAAAAGGACATGGTCAAGCAGTTGGAGGAGACCGGTCGCACGGCAGAAGCGCAAGAGATCATCCTGACGGCACTGGAGAGCAGTTACGGCGGCGCGGCAGCCGCTGCACGCGACACGCTGGGTGGCGCGCTGGCTGGTCTGCAGAACCAGTTCGACGATCTGTTCGAGGCGCAAGAGGGTGGCAGCGCGCTGGCTGCCGTGATCAACCAGCTTTCCGAAGAACTGGCGAAAGCCAATCAGGAAGGTTCGCTGCTTGGTTCCACCTTCGATGGG
>CAZBOT010000302.1:0-1557 GCA_964493575.1 uncultured Candidatus Saccharibacteria bacterium | reverse complement strand
CGTGGAGCTAAAACATGAGTGATAAGCAGAGCAAAGAGCAACGGATAGAGCCGGCCGGCCTCTCCCTAGGAGCCTCCGTGGGAAGTGTTACGATATCCAAGAGGCCGGAGGAGCCACTCCTCCGCAAGGCAGTATACCTAGTAAACCAGCAACTCGGAGACGTGGAGCGCGGGCAAGCAACCGGGCTCCTCTCCGGAGATCTAAAAGACTACGAGCTCGTAGACGATCCGAGCGGCCTAGTGCTAAGCTACGCGGCCGGGCGGCTCCTCCACGGGATACTTGCTATCTACGAGAGCACGGGCACTAATGCGGAGGGCTCCTATCGGGGCCACTTCACGAGCTATGAAGAGTACGAGCGTGCGGGCAAGCTATCCCAAGTGCGGATACCCGGGCTCTACGTTATGGAGACAGAGCTCCTAGACGCTTACGGAGCGGCTAAAGTGGCCGGAGGCGGCCGCTATAGCCCGGCTCATAGGGATACAGTTAGAGAGGCTATCTGGGAGCTAGCCTCTACTAAACAAGCTATTTACTACACACGGCGGGAGCGGACGGGCAAGAGCACTAAGCGGCCCACTGTCAAGATAACGGCTCCGCTCCTCTCAGTGCAACAAGTGGAGTACTTTGAGGATATCGCTGCGGCTCGGGAGGGCGGAGATCCGCGGGCAACGTGGTACAAGATAGAGCCTCTTAGCCTAGTAGTAGATAGGCTCGTATCTTTCCATATCCGCTCCCACGTGGCCCTCTATGCCCAGATAGATGAGGTGCTAGCGGAGCTCCGGGATACTAAACGCGGCCGCAAGGGAGCCTATCATGCTCTCTTTATAGAGTTCCTCCAGACGCTAAACAAGCCGGAAGTAAAGATAGGGCTAAGGAGACTGGCCACAAAGATACGGCTAGGCTATATGGCTAAGCAGAGGCGATATAGCGACATGAGGCGGGCCGTGGAGGAGGCCGGAGAAGTGGCTTACAGACTAGGCTATCTACTGGAGCCGATGACCATAGCCGGCCCGGGCGATCAACCTATGTGCTATCTCAAGCCTAACCCGGAGCAATGCACACGAGTTAAGCCTCCCAAGCGGCTAGCAGACGGAGGGAAGGGATAGGGGATCTAAATCTCTGGAGCTCTCTCGTGTAGACCGTGGGGGCAGTAACGCACACGCGGCCGCAAGTTTTGAGAGGGGGGGACTTGCCGCTTTTTTCCTTGCTATTGAGGGCGGCTCGGTAAGTTCTAACTTTCCCTTTTTTTCCAACTTAAAAAGCGGGACACATAGAGCGGGACACTTAAGCCCACTCTTGGCATAGGCTCTCGTGTCATGCTCGTGTCCTATTCTAGCCACTCTCTGCTAGGGGTTAACGGCCACGAGCCGGACATGCGGCCGCGGCTCCCAGTGCGGGAGATGTACACAATTAAGTGCGCAAAAAGTGGCCCGATGTACACAATTAAGTGCGCAAAAAGTGGCCCGATGTACACAATTAAGTGCGCAAATTCCTAGAGGTAGAGCGGCCCTAATGATCTTAAATAAGATCAAATGAGAGAGCGTGCTCCTCCTAACGGAG
>CAZBOT010000301.1:0-1559 GCA_964493575.1 uncultured Candidatus Saccharibacteria bacterium | reverse complement strand
AATCGGTCTAGTACACTGATGGTCTTGATACCTTGCGGCGTCGCGTTGCCTTGCTCATCATACAGCGAGGGATTATCCTCATGGCGGCTTTCGTAGAACGTTAATCCCTCGCGGTGTTTAATCCAGTGCTGAGGCGCGCCGGGGTTGCAATCGCCTAGTAGCTGTGTCCAGGGCGCAACGGCCCCGCGCCCGGTGACGCGGGTCGATAACGTTTCCCAGTCTTGGATGTCCAATTCTTCGGCCTGGTTGACGTATATCATGTCGCGCTCACTAGACAACGCCTTGCCAGGGTTATCTAACCCCGCGACCCATAAACGGCTGCCATTCTCATAATCGTACCATTCAGGTTGCTGCCCGCCGTAAGGCGTTACGCCGCCCTTAATAGCCCGTACCCGCTCATAGGTCTTTAGCACCGTCGGCAGCATCGTGGCCCGTACTTTACGCGCTACTGTGACCTGTGCGCCGGGATAAGCGCGTAAGAACGTATCGACTTTGTAAAGAGCGGCGTAGGTCTTGCCCGTTTCGGCTGGCCCCGACAGCATCACCTCAGACGACGTATCGGCGTACATCCGAGCCGCGCCACCGCGTAAGGTGATCTGGGCCTTGACGGGCCACACGACCGGCGCGACCCTAGCTTTCCGCTGGGCCTTCTTCTGTTGCAGTCTCACCAGTAGAGCTTGTTTGTCCTCCACCGGCCAATTCCGCCAATTCAGCGGCGATTGCAGCGTCAAGGTCTTGCACCCTCAAATCCGTCTTGGTTTCGCGTTTCTCTGTCCATTGGCCTAGTTCTTGCGCGGCCTGTTGCAAAGTGGCGCGTATCTCACGCACGAGCGCGGCGTCAAAGACATACTCTTCCCTAAAATCATCACGGCCCGTTTGTTTGTACTGTCTCACCAATAGACCCGACGCGCCGCCCGGTGCATGGCTCAATTCTTCCGCACGGCCCGCCCGCACGTCCTTCATTCCTTCCAAAAGGCTTTGTAATTCTTGCAAGCGTGCTTCTTTTTGGGCAATGCCCTTGCCCTCCACCGCACGGCTAAAGGCGGCCCTGAGCGTGTTAATCCGTTCTGCAAACTCAGGCCGCTTTTTCCACTTACGTAATCCCTCTTCTGTAATCCCCGCCTTTGCCGCAATCTCTTTGTCAGTTAGCTGATCTAACGCCACTTCCAACGCCGCTTGCTCTTGGCGGGGTGTCAACCCTGTCATTTCACCCAACTTTCACCAACTTCCGTCAACCTACGCTGCCAACACCTCCCGAAACCGCGTCACATCGGCATCATCTAGCATATAGCGCGTGTCGCCGTTCCGCATATCCATCACCAGCACGCCATAATCCAACTTGCCTAGAACGGGCCAGACGGCGAGAGCAAACGCCCCCGCCGCTGGGCCAATGAACGACTGTGCTACCTCTGTTGCTGCCTCACGGGTCAAAGCATCACCGCCTTTCGGGGTGTAAATGGCTATAGGTCGTCGTCTGTCATATCACAGCAACACTTCCCGCCATGCTCTTGGCATTCGCACCGAACCGGCGGCTCTACTGTCAGCTTATCCAGGCGCGG
>CAZBOT010000300.1:0-1562 GCA_964493575.1 uncultured Candidatus Saccharibacteria bacterium | reverse complement strand
GCCCCGCCGGTGGGGCAAGAGGTTCGGGCCGTGAGTGGACCGGGTGGGGGGGTTGGAATCCCAGCATTGCGTACTGCAACGCGCGACCGTCTCGCGGACGTGCTTGAGTGGTGCCGGCCGGTACATCGCCCGGTCCTCGACCCTCTGCGATTTGTCGGGATGTCGCCAATTGTGGCAGGTGCGCTCACGATGGCGCACAACCCATCTGCGGCGGAATACCCCGGCATGGGATTTACTCTGACCGCGAGCGCGGCCGGGACACATGTATGCTATTTGCAGTTTCCAGCAGCGCTTTCTCCGGGCGTGTCGTCTGCAACGATGGTCGGGCCGCGGGTTCATGCTCGAATCAAATGCTCAGACTGGAGCGCGGTGACGGGGTTGTGGATAGATTTTTTGACTGACGGCACGAATAATAAAAAATACCGTTGGCCATTTATGACGTCAGGCAAGTCCCTCTACGGGATGAAAGACCCGGCCTACGCTGCGGCGTGGAATGGCAAGTTCAGAACATTCATTGCCGATTCTGCGGGCATGACCGCAGCAGGCTCGCCTGCATATCAATGGGGGACGGAGGCAAAATACCTGCCGTGCACTGGGATTTCAGTGGCGGTTGTGTCCTCTGCGCCGGTTACAATCGAAATTACCCGCATATATTGCCCTGAGTGGCCGGTCGGCGCGTTCGCGGCGATTTTCGACGGCTGGTATGCCACTGCGCGCGAGTTCGCGCTGCGCGAGTTCGCGCCACGCGGCTGGGGTTGCGGAGGTTCGGTTGTCAGGCTGGATGCGGTTGAGCAGCACCCCGCTGCGGGCGATATTCCGCCGCTGTTGTCGGCAGGGTTTGACGTGTTCATGCATGGGCACGTGATCTCGGGCGGGGGTGTAACACCGATGTCTGCGGGCGTTACCCGTGCCGACATGCTCCGCAATCACTCAGAGGTTCGGGGGGCTCTTGCTGCACTAAGCCCGCTCGCTGCCAGGGGGCTGCAATGGCATCAGTGGCTGCAAAACCTCGGGATGTACGAAGGGGGCGATCTGGCGGGCGAGTTGCGATCGCTAGGCATAAATGCGGGCAGGGGGTTCTGCTCTGACGCAGAGTGGGGGATCGACCCGAACAACGCAACGTACACAACGTCCGAGGAGCGGCGCTGGCCGTCGTGGGCGTGCCACCGTGGGCGCTATAACCGGCGCCCAATGGGGTTTTACGCGGGGATGGCGCCGGGGGCGAGGTATGACGATCCCACGGATACGGGAGACCCGACATACCCCACGTTCCGGCAGCGTGTGCAATGGGCTGCGGACAACGCAGAGCCGGTGATCGGATATACGCATCGCGTGCAATCAACGCCGTCCGAGGTCGACAATACGCCAGAATTTATGGCGGGGTTGGTCGCTGATTTGGAGGCCAAGGAGCGCGCTGGACGCCTGCTCATCCTCAGCCCGACCGACCTGGAGCGGCTGACATACTGGCGCAATGACAGAGAGGGGTTGTTCATGCGCTGGGACGGCGAGTGGGTCTATCGCCACGACCCGACGCGCATCGCGTTCTAATCCCCCTCGCGCGC
>CAZBOT010000299.1:0-1570 GCA_964493575.1 uncultured Candidatus Saccharibacteria bacterium | reverse complement strand
ACCCCCGAGTTTTTGCTGGTGTTGATCGCTGGCATTCTGGCGTTCGTGTTCGATTATTTCCCTGGCGTGGCGAAGTGGTTCGATGCGCTGGAGGAAAGCCAGAAGAAACTGTTGACGGCTGGCCTGGTTGTGACCGCGGCGATTGCGGTCTTCGCTGGTCAATGTTTCGGCCTGTTCGCCACGAACATGGTCTGCGACGTGAGAGGCTTCTTCGATCTGCTTTCTGTCATCTTCCTGGCATTGACCGTCAATTACGGCGTCCACAAGGCGACAAAGCCAAGCGAAGATCTGAAGCGGCAGATGTTCGGATAGGGGATGGTTGGGGATGTCTGTGTCTGATCCGCTGGCGCTGGTTTGGCAGCAATACGGTTTTTGGGGGTTCCTGGGATATGTGGCCGTGCGCGAGGTGTGGCCGTTCGTGCGGGACCGTGTGTGGCCTGCGCGGGTGAGGAAGGCGCACCAGGAGCAGGAACGCCTGAACCGTTTGGAGGAGCGGCAGATCGTGGCGATCGAGGAGATGGGTAAATCTGTCCATGCGATGGCGCAGGCGATCACGACGAATAACGAGCGGTTATCGCAGTTGATCGCGGCGCAGTCGGTACATGGACAGGAAACGTCGAATGCGATCGCGTTGATGCGTGAGCGGACTGGAAGTCCAGAGAAGAAGCGACGGACGATGAAGAGGTCTGAATGATCGTCAAGGAACCGTGCATTATTGATACGTCTCACTGGGATGTGCCGAATTGGGCCATCCTTGATGCGCGTGTGGTGGGCGTGATCATGAAGGCGACGCAGGGACGGTATTACGTGGACCCGACATTCACCAGTCAGTGGATCGGGGCGGGGGGGGCGAAGCGTCCGCGCTCGGCGTTCCACTTCATGGAGTTGAACGATGTTTCGGCGCAGGTGGAGAACTTCCTGACGGCCTGTGAGGATACGGGTGCGATCGTGGCTGGCCGATGGGTTGGTGAGATCGAGCCTGTGCTGGATGCGGAGATCGAACTGACTTCGTTCACGGCGCGGCTTTCGACGGCCATCGGGTTGACGGGTCCGAAGTTGCCAGAGAAGAAATTGCGCGATCTGCGTGAGCCTGAGCGTTATCTGGAGCGGAACCCCGCAGTGAAGGCGAGGTCTGTGGCGGATCTCTCGAAGGGCGGATTCGTTTCCAGCCTTTTGGGGAGCGCGGTGACAGGTCCGCAATTGGCGGCGCAGTATAAGGCGTGGCTGGACCTGGTGGAGGCGGAGTTGAAGGTCCGCCCGATCGTGTATTCGTCCAAGTGGATGCTGGCGTATGCTGGCAACCCTGCGTGGATCAAGGACTACAAACTTTGGGTGGCGCAATACCCGAATAATCCCGATGGTCAGGATGCGCCCGCTTATCTGCCGATCAATGCAAATGATTGGTGGATGTGGCAATACACCGATAAGTTGCCGTTGGCTGGCTTCACTGGTGATGCGAATGTTTTCAACGGCTCGAGCGAGGAATGGGCCGCAGAGTATGGCGGGGGCGGCGTTGTAGAACCGCCTGAGCCGCCCGTGGAGGAAACGATGGAGATCACACCGAAGGATC
>CAZBOT010000298.1:0-1571 GCA_964493575.1 uncultured Candidatus Saccharibacteria bacterium | reverse complement strand
GTGGCAGGCATGGACTCAGTGTACTCCGGCGCTCGCGCGTGGTCAAGCCACGGCGGGCGCTTTTCGTTTGGCACGGCGGGGTGTTGGAGTTGCGGCACTCCGAAGTCGGTGGCGGGGACAGAGGAAGGCGGTGGGGAATGAACGCGTTTCAGGAAGCGGTGAAATGCGGGGAGCTGATTGGTCGCCCGATGGCGCTAATCGACGTTACGAATATCGGGGCGTGGCTAAGAAAACGCCAGGGAGTGACAACCCTTGACGATATCCCGACCCTGAGAGGGCCGTTTGAAACCGCATGGTACGAGTGTTCGTACCCCAATGCTCGTGCGTCATTCGGCGCATTTTGGATGTCTCTCCCCGAGGAAATCCTACCCGAAATAAAGGCAGCCCAGGAGCGCGCGCTTGGCCCTACCGCGTTTGATCCAGAAGAGGGGTGCGAAACGCTGGAGGTCGTAAGATGCTACATGTCACTGGACGGCAAGGAGGGGGTTACGCACATTGGTGGGTATTACTTTCAAACAGGCGAGCGCGGGCGCTTGCTACGCTGGGACATCGACCAGCATTGTGCCTGCGAGATACATGCATCAAACGAGATGACGATTGATGATTTCTATCACGTGACGTTCCCCATGCTCTATGCCGTTGGCTTGCTCAATTGCAAGAACGTTGACACGGTAGACGTAGATGTTCCCGAGAAGGTCAAGCGTGCCCGCCTCCGGCGTGGCAAGAATCCCGGTGTCAGGCACAAGGTTCTCCGGGTACGGCCCATGACGTCGCGCCCACTTTCGTCGTCACCCACCGCTGAAACCCAGGGGATTATGCCCTTACACCTATCACGAGGGCACTTCAAGGACTACCGCGACAAAGGTCTATTCGGGCGGCGGCACGGTGTCTATTGGTGGGCGCCGCACGTTCGGGGAAAAGAGATCAATGGCGAGATCGAAAAGACATACAAGATTCAAGCGGACGGAGGCGCGTCATGAGCATCGACGTTATGAACACCGTCTGGAAGCATTCGAGCCAAAAGGGCGGCGCGCTCCTGATGCTCCTGGCCATTGCAGACTTCGCGGATGATGACGGATTCGCCTGGCCCTCGGTCACCACGCTGGCAAAAAAGGCCCGGATGTCCGAGCGCAACGCGCGCTACGTTCTGCGGTCGCTAGAGCAGGCGGGAGAGATCCAGACCACGCCCATGGGTGGCCAGCACGGCACGAGCGGCTATGTCGTTCTGACGGGTGCAAAGATTGCCATGGGGCAATCTTTGCCGGGGGCAAAACGCGACAGCAGGGGGGGCAAAACGCGACAGCAGGGGGGGCAACCCATTGCCCCCAAACCATCATTAACCATCAATGAACCGTCAAAGGATACGACGGTGCCAACAGGCGGCACCGTCCCGCCCACGGCCGACGACTCCGCGGCCACCGTCACGGAGAGACCGACCAAGGCTCCGAAGCGACGAAAGACGACCGCGTTGCCCGATGGATACCACGATGTCCGGGATGCCATCGTCGCGGTGTGCCGATTCGACCCCGCGACGATCTCACGCGGCACGCACGTCCAGATCGACGCCGCCG
>CAZBOT010000297.1:0-1576 GCA_964493575.1 uncultured Candidatus Saccharibacteria bacterium | reverse complement strand
GGGAGCATTCAAATTCTGTAGAATCAAGCAGCCAACGGCAAGGCATCCCATTGGCGGCTAAGCCAGGCGGCTCGAGCCTTGGCAACCATGGTAGCGCCCTCCTTTGTCCAGCGCGCGCCGGGACGTTTCAAGCGTAACGAAACGATCTGCTTACAGGCGCTCTCCACAGTGCCGCTGCCAATAAAATAGCCCTGTTTTCTAAACTGGGCATACGCCATGCGGGTTTGATTGTTCTCGTAATAGGTGATGGCGCTTTGGATGAGTTCGCAAGAGGGATGCTTGTTGAGGGCTTGTTGAAGTCTTTGGATAACTTCCTGTACCTCGCCTTCCCACAAGGCGGTTTTGACCTGATTGAGCCAAGTCCCGCGTTCCTGTTCGGCGAGTGTTTCCGCAATGGCGTGCAGGCGCTGACAGGCATGATACCAATCGACAATCTGGACGGCATTGGGAAAGTAGTGTTCGACCATCTTCCAAATCCATGTCGCGGCATCGCAGACAAAGACCAGTTCTTCGGCTTGATCCACGCGATGGTGCAGACCGGTCGCCCAGACCAACTCGCCAAATCCGCTGGCTTCCTCCAAACTGGTGTAGTAGTTCAGATTGACAGCGCGTAATTCGGAAGAGCCATAGCGTTGCCCCGCTTCATACCAGCAGATGGTTTTTTCCTCTTTCCAACCTTCCTCCAGCGGCACAAACGCGCCGTCCAGAGAGCCATACAGCCGTTTCGGACGGGTCGGCGCAGGCTCTCGTTCCCGCTGTTGGAGATAGGTCAGATTTTGGCTCTTCGCCATCCACTGTTTTTCCCGCTCGACTTGCAGGTTTCCAATCCGCTGGGTTTCGGCGCGGATCGTATTGACACTGACATCCACCCGCAGATATTCTTGAATGTGCCGCTGCGCCTCTTCAAAGGATACCGTCACGCCTGCCACCCCCAACAATCGGCTCATTCCCGAACTAGCGCTACCAGCCCGCAGGTGTTCCCGTTCATCCAACGCATACCAGCAACGATGACAATGCGGACAGCCATAATAAGAACGCCGATAGGTGATCCACCCAAACACACTCAGGATTTTCCCTTCGCGACGGGATATGCGCCGGGCAGTTTGACCGCAAGAACACGCCTCCTGCACCGCCTGAGTGTGTTCGTCTTTGAGGGTCAGTAGTTGCCCAAGACTCGCCTGGCCAATGCTTTGCAGGGCTTCCCGAAGTCCTTGCTCCAACTCGTCACTCGAACTTGTGCCGGTTTTCATCTGCTCTTCAAAATCTGCAACCAACAGCGCTGTAATTTTGCTCAGGGTTTCTGTGCTACACTTCATGCGGAGCCTCCGTTTGTTCTTGCCTACGGGTACTATACCCGATTTCTCGGAGGCTCCTTTTCTACATCATTTGAATGCTCCCAACGATATGCGCGCGCTACCGATACTCGTGTAAACATCCAAACTGGGCGCCCGCTTCACGCCTGTTCGACCATACGGCTAATCGCAAAACCCCGCCAGCCCGGCTTTATCCTGAATGACGATCCGCCCATCCGCGTCGGCGGTGGCCAGCCCCTGCTCCTTGAAGAAGACCATCGCCT
>CAZBOT010000296.1:0-1579 GCA_964493575.1 uncultured Candidatus Saccharibacteria bacterium | reverse complement strand
GTTGGAGTACTGAGGTGGGGCGTTCGACACGCTGACGAATGAACGGATACGAGGCAATGATGGCGGCGCTCCAGGTGTCTGGATTGTCGCCGGTGGAGAAGTTGACCCTGATGACGCTTGCAAGTCACGCGAATGAGAGCGGCGAGTGCTGGCCAGGAATTGACCGGCTGAAGACGCTGACCGGCCTGGGGCGGAGTTCTGTACTGCGCTCATTGGCGACATTGGAGCGGGCGGGTTTGGTTGCGATAACGCGGCAAACCGGCATTCCAAACCGCTATCGGCTGAATCTTAACCAGTACCACAGTGACACTGCTACCAGTACCACAGTGACACCGGTCTCCACCCCTACCAGTACCACAGTGGAACCCCCACTAGTACCACAGTGGAACGGGGGTAGTACCACAGTGGAACCCGAACAAACCAATAACAAACCAATTGAACAAACCAAGAATGTGTACACGCGCGATGCCATCCGCGAATATGAATCGCCGGAAGATGACGGCGAGCGCTGGCAATACATCACGGCGATAAGCGGCGTCGTTAAGGAAACCGTCTGGGAAAAGACGCAGGAGCTTTTTGAGAACGCCGCAGAAACGTTGATGCGGGATGGGGTGACAATTGTCCAGGTAGAGGCGTTTGGGGATTGGTGGAGACAAAACAGCTACTACCAGGACAGTGGCAAGGCATCATTGACCACATTCATGCAGGAGATACGCAACAGCATCGCGGGGGTGACGACGCGGCCGAAACCTAACCCGAACGGCCAACACAAGAAAGTCAATCCTGACGTAGACGAGCGACCTGAGCGAGTAGGAGGTGTATTTTGAAACAGATAGGCGAGATTATGGCAACGGACAAATGGGCAGTTGTGCCGAATGGCAGTTCTGTCGTTGTTCCAGAGACGAAACGCCCGGCGGTGACACCGGCGACGCTGAGCGACCTGGACACCAGCCAGCCGCTTGTAGCGCAGGCCGTAAACGCGGCGCGGGGGTGGGCAGAGCGCAAGCGCAGCGGAATCGAAAACGCCTCGCTGGTGCTTTGCGGGCCGGTGGGAACGGGCAAGACGCATATCGCGCGGGCGATCCTGTGGAGTGTGGCATATGCGGTAGACGGCGTAGTGGTTGCGCCGGCCGGCAAGTTCTGGCACGCGGTGGACCTGCTAATGCTATTCAATCCGACGCGCAACGAATGGGGCGGTCACGAAGTTGCCAGTTCGACGCGGGTGGTCGGCAATGCGCCGCTGGTGGTGATTGATGACATCGGCGCAGAACAGAACATCCCGTTTGTGGCGGCGGCTGACCAGGCCGGAGAGCGGTCGAATCGCTATTTCAGGGTGATTGATTACTGCTACACGCGCGGCGTGTCAGTTATCGTGACCAGCAATCTCAGCCCGGATGCCCTGGGCCAGCACATTGGAAGGCGGGCATGGGATCGCCTGTTTGAGATGGCTCCGCGTGGCTACATCGTGGATTTGGCCGGCGTTCCAAGCTGGCGGGTCAAGGCGAGTGGGCGATGACCCGGCTCCACACTCCCGACCGGCGCACGCCTCGCCCATTGCCGGACCCGTGCGCGCTCAGTT
>CAZBOT010000295.1:0-1586 GCA_964493575.1 uncultured Candidatus Saccharibacteria bacterium | reverse complement strand
CGACTATATAGCGTACAACTACGATGTGGTCGTAGTGCTGGTCGGTCAAAGTAACGCAGATGGCCGCGGGGATCTGTTGGTTGACTCTCCGATGAGCCCTGCGGCACTGTGCTACGCGAAAACCGAGGAGGTCTTACCGTTGCGTGAGCCGGCTGGCAAAACCGGGGCAGGATGGACTAACAATATCCCGGAGACGTTTGACGAATCCACGCGCTCTACGCTGGCCTCTGCAGCGGCGCACTCGCCAGCTACGGCATTCGGGCGAGAGTTTTTGCGCGCCACGGGGATGCGCCCATTGGTGATCCCGTGCGCGATTGGGTCAACCGGGTTTACGCACTGGACACCCCCCGAGACCGAGGATGACCCAAAAAGTCTGTTTGGCGCAGCGACGCTGCGCGCCAAAAAGGCGCTGCGCCCTGGCGTTCCGCTCATCGTCTGGTTGGTCGGCCATGAGGCGGATGCAAACATGGTTGACTGGAATTTGAGCACCGGGGAGGCTGGCGCGAGCTACACGACAAAATTCCGGGAGTATGCAGCGGCATGGCGTACTCGTTTCCCTGACTGCTGGCTCCTGTACGGCCAACTAGGCGGTCGAACTTCTGCGGATGCAGCACTGCAGCACTGTGTAGCAGGCGATGCGCAACGCAGGGTCGAAACTGACTTTAACTCCGCGGTGCCATCGGGCGCGTACCTTCCCGCCCAATCACCTAATTTCAGCAACTTGGCCACTTTAGCGACGAACGCCACAAATACCGCAACCCTAACTGGCATGTTGATGCGTGTCGTATCAGACGCAGGATCGGCGGTCGGCTTTTCGTTTGGCGAAGTCAGACACGGACGCACATACCGAATAAAAGTTGTGGCGGCAGGTACAGGCACGTGGAAACTGATGGCGTACAACCAAAAGGGCGGATCGTATGCAGCAGGGACGCATACGATCACGTTTACTGCTAACGCCCTGGATACACTCGTGTCGGAAACAGCGCAAATCAGAATCGTGCGCAATACCGCATGCGACCTGACCTTTGATCTTAGCCAGATGACAATCGAAGAGGATGTAGAAAACTTCAGCTTCTGGAGGAAGGTCATGTTTTGCACGCACGATCTACCGCTGAAATCTGACGGCATCCATTTTACACAGCAATCCGCAGACGTACTCGGAGAAAGAGCGGCTAAAGCCGCGGCAGAGCGTATCTATAAAATAAGCGCCGTTACGGGTACTGGGCCGCGACTCGTCAGTGTCACGAAAACATCGGAGACGCAGATAAAAATCAAGTTCGACCGCGAAATTCAGGAAAATTTAAACGGGTATGGGGCTTCCGTCGCAGCCTCGCTATTTCGGGTCTATCACAACGGCGGTCTAGAGCTGGCTCTTAGCGCGTGCGTGCGCGACCCCGGCGACTCGACCGCGGTATTGCTGACCACGGAATCTGCGTACAGCGGCACGGTGTGTGTGACCTACGGCGCTCGCGCCGCAGTGGCGGGGCAGTATCTAGCCGGCTGCGTGTACGATGCAGACGGATTGCCCGCACCAATGTTTATGCAGGTCGCCGTCGCAGTCTGAATCTAATCCCCCTCGCGCGCCC
>CAZBOT010000294.1:0-1593 GCA_964493575.1 uncultured Candidatus Saccharibacteria bacterium | reverse complement strand
TGTAAAAGATCGGAAGGCATGGTAAAATTATAATAAATAACGACCAGGCACTCAAGCGTTAGCGACTGCCAGCACCTCACAAGTAGACATGAATGAAGAGCAAAACAAACACTCGGAATCCGCCAATCGCTTGCAGCGCCTTGTTCGTCGTTGGAAATATAAAATTGTATGCGTGACTCTCAATATACCTATATGCTGGATTATGATGGGGGTAGATTTTACATTGTGGCCAGTAGCACTTTTCTGGGTTATTATAATGATCCTGTCGCTTACTATATTCCCCTGGGCAGCGGAATGGTTTGATAAATTGGATGCCTAACGCCGCGCATGAGCAGTAAGCGCGTTTTTTTGCGCTTATCGGCTCCATGCGCATAGTTAGCAGTTTTTAGCACCCAACTTGCTTTAAAAATATTTTTTTAAAAATGTGATTTTTCTCTTGACTTTGTGTGTGCAAAGTATTATATTTATCTCAGAATGAATGAGGAACTAAACATAAACGCGAAGGAACAAGAGATGGATAAGCAAAGATTAGTAAATCAAATTAAGAACTCCTTAAAACCGATAAGCACCGATCAATTAAAAGAAATGGCTCAGCAACTTATGACCAATTACGAGGACGGCGCTGGAGTGGTTTTCAATTTTGTTCTTGAAGAATTAGAAACTCGAATGGATAAAATTGAATATGTGAATTTTTGCGAGAATCTTTAATGAACAAGCGCCAAATAAAATCTCACAAGGGCGGGCGCACAGCCCGCCTTGATATACGGCTAACGCCGGCGGAGTATCAGATGATCAAAGATAAGGCATCTAAAAGCAAATTAAGCAAAACCGATTTAATTGTAAACGCCGTGAGGGATTACCAAGCGCCCGAAAACGGCTAACGCCAAGCTCAACCGTTGCCGTTCAAACAAGAGCAAACCCATGAAAGACAAATTAAATAAACCTGCCAACCCCGAACCAACCGCCGAATTAAGGCAATCGGTTGCAGCGATTGTTAGGCAGTGTTGGGAGCAATTTTATTGGTTTTACTATTTGCCGAAAAGCCTGGAAAAGTTCTTAATATCGCGGAGAGAGATACGAAAGCGAGGTAGTAGAAAGACTGTCTGAAATAAAATTGAAATGTTTTGAAAGATTTTACGCTCCAGATGATGAGGGCGCCTAACATGATGCTCAACCGCGCGTCTTTTGCATCGGTTGCAGCAAAAGTTAGGTTTTGCGAGCGCCCAATGAAAATATTTCTCCAATAAGCTATAAAAATTATGCTAAATGTGATATTCGTCACAGCGAAACATGCTAATTAGCATTATATTTATGGTGAAAGTTAAATGAAAAAGGAGAAAGAAATGAGTAACCAAGAAATTATGAATCAGCTTAACAGTATGGGCAAAACGATGTATGTCGAAATCAGCAAAGAAAGCGGCGAAGCCAGCAATAAAGTATTCCAGACTTTGAACGACGAAGAAAAGTCGCAAATGCAAGAGTATATGCGCCATGCGTTCAAGACCGCCGAAGGTGGAAATATTCCCGCGGGCTTGTTAGGAATCGAAGATAATCAATTAACCCGGCGGATGTTTGCCGGATATATCAAATATT
>CAZBOT010000293.1:0-1608 GCA_964493575.1 uncultured Candidatus Saccharibacteria bacterium | reverse complement strand
AAAAAATATCAGAATATAACCCTAACCAATTAGAAATGTTTCCTGAAGGAAAAAAATTAATCGGAATTAAACCAAATGAAGCCTTTTAAACATTCTTTGTTGGTATGTCTTAAAAAACCTCGGGTCTTAGGGCAGAGCCCTAATAAAAAACAATTCCATACAATGAAATATTTATTCCTGGTATTAAGATTGATTTTCTCCAGGCCCATGTCATGGGAGTGGGAAATCAACAAATGGAAACGAGAGCAAGAACAGAAGAAAATAGGAAAGTTTTAGTTGGGGTTTCACCCCAAACCCCAAGGTTTTTTAAGACATACCAACAAAGAATGAAACTAAAAAAACACTTTTCTTCAGAACGCTATTATTATCAAAATAAGAAAAGGCTACCTTTAAAAGTAGCCTCATTCTCCGTTGGTACACCCTATCTCTAGCAAGTTGCTCCTCAGCAGAGCTTGTTTCCTTTTCAGATGACGAAGCAAATATAATGAAAGTTTTAATGAAATGATAAAAGTTTTTATTATTTTTGAAAAAAAATTAAAATATTAAAAAAATGGCTATTAAAAAATACACACCACCTACAAGGCAAATAATAGATAATAGAAATCCTAATGGTGGGTTTTACGAAGCTACTTGTGATTCATGCGGCACTATTTATTACCCAAAAAGAATAACATCTAAGTATTGTACTCCAAAATGCAGTTTAGACCACTTTAGAAAATCTAAAGCAGAGAAACTAGCTTTAGGTGGAATAATTGAAAATAAACCAAAAGTTACCACACATGAAAGTTTAGTTATACAAGCTAAAATGAAGCTAAAGAAAGCTAAAGAAGAATATGATAACCATATATCAATTTGTAAAGCATCTAGTAATGCAGATTGGGAACTTAAAGAAGCTGAAAGATTAGAGGAAAAAATTAAAAAACTAGAAATCGAATATTCAAATTTATTACGTAAAAAATAGGTTGAAAAAGTGGGTAAAATAATAGTACATAAGGAGGATATGTGTAATGTATTATAAATTAAATAGTTACAACAAATATATACGACAGATTTGTCGCATACCTTGTCATATTTTGTCGTATATATTTTGTATTAATTGTACGACATTTTTGTCGTTAAGAATGATATTATGATAAAAAAAGAAATTATAACTAAAAGTGAAATGATAGCTATTACAAATTCCATTACAGGAGAAATGGAAACAGCTAAAGTAACTATTAATGTGTCTAGAGATAGACCAAAATTTAAAAATGAACCATTTACATTATTATTTCAAGCTAGTACCAAAATAATAAGTAGAAATATTACACCTGTAACTGCTAAAATGTTAATTCATTTATGTTCTATTGTTGATTATAACAACTATATACCACAAGGAAAGAAAGAAATGGCAGATGAATTAGGATATTCCATTAGACAAGTAGAAAGAGCGTTAAAAGAATTGGTAGAAATGAAAGTATTATTAAAAAGCGAACACCCCCAAGATGCAAGAATGGTAATGTTCCATATTAATCCATTACAGAGTTGGAAAGGAAATGTAAAAGAAAGAACTAAAAAAATATCAGAATATAACCCTAACCAATTAGAAATGTTTCCTGAAGGAAAAAA
>CAZBOT010000292.1:0-1611 GCA_964493575.1 uncultured Candidatus Saccharibacteria bacterium | reverse complement strand
TGTAGCCCGTTGGCTTCCACTACCAACTTCGGTGATGGTCCCTCCACCGCCACCACTGCCAGATAAAGTCCAAGTTTTAGAGCCCGCATTAAGAGTCTGGCTGGTAGCAATAGTCATACCACCACTCACGGTGATACCTCCGGTACCTGTCGCAGTGGTCGTGGTAGTACCAGATCCATCACCAAAAGTTAAATCGCTAAAAGTCCAAGCTGTATCACCACCAAAGTTACCAGTGCCATCTACTAAAATGGTACCGCCGCTGCGGCTGATGGTACCATCACCTGTCACATCACCGCCATTAACAATCATGCTACCTGTACCAGCCAAAGTACGATTAGTCGAAACAACCAAATCACCGGCCAAAGTTATAGCACCAGCTCCGGAAGCAGTCGTAGTAGCACTAGAACCATTCAAAGTTAAGTTGTTAAAGTCCCACGCGGTCGCACCGCCTAGGTTACCGGCAGTAGTTAAGGTAAAGGTTCCTCCGGTAATATTAATATCACCATCACCTGTCACATCACCGCCATTTATCGTAAGATTAGTAGTACCACTCAAAGTTCCTGCTGTCATGGTGAGGTCTCCGGCAATTGTGTTATCGGCATCACTAAAACTCCAACCACCAGCTGTGCCATTAAAAGTTAGATTATCAAAATTTCCGGTACCGTTGTCTATGGTATGACCGGTAGCGGTGGCAGTAAAGGTGGTTACTTGCGGGGAACCGGATTCGCTAAAAGTACCGTTATTTACAAAGTCACCACCAATGCTTAAAGCATTAGTTGCCATGTTTAAAGTTGCTGAAGCTTGAATTTCAAGATCTCCTGCCACAGAAGCGGCGCTGCTAGAAGCTGGAGTAGTCACTGTGCCACCCGGAGCAAAAGTCATGCCAGTCCATACTAAAAGCTTGGCACCGGTATTTAAACTTAAGTTGCCACTGGTTACCCCAAACAACACATCACCATCACTGCCTCCGTTGGTATCGTCATAATTATCTAAATGCGTATTGGTGATCGAAGACCCAGTACCATAGCTAACAATTAAAGTATTTTGGTAAATATCTACAGTTGAAATGTTACTGCCTGCTGATACCCTCACATGAACCCCATTCTCAGTTTCATCGTCCAGGAAAATGGTCATGACATCACCAACATTGGCAGCAACATTGGCGATGGAATAAACACCGCTGCCATTTGTTTCGGCTGTACAGAGACCACTGCAACCATCGGCACCGTTGACTTTGATCACAACTGTCTTAGAAACCAAAGCTCCAGTCCCCTGTCCGGAATAGACCGTACCACCAATAGTAATGCCGGCAAATGGTTCCTGCCAGCAAGAACCACTATTACCATCTTTGGTGGAACCAGTTCCCAGGGTAATGGCTGTAGAGGCACCATCACAAGCACCCCAGTTAACTGTTAAGTAAGTGATGCTTTCTGTGCCTTGGTGATTGATGGTCCAAACTGAGGCGGCAGTTGAATCAAAGATAACGTTGTTGCCATTGGTACCTGTAACAGAGAGTAAACCATTAATCGTTGTAGTTGTGCCAGCTGTAAAATCAACATTCTTTCCAGCAGTTGCAACAGTAAAATTGTAGAAAGTATTAGAACCGCTAAT
>CAZBOT010000291.1:0-1615 GCA_964493575.1 uncultured Candidatus Saccharibacteria bacterium | reverse complement strand
TTCCTGCTGGCGGTGAACGGCGCTGACAAGATGCGTTATTACAACGGCTCGGCGTGGGACGTGGACGGCGGCGGCACCTATACGGTGACGGGGGTTGATACCGCGACCTGGATTCACCTCAACATCCACAAGCGCCGGGTGTGGGGGGTGCAGAAGGACAGCCTGCTCGCGTGGTATCTGCCGACCGACTCCATCGCCGGGGCGGCGGCTTCGTTCGACTTCCGCCCCATCTTCAAGCGCGGCGGCTACCTGATGGCGATGGGTACGTGGTCGCTGGATGCTGGCGAGGGCTTGGACGATCACGCCGTTTTCGTGACCTCGGAAGGCGAGGTGGCGGTTTACAAGGGCACCGACCCCAGCAGCGCGAATACCTGGGCCTTGGTGGGCGTGTGGCACATCGGCAACCCCATCGGGCGGCGCTGTCTGGTCAAGCTCGGCGGCGATTTGTTGCTTGTGTCGCAGGATGGATTGCTGCCGTTTTCAAGTGCCCTGATGAGCAGCCGCGTCAACACCAAGTCTGCGCTGACTGACAAGATTCAGCAGGCCGTGAGCGAGGCGACCAGCCTTTACAGCAGCAATTTCGGCTGGCAAATCCTGCCGTATCCGGTCGAAAACATGCTGATCCTCAACGTGCCGACCAGCGCGACCGCCAGCCAGCAATATGTGATGAACACTATTACCGGGTCGTGGTGCTGGTTTGAGGGCTGGGATGCGACGTGCTGGGAACTGTTCGACGACGAAATCTATTACGGCACGGCTGGCAAGGTGTGCAAGGCGTGGAACGGCAACAGCGATTTTGACGCCAACATCGAAGGCGAAGTCTTGCCGGCGTTCTCCGCGTTCGGCAATCGCGGCAATATCAAGCATTTCAAGATGGCGAAGCCGATCCTGTCTACGGACGGCAACCCCGGCGTGCTGCTCGGCATCAACACCGATTACGACACCAGCGCTCCCGTTGGAACGCCGACGTTTACGGCAACCGTTGCGGCGACCTGGGATTACGCGACATGGGATGCGTCGGTATGGGGCGGATCGTACTCGATCAAGAAGGACTGGCAGACCATCGGCGGAATCGGCAACGTGGCGTCATTGCACCTTGTCACGGCGTCCCGTGGCGTCAACATCCGATGGGCCTCGACCGTGTACGTGTATGAGGTCGGCGGGGTGATTGGTTGAAGCGGATCATCACCGACCAGCCGGAGCGGATCGCGGCGTTTGTGGGTGATGCGCTGGACGTGAGCGGGTTTGCGAATTACACGGCAATCGGATTAGAGGAAGACGGCGAACTGATCGCCGGGGTGCTGTTCGACTACTACAACGGCGCGTCGATCAACATGCATGTTGCCGCCAAGCCCGGCAGGCGATGGCTGACACGCGAATTCCTGCATTTCTGTTTCTGGTATCCGTTCGAGCAATTGAAGGTCAGGCGCATTACCGGCCTTGTACCGGCGTCCAATCGTGACGCGAGAAAGTTTGATGAACACTTGGGCTTTGAGCTGGAGGCAACCCTCAAAGACGCGGCCCCGGATGGCGACGTGCTGGTTTATCGCCTGTTCCGCGATCAATGTAGATGGCTAAATTTAAAGGTGAAGTATGAGCAAACCCAAAGCGCCCC
>CAZBOT010000290.1:0-1619 GCA_964493575.1 uncultured Candidatus Saccharibacteria bacterium | reverse complement strand
TCGATGATGAAAATAAGCCCATGGCCCCGTGTCCTTATCCTAAAGCGACCCAATAAAAAGTTCTGCCCGTTGTCGCCGAGTTGGCGTGTGTGATGGTAAACGCGCCGCTTGAAACGCTCGAAACGTACATGCCGCCCGCGCCGAGTTCTGTCGCCGCCGCCGCTGACGATGGAAACAAAAACACCCGGCTATCGGCCCCGCAGTTGATCGCCGTCACATCCGTCGTGGCGCTGTTCGCCGTCAGTTCAATCGTTCCAACCGCATTCGAGCGGCCCGCAAACAGATCTCGGATCGCTTGCACGATGCGATACGTGTTTACCTCGGATTTTGCAGGGATGACGCCGGCCATTAGCGTTTGCCCTCAGCTGTCACGTCAGGCTCGACGC
Organism: uncultured Candidatus Saccharibacteria bacterium; assembly: GCA_964493575.1. Lineage (GTDB taxonomy): Bacteria > Patescibacteriota > Doudnabacteria > UBA920 > UBA920 > UBA920. The sequence continues at coordinate 1,233 of CAZBOT010000290.1, read as the reverse complement.
CCGTGGCATAGGTCCACGACGTCGCCTCTGGAATTCTGATCTTGGCGCGGGCATGACGGGTTGAGGCCCGCTGCGGGATGAACCCTTGCGCGTTAACGGCTTGCTCGTCTGTATAGCTCGCCGCGTCGTAAAGGTTCTCGCGCCGGCCGGTCGAGCCGTAGCAGGTCGCCGCGTCGGTTAAGGGATAAAACCCGCGAATAAAGACCCGCTTGGCAATGCCAGATTGCTCGGATGTTTCCATCGTCGCTTCGAGGTTGTCGCCGGAGAAGAACGCGAGATTGTGCGAGGTATCAACGAGAGCCAAGCGGGCCAGGGTCGCCGATGTGATATCATCAAAGGACGGGATATCGATCGCATCGACCGAAACCGCAACATAGCCGCCCGATGTGTAGGCGTTAGCAAACGTCGAGCCCTGCAAGTCAATGTGCGTGCCATCGACGACCGTAATCGTCCAGAGCCCATTGGCTTCCGTCGTGCCGCCGACGCTCGCAACCGTCTTTTGGTCGCCCGTCGTCCAACCGCTTGTTGAAGACACCGTAAGACGGACAAGACCGGAGCCGTTGTCGGCCGCGCCAGAAACCGCAATCGAGCCGATCAAATCCATATTTTCAAGCGTCAAGCCCGGACGCGCCGAGGTCGCCAGAAACTCGCCGGAAAGCTCTATTTTCGTCCAGCGGTCGAGCACATAGTCGTAGGCTAGAATGCGGGTCCAGTAGGTGACGTTATCGGTAATCGCTTTATAGGTCCAAAGCACAAGATGTTGTGAGGGTCGCGAAACGCCCTGAATAAGCTGCGGGTGCGCGCTGTCGTAGTCTTCGTTAAATGTGCGATCGACCTTTTCCCGACCGATCGGGGTGAGGCCGCCATCTGGCGTTAAGGAATAGAAACCCTTGGCCGATAAGAAGAACAGCCTTCCGTCGGCGTCGATGACCGCATCGGGAGCCACGTCGCCCAAATCCTTTGCAATCCTGTCGATTTGGAAAACGATATCCGATCCGGGGCTGAACACCATGCGCCGGATGGCACTGTCCTGAAATATGATGCCAAACTCGCCGCCGATGACGCGGGTCGTGTTACCGCCGTCCGGCAAATCCTGAAAGTCGGAATAGTTCGTGCCGCTGGTCCATGTCGTTACGGCATTGAGCCCAGACCAATGCACGCGCCGGGGTTCCGACGCAAGACCGGACAGCACCACGAAACGATTGACGACCGACACATAAGCAGCGCGCGGCG
>CAZBOT010000289.1:0-1621 GCA_964493575.1 uncultured Candidatus Saccharibacteria bacterium | reverse complement strand
CCTGCCCCGGTGCGAACGAGAACAGCGGCGAGGACATGGGCCTGGCTCTCGGCCACTGCCGGGCGCTCTCCAAGCGCACGGGCGCCATGGTGATGCTGATCCACCACTCAGGCAAGGACAAGGCCAAGGGCGCGCGAGGGTGGTCTGGACTGCGCGCGGCCAGTGACGTCGAGATCGAGATCAACTTCGACGAGCAGAGCGGCAACCGGGAAGCCGTTGTGACGAAGATGAAAGACGGCGAAGCGGGTTCGATCTTCGGGTTCCGGCTGCGCGTGGTGGGCATCGACACGGACGCCGACGGGGACATCATTTCGTCGTGCGTGCTGGAGCACGGGCCGGACAGGACGACGCTCAAGAGGATGCCGAAGCGGCCCGGTGTGAGTGCTGCCGGTGTGGAAGGGATGGTGTCCGAGATCGCGATGACGATGGCGGCGTTCGACGGATCGGGTACCGGCGTGTCGGTGGCGGCACTCGTTGCCGAGGTGGTGGGCCGTCTGCCGTGGGACTCGGAGGAGGGAAAACGCGACCCTAGACGCGGTAAAGTTTTGCGAGCTTTGGAAAATCTGCAAGCCGCAGGATTTTGCGAGTTGCACAGCGGGAAGCTGTTTGTACTGGGGGGACTTCAGTGAAAGTCAGTCGAAATTTCAATGTCAGGTATTGTTTTCTGACTGTCGGGAATTTGATGTTTTGTGCAAGTTTCGCTAAGTCCTTGATTTTAAAGGAGGCAAACCCGACTGTCGGGCGGTCCAAAACAGGAATTTTGGCGTTTTCCCGTACAGTCGACACCATTTTTGGTGCCTACATAGTGTCCAGACAGTCCGTGAGTTGGCGTGCACTTGTAAAATTTTTCAAGTGCGATTGGGCAAACAGTCGGTGTTTTTTGTTTAAAATCAAGGACTTAACGTTTTGTAAACGATTCTCATTTTGGTACTGTCGGGCGATCGGCGCATCTCGCCCGGGCGGAACGTATGTACCCCTTCAGGGGGTACAACGTTCTGCGGGCGCACGCGCGCGAGTGAGGAGGGCTTGAGCGATGACGCAAAGGATTACGGATTCGCAAATTCTTGCACGTATTGCGGCCCTCCCTCATACACGGCTGACGGACGCACGGGAGCGGCTGACGGTGTGGCAGATCGACCTCATGCGCGAGCTACACGAGGACCACGGCATCGGTTACCGGCGCCTCTCGCGCCTCTTCGGCGTGTGCAAGACGCACACGCGGCGCATCTGCCTGTACGAGCGGTGACTTGACACGGACACGGCGACCTGTGCTACAGGTTGCCGCATGGACAAGGAACAGACCCAAACCGTATTGCTGAACGCGCTGCGCCAGGTGCCCAACATCACGCGCGCCTGCACGCTCGCGATGATCTCGCCGGCCACCGTACGCGGGTGGCGCCGGCAAGACCCGGCCTTCGACGCCGCGGTCGCGGAAGCGCTTGACGACGGCGTGGACGCCTTGGAGGCCGAGGTACATCGCCGCGCCTTCGAAGGCTACGAGAAGCCGATCATCTTCCAAGGGCAGATCACCGACACGTACAAGGAATACTCGGACGGCCTTGCGCAGTTCCTGCTCAAAGCGCACCGGCCCGACAAGTACCGCGAGCGCTCGGAGGTGCAG
>CAZBOT010000288.1:0-1621 GCA_964493575.1 uncultured Candidatus Saccharibacteria bacterium | reverse complement strand
GCTCTTGCTCTTCGTCGCCGCCCCACTGGGTGTCTTCCTGGAGGATGGCGCCGTGAATCAGGTAGAGCTGGCCAACGCCCTCCTCGAGCCGGTTGAAGTGATTGACGGTGTCGAGCTTGAACCGGGCGACCTTTTCGTCCCACGGCGAAACCGCAGTCTTGAGCGTGGTCAGCTCGTCGATCTTGGCGTTCTTGTCCTGCAGCAGGCGGGCCTTCGCTTCGCTCTCGGCCTGCAGGGTCTGGACCTGCGTGGAGAGCGCTTCCTTCTCCTTGGCGTGCTTGGCGATCAGGTCTTCGGCGAGCTCGAGGAAGGAATCCTTGTCGCCGGTCTTGGCGGTCTCGATCAGCGCGGCTTTCTGGTCGTCGGGGAGCTTGCGGTACTGACGCAGCTCACGGTATCCGATGCCCATGCTGGACATGGATTCAAGGGCTTCTTCGCCGAAGGTGCGCAGGTTTGCAATGTCTTGGTTGGCTTTCTCGTCAGAGACCCCAAGCAGCCCGCAGAACTCAGTCCAAGTGCCCTGCAACTCCAAACCGTTTGGCGTTCTCTTTCCTGCAAGAGCCCGATAGAGCTTGTTTTCTTTGACGAATGCGAGCTTTGAACTCCAAACGGTTTGGGAAAGCTTCGCGAATGAGTTAGCCGTCTGCGCCTGGCCGAGCAGCTGATTGACGAGATCGCGATCGGCCTCGTAAGCGCCCTTGATCGCGTGCAGCTCGGCCTCGTTGGCGAGCGTGATCGCGTGCGCCTGGTGCAGCGCCTCGTCGGGCATTGCCACCACTTCGTTCGTCTCTTGGTATTCGGTTGCCTTGCGTGCCATGGTTCTGCTCCGTTACAGGGCGCGGGTGTAGCGCTGCTTGATCTGGTCGAGTTCGGCTTCTTGCCGGCTGATGTCCATCTGGTAGGCCAGGGCGATCTGCACCACCTTCGGGCCCAGGCGCCAGCGGCCGGGGGTCTTCGTCTCTTCGATGAAGCCCTCGTTCTTGAGGTTGGCCAGCAGGCGGGTGACGTTGCTCGGCGAGGCGTCGACCGCCTTGGCCAGCTCGCCGGGCGTCATGCCCTGCACCGTGTGGCCAGCCATCACCACGATGGCGCGGCAGGCCCGCCGCAGTTGGTCGCTGGTGCCGTATTTCTCGGGCGTCATCTCAGTTCAGCTCCAGTTCGGGTTGATCGTTCTTGCGGACGTTTTCGCGGTGCCAGGCGAGCACCTCGAGGCCGCCGGTGATGGCGGCGATGCAGCCGTCGCGGTCCAGCCGGCCGGCGTGGAAGTCGAGCAGCGCGCCCACGGCGTGGTTGAGCGTGGTCTGCAGGCCTTGCACGTCTTGCGGGCCGGAGGCGCTGCCGTGGGGGATGTCGATCACCACGCGGTGGGCGCTGGCGGCGAGGTAGCGCACGACGCAGTCGCTGCCGGTGATGTGCTCCCAGGCGGCGAGGCGGTTGATGGGCATGGCGTCGGTTTCGAGCCACTTGTAGAGCGTGGCCGGGGTGGTGGCCATGAGCTCGGCAAGGCGCTCGACGCCGAGGCGGCGGCGCGCGAGGGCGTTCGCCTTGTCCGCTTCGAAGGCGGCGCGCAGGCTGGTGGGCAGGGGTTTCGAGAGGTGGCGGCTCATTGGATGTGACCTGG
>CAZBOT010000287.1:0-1624 GCA_964493575.1 uncultured Candidatus Saccharibacteria bacterium | reverse complement strand
CGCTGCTGCTCGCCGTAGGCTTTGGCCGCTTCTGCCGCGTCCCGCTCCATCTTGCCAGCGCCATAGGCAGACAGCATCTTGGCAAGCCCCTGCGTCCAGCTCGGGGCGACATAATGGCCGCTGACCATCTGCCCCTGCATCGGTTCTTCTGACTGGCGGCGCAGGGCTTCGGCGTAGCGGGTTTTGCGCGCAATCTCCATCTGCTCGGGCGTCATGCCGAGCATGTTCTGCATGTTCATTTGCGACATGAATACTCCTTACCTGAACAGCCACGGCGAACCGAGCGCCGCCCCACCAAGCGAAAACAGACCACCCATCAGCCCGCCCTGTTGTGCCGCTTTGGCGTTATAAGCGCCCAAATTGGCCTGATACTGGCTGTTGGCAGCGCCCAGCAAGTCCGGGCCGGGCGCGAAGCCCTGCTGCGGCGCATTGACGAACTGCGGGCCTTGCACCTGATTGCCCGTCCGCAAGGCATTGACCACGTTAAGCGGGCGATCCTGCATGTAGGCCTGTTCCTGCATCCCCTGCTGGCGTGCGGTCAGGCCGGTATTGATGCCCTGCAATGCGGCTTGGGTCATCAGGTCGTTTTCCTGCTGGCCCTGATCGGTCATGGCGTTGTTCCACGCTTCCGAGCCACGGGTGATGCCCTGATTGGCTAGCTGGTTTTCCAGTTGGCCGCGACGGCGTTCAAGCTGCGGCGTCAGGCGGGAGAAGATCGCATCCTGCACGCTCTGCCCCTGAATCGGCATCTGCGCGAGTTTGGATTCGTCGATGGTGGGATTGGCGAGCAGGTCGTCAACCTTGCCAAGCCCCTGCTGCGCGGTGTTCAGCAAGCCCTTGGATAGATCGACGTTGCCCTGATAAATCTGCTGCTGGTCGGGGCTGTACTGCTGGGTTGCCGTCCATAGCGGGTTGCCGTCCGGGTCTTTGCCGGTGATGGCATAGGTCAGCGAGCCTTCCGGGGTGATTTGGTTCACCCGGTTGGCGGCGGTTTGCGTGAGGATCGCTTCTTTGTTGCCCGCTGCGGTCTGTTGGGCAGCGGCGGCGTAATCAGGCGGCGGGGGCGCTTTGGGTTTTGAAATTTTCTAATCCTCCTGTACTATGGGTAAATAGATTTTACCCATGAGGTACGCTGTGAACGAAAAAGAGATTAATAGCCTAACTAAGAGGTTCTTCAAAAAAGTCATTAAACACGATGGCTGCTGGGAATGGACAGCGCATAAGCATCGTTTTGGTTATGGAATGATCCGACTCGGCAACATCAATATGCCAAAGACCACAGCGCATAGGGCATCTTGGATCGTCCATTACGGAGAGATTCCAGATGGTCTACATGTGCTGCACAAGTGCGACAATCCTGAATGCACAAACCCAAAACATCTTTTTTTGGGGACAAACCTTGAAAACATTCTTGATCGTGTATCAAAGGGCAGAAGTTATTCGCCTCTAACGCAAGAGCAAAAAATAGCTGTCAAAAAATTGCGTGAATCCGGGTGTTCGTTACGTTCTTTGGCTCGCGAATTCAACGTCGATAGAAAAGCCATAAAGCGCGCGTCTAACAATTAAGCCCGCTCATACTTCACCTTTAAATTTAGCCATCTACATTGATCGCGGAACAGGCGAT
>CAZBOT010000286.1:0-1639 GCA_964493575.1 uncultured Candidatus Saccharibacteria bacterium | reverse complement strand
AGTGCCACATGAGCATGGCGCGCTTCACCGTGCTGGCCCTGCATCGCCGTGCGGGCAAAGCATTGGACGTCGACACGCCCATTCCGCTGGCTGAAGGCGGCTTCAAACGCATGGGGGACTTGCAGGCCGGGGACCGCGTCTTGGACGAGAGCGGGAAGCCCTGTCACGTCCTGTATGCGCACGATGTCATGTACGGGCGCAGATGCCTTGAATTCACTTTTTCGGACGGGAGCACAGTGGTCTGTGATGAAGACCATCTATGGCTCACCAGAACGAAATTGGAACGTGCGTACAGGGCTGGCCGAAAACAGGATATGAACGGCCGGATGAGTTCAGGTACGTCCGCACGAAAAAACGGCAGCGTGCGTAAAGCGAAAGAGATTGAATCGTCTATCCGGTACGCTGGTGAGACGAACCACAGCGTTCAACTTTGTGAGCCTGTGCAATACCCCCACCGGGAACTACCTATCCTCCCGTATCTGTTCGGCCTTTGGCTCGGCGATGGGAGTTCGCACTATGCCGGCATAACAACAATGGACGAGGAGATAAGAGGCGCTTTCGCAGAGTACGCGGCGCTAAATGGTTGGAGCTTGAAAAGGCATTCGAGCCAAAATTCCGGACGGGCCACCAGCTACGGGATAACGAACGTGAGAGGGGCCAAGGACAGTTTCCAGCGCCGGCTACGCTCGCTCGGCGTACTCGGAGACAAGCACGTTCCTGAGGCCTATCTGTACGCCAGCAAAGAACAGCGTGTAGCGCTGCTGCAGGGCCTCATGGATACGGACGGGAGTATTTCGAAGTGCGGCAGGAAGTGCGAAATAACACTCGTGAATCAGAGACTCTCTAGCCAAGTATTTCAATTGCTGAGCAGTTTAGGACACAAACCTGGCATGAGTGAGAAGGTAATAAAAGGGAAAACGTATTACCGCATAAATTTCACACCGCTCTTTAATCCGTTCAGGTTGTCTAGAAAGGCCGAACGTTTTTCGGAACCGAAAAATAATTCGTTTTCCAGGAATAGATTCATTGTTTCGGTAAAAGAGGTAGAAACCCGCCCGGTGCGCTGTATCACCGTGGACAGCCTGAATAGTCTGTACCTGTGCACCGCGTCCTACATCCCGACGCACAACACGGAGCTTGCGCTGCGCGAACTGCTTGAGAACGCGATGACGTGCCGGCTCACGATGCCGACTTACTTCTACGTGGCGCCCTTCCTGAAGCAGGCCAAGACGATTGCCTGGGCGCGACTGAAGCAGATCGTTGAGCCGCTGCGCGCCGCGGCCCTGGCCTCGATCAACGAGTCCGAACTGACGGTGACGCTGCCCTTCAACGGTGCAGTCATCCGCGTGTTCGGCGCCGACAACCCGGACGCCATGCGCGGCGTGCGCTTGGACGGCGTGGTGCTCGATGAGGTGGCGCAGATCAAGCCGGAGGTGTGGGACGAAATTCTGCAGCCGACGCTGTCCGACCGCATGGGCTGGGCGCTGTTCATCGGCACACCGAAGGGCGTGAACCTCTTCAGCCAACTGTTTTACAAGGCACTGTCGGGCTCGCCTGGCTGGACCGCGGCGAAATACACGGTCTATGACACGCAGGCCATCGCGGAAGAGGAAGTCGAACGCCTGCGCGCCGACATGAC
>CAZBOT010000285.1:0-1641 GCA_964493575.1 uncultured Candidatus Saccharibacteria bacterium | reverse complement strand
GGGCGACGATGGCCCCGGCGGCGCCGGAGAGCCAGGGCGAGCGCAGGAGGGTGTCCAGGGTGTCAGGCATCGGCATCGTCCGTGTCCTCGTTCGGCGCAGGGTCGGCTGCGGCGGTGCCGAAACGCAGCCCCTTTTCCTCGGCCTTGCGGCGGAATTCGGCGATCTGATCGATGACATCGGCGGGGTTGCGACCACGGCGGCGAATCGCTTCGGCTTCGGAGCCGAGGCCGTTCTCGATCAGGATCTGCCAGGCGGTGGCCTCCTTGACCGGGTCGATCCACGGCATGGACTGCGCGGTGTACATCGCGTCGTTCTCGCTGCCCGGCTTGAGTCCGGCCGGCATGCGCACCACGCCCGAGAGGTGCGCGGCGAGGACGAACTGTTCCCACACCGGCTGCACCACCTCGCCGACGAATTCGTCGCACAGCACGGCGTAGTGCACCCACTGCTCCACCAGCTCCTGCCGCTGCGCGGAATAGGTGCCGTTGTAGTCGCGCGACAGGCTGCTGTAGCTCGCGCCGACGCCGGCCGCGATGGCGCGCAGTTGGCCTTGGCGGAAGGTGATGAGGTTCGGGTTCGGACGCTTACTGTCGATGAGCCCGATCTCTTCGCCGATGGCGAGGTCATCGATCACCATGCCGGGCTTGAACGCGATCTGGCGCGTGCCCGGCGCGGGCGCGGTCTCGGGGTCGTACACTTCGGGCGAGCCGCGCTTGACGTAGGCGGTGAGCATGGCAGCGATCTTGGCTGCGACGCGCTCGGACTCTTCATAATCCTTGATGTCTTCCAGCCGCGTGATGACGCTGGCGAACTCGGACACGCCGCGCACCTGGCCGATGTGGTCGAGCGTGGCGAGGTGCAGCACGCGATCCCACGGCACAGGCTTGGTGGCGCCGCTGCTGCTCGGCAGCGCGGGCGAGCTTACGTCGCCCTTGAGCACATGCACCGCGAGCGGCTTGCCCCACTGGTTGCGCTGCACGCCCTGCACGATGCCGCGCTTGGGGTCGTTGAGCTCGAGCGGAACGTAGTCCGCCTCGAAGGCCTCAAGGCTGAAGGGCACCCGTGATCCATGGTCGACGCCGGCCACGGGGCCAGTGATCATCTGCGCGAATACTTCTCCGTCGCGCACCCACGCGCGCACCATTGCGCGCTGCAGGCGCGACCACGGTAGGCGGTGCGTGACCTCGGGCCGCCGGCACCAGTCGCGATACGCTTCGACCAGCGCGGCGGCGTATTCGCTGTCGATCGTGCCGTCGAGGCGGCGCGGCTGCGGCTCGATGCCGATGCCGGCGGCGCCCACGATGTTGTTGACCAGCGTGCGCAGCGCGCCGCGCGCGAGGTCGTGATTGCGCGCCAGGTGGCGCACCTGCGCCCGCACCGCGGCGGCGCCCAGCTGCACCACTTCATTCTGCGACCCGCGCTCGCGGCGGAACTTGCGCATGCGCGAAGGCTCGGCCGCTTCGTACTGCGCGAGCACCGATCGCGCCGCGCGCCGACGCAGCGCGGCATGCGGCGCAAAATAGCCGACGAGGCGGTCGATGACGTTCATGCGCCCTCGCCCGATAGATCGGCCACGGCGTAGTTGAGGCCGGCACCGCCGGCGGCGCGGACCTGCTCGCGCGAGACTTGCGCTTGCAGCA
>CAZBOT010000284.1:0-1643 GCA_964493575.1 uncultured Candidatus Saccharibacteria bacterium | reverse complement strand
CGCCAGGGAAAACCGCCATCTGCTGTCCGGAATGCGAAGCCATCGGCCCCGCATCGGTCGACATCAATGAATGCATCGAGCTATGGAACAAGGCATGGAACAAGGGAAAAAAACTTAAATGAGCATGACCACTATCTACATTTTCGCCAGCTTCGGCATCGAGATCGGAAAGGATATGCCATGAGCCACGATCTCATGATGATGCTAGCCATCGGCATTATCTGCATTGCCAGCGGCGTGTGGATATTTGTGAATTCTAGGCGGCGCCGGCCAGACTACTGCCGCGTGCCAATACCAGAACCATGGCCTGCACCGCCGCCAATTGCTTCCAGCAGCCAATCACGCATCACCGCCGACGAATTGAACAAGCGCGCCGAGGTCGAGAGCATCCTGCTGAACGTTTATGCAGGCAAACGCCCGATGCTCACGCGGGAAGAATGCAAGGTGCTCGCCTTCCGGCTAGGCGTTCCATCCGAATATCAGCGGCCCGAATGGCTCTTGCCACTGGAGGGTCAATCATGAGCCACGCCCTCATCCTGCAGCACCTCAAGGGCGCCACCTCACAAGACCCGGTCACGCTTGAACAACTGGTCGAAAAGACCGGCCTGCTGCCGGACACCATCAACATGATCCTCGACCAGATGAGCAACGTCGTGCCGGCCGTCATCAACAAGGTCAAGGTCATCAAGAACGGTCAGACGAAGATCGTCGTCTGGCCGACCGGCGCCATTCAGCCGCCCGTCTGGCGCGATTTCAGAGTAGCCGCCAGCAAGACACCGCCACCTAAGCGCGTAGAAACCAACCCACACCATCAACCGAAGGAACCCGCGATGGACGACACCATGAAAGCCGCGCCGGCCAGAGCCAGCGCCGGTGATGCAAAACCCCCGAGATCGCTGCAGATCCTGCGCTATATCGAACATCACCCAGGCTGCAGCACATACGAAGTGCAAAAGGCGCTCAAGATCACAGCCCCGGTTTGCTACCTCAAACCATACATCGCCGCCGGATACGTGGTCTCGACCCAGAATAAAATCGAAGGCCGCCGGCCGTCCAACAGCATCCGCCTCGCACCCGGCATCACCGCAGACGAACTCTACAAGATTCGCCGCCAGCTCAGTGCCGGTACCGGAAAACCACAAAGCGCAGCGCCCACCCATTCCGCCGTGGACGAAACCAACGCCAAGCCGACAGCCACGCTACAGCCAGTGGACTCGACCGCAAAGCGCTCCGACCGCCAGGCCTTCATCTTCACCCTGCCGGCAGCTGAAGCCGGCAACCTGCAAGCCAACATCCGCCTGATGCAGGCTGCACTGGGCGCATCCGACTACCTATCAACAGATGAATGCCTGCGCGTCATCGTCCGCCTCGGCAATGAAGAGATCGACGCCCGGCTGAAAAATCTGGCCGAGATGACCAGGAGAGCGATGGAGGAGGCGGCATGAGCCCCACTGTCACCATCCTGCGCGACGACCTCGAAGCCATCATCGGCTTCCTTGAAGGCTTCGACTTCGAGGACGACCCAAACGCCGAACTGGTGCGCGAATACTTGCCACGGCTACGTGCGTCATTAATTAATGAGGCGCGAGATGTTCAATGAAATCATGATGAGCCAGCTCGGCATCAAGGCAAAAAGCATCCGG
>CAZBOT010000283.1:0-1645 GCA_964493575.1 uncultured Candidatus Saccharibacteria bacterium | reverse complement strand
CTTTCACCGCGTCCATGCGCGCCTCCACCATCACCATGCGGCCTTTCAGGCCAGCCGAGCCATTGCCGTTGAGTGTGTGTTCAATTACTTCGATGCGTTTTGTCATGGTTGCCATCCGGCAATGTCCTTATTTTATGTTCTAAAAGAAATACCACCAGACCGCCGGAGACACAATGAGGCGCGGGTGACAGGCGGTCGTTGCGCCGTTGGGCGTACACGCACTTTTCCGTTTGCTATTTCTCTCCTGACTTGCCCTAAAAGAATGGAGCCCATGCGCCAGCTTGTAGAACTATTGGGGGAACATCTTGGTCGAATGTCGGGGAGCCGACGAGCGTCCAGTTTTGACCCACGAGATGGGCGTTCCCATTGCTGACCAGGGGCCAATAGGCCAGCAGGTCGCTAGGGCTCACCAGTAGTGGGGAAAGAGTTTGCAGTCTCAAACGCTCTTCAGCCGACAGCGGTGACTTTCCGTATATGCCTACCGCGCATAGCTTTCCATTGAGATAATTCGAGTTTGCCGAACCACCAATGCGACCCAAGTTTGTCTGGTTGATGCTGGCAGGAGTTGCACTGCCGTTGTTGTTGACCGCGCTGGCGCCATCTACCAGAACATTGCGGCTGTTGGTGGCTACGAATTCCGCAATGAACTGATACCAAACACCTGTGGATAAGGCGGCAGCGTGCGCCGCGGCCGATGTATTGGTTACGGCACGAATGTGGCCGCTGCCGTTATCGTAGTCGACGCGGAAGTGGTTTGCGTTGATGGCGGCTGTCGACTGCTTTAGGTCTAAAATGCCTTGTGTTGCCGCCAAGGATGCAAATTTCACCCAGCCAACCATCGTTAGCGGAACCGCTGTCTTCACTGCCGATGCAATCGTGCCGTACTGGGTACTGCCGTTCAGTATGATAGCCATGCCTAAGCCTCCAGGGCGACTGCCAAACAGTCCCATACGCTGTCAACGCTGTCGTACATAAAGCCCACTCGCAGTAGCTTGTTGGCATCTGTAGTTGTCGGAGGGATGCCCGCTGTGGTTGAGCGATAACTGGAGCCCCATGAAATAGTCCTTCCGGTTCCGTTATCCAAAAACTCGATAATCAGCTTCTGCCCGTGATACGGCGTGCCACTTAGCCCGCTCGACATGCTGCTGATGTTGGTTGCCAGCGCGGTGATGCGATGAATGTCCGTAATATCTACGTTGATCGTAGGCGTAGCACTCGAAGCCTCGCTGGTAACAATCGGCTTCTCAAAGTTGTGCTTGGTGATTTTCTTGCTGGCGGGAGAGCCAGCAGGGTCATCCACGATGTGAAATAAATCGTCTGCCGCTGGCGTAGTTAGCTCAGTAAGAGCAGTAGTCTTTTTTGCCATGTCTTATTTACTCCTAAGTAATTGCGCGGATCGTTGGTGTGCCGCTAGTGTTTGTCGTGGCTTCAGCAGCCACAAGGTCAATGACGCGAATATCGCCGCCAATAACCTCGTCTACCCAGTCGGCGTACGCTCCGTTGGGTACGCCTGTACCGCCAAGAAGCAGGCGGTCTTGGAACAATGTCATATCGTTGGGTGCGCGCGTGAGCATCAAAATCTCGTTGGCGGTCAGTACACCAGAGAACACGCGTGGTCTACGAACGCGTATGTTGTAGCTCGTTG
>CAZBOT010000282.1:0-1656 GCA_964493575.1 uncultured Candidatus Saccharibacteria bacterium | reverse complement strand
CCCGCACGAGCGGCAAATCGACCGCAGATGACTGGTCATCTGCGAACTGCTACGGCAGCCTCCAGACCGCGATCAATCAAAACTGGACCGCGTTTGATGAGATCGTGCTCTTTGACGAGCCGCACACTGTCAGCAACATCACGACCAACGGCTCAACAGCAGCGACGGGCGCCACTCTGACCGTGCGCTCGGCCTCACGCGACCCGGATCGGTGTAGCGTGGTATTTACCGCAGGCAACACGACCGCGATCAACCTGAACAAGGCCGGCGCCACTTACGCCTATGCGTTTTGCGGCATCCGGTTTTCCCGCGCGACCACCGTAACCAACGACACGTCGGCGTTTTTGGCATTGTCTCAGATGAGCGGCGACGTGGTGTTCGAGGATTGCATCCTCGACGGGTGTAGCGTCGATAGCTCGGTCACACTCACGCGCGGCATCATTAATGCGAGCGGCACGGCAGGTGCGCGTGAGCTGGTGTTCCGTCGCATGCAGTTCCGCGACATCACGACGAAATCCCCTGGCGGCTCAGTCAATCCGTTTATCGCGGCACTGCAAACGGGGACGACGGTGACGCTCGATAACGTGCTGATCGAGGACTATCAGCACACGACGACTGACACCGGCTCCTGTTTCGGCGCCATGTGGTCGCCCAACATCACGGCGATCAACGTTATCAATACGACGCTGCGTCGCGTGAATATGATACACACATCGCTTACATCAGCGGTGTCGGGGCCGTTTTTTGGCCCGTGGTGCCCGATCACGATCGACGGGCTGGTGGTCGAAGACTGCACTGTGACGGGGGCCTCCTCAGGCACGTTTGGCGTGCGCTGCGTCGGACCATACACGATCCGCAACGTGCGCGGCCGACGCTGCATCGGGCAGAGGGCGGCAGGCATAGATTACGCCATCGGCGGGCTCGTGCTTGCAATCGGAGGCGCAGCAATTGGCACTGTGCGCGACATAGAGGCAGAGGACTGTGAAAGCGATTACGGCCCTGTGATCTACGCATCACAGGGCGCGTCGATGGTCGCGAAGTCCATTCGCGGATACAACTGCACTGCGCGGGGTGAGGGTATCGTCTATTCAGGGGGTTGGGGGGATACGCACTTCGTCGGCATATTGCTCGCCGGTTGCCGCAGCGGCACGAGTGGGGACGTTCCCGAGCCCACTGAACTGACCGGCGCCATCTACCTGCATCAGCACGATACGCTGGCGACGCGGGACAAAACAGCCACGGTGACTGATGCAATCCTGATTGATTGCGACACAGCTGCAGCGAACGGCGCGAAAACGCTCGCGTGCGTGAACATGAACGCCACGCATTCGCTGACGTGTAATGTGGATCGCATCTATGCGGACGTAAGCGGCGAGCGGCAGATTCGCGCGCAAGTCGGCACGGGCGCAACACTCATACTGACCGGGGCAAATATTGCGGTGCGTGGTGGCGAGAGCGGGTATTTCGCTCCTGGGCTCGGAACCGTTACCGGCACGGTACAGATCCGCGAGTTGACGCGGATCGGTGACGGCACGCTGACCGCCGCGACCATAGACCGCGACTTGGCACGCGCTTGGACCGAGGCGATGGCCGACGCGACGTAATCCCCCTCGCGCGCCCGGCATGAGAGCGAACTGCGTCACCATCACGATGGAC
>CAZBOT010000281.1:0-1659 GCA_964493575.1 uncultured Candidatus Saccharibacteria bacterium | reverse complement strand
GGCGCAGCGCAAGCGGCTGAAGGATCAACTGCGCCAGGCCAGCCAAGGAGAGCAATCCCAAAATGCCCAGCCTGCCCAAGTGGATGCAGCAAGCGGTCAAGGATCAGGTGCTATCCCAGCAGGAGGCGCAGGAGATGCACCAGTTCGCCCTGTCGACATCGGGCGAGTGGATCGACCTGCCGGAGCACCTGCACCCAGCAGCAGAGCGCGTGTTCCTGTGGGAACGGCCGGCGCTCAACAGCCTGCCGGCGTAGAAAGCGCCACCGATACAGCAGCTCCCGTTGCTCAACCCGCCGCATCGCAAGGAGCCCAGCCCGCGAATGTGCCCACGACTCAACAAGTGGCTCCGCAAGCGCAAGAAGCGCGCGGACAGGAAGGCGAGAATGAAGATGAGGGCAAAGCCCGCGGTCTAGTGCGAGCCCTGAAAGCCAAGCTCGATGCAACGCCGAAAACCCTTCCGCTTACTGGCGCGCGAATCCAGAAGGGCGGCGGAGATTTGCCCGGAGGCATGGAAGATAGCTTGTGGCGCGTATTCCTACCCAGCGGGCGTCCGTATGGCGGCGGATACCGGACTCGCGCAGAGGCGGAGCGCGTATTGAAGGGCGGCGAAATCATCAACCCTGAATACAGGGCGAATGAAGACGCCTTGAATGAAGCTGTTGATCGCCTCCTTGGCCGAATCAAGGGGCGCGAAGCGGGCGAAGGGACTGGAGTCGGCGCAGTGGCCGCCCAGCCCCAGGCGCAGCAGCCCGCAGCGGAGCGCGGACAGGAAGGCGAAAAGGCAAAGTGGATCAAGGCGGCCGTCGACAAGAGCCGCCTGAATGGCAGCGGCGGGGTACAGCTCGCCGTAGCGCCCAATGGCGGCGTTACCTTCATGGGCGACCCGAACACCAGCAAGGATGGCCGGGCGCTGCTGGCGAACTACGAAAAGGCGCTGGCCGCCGGCGCAACGCAGCAAGAGATTGCCGCGGCGCTGCAAGTTCAGACGCCCGCGCCGAGCCAGCGCAGCGAGCCGACGCCGCCCCAAGCGCAGCAGGCAGAACCCGCCCCCGAGCAGGACCGCAGGCCGATGCCGAGCGGCCTGTCATTCCCGTCCGAGCGCATCGTCACCAACGTTCAAGGCGAGTTTGAGGCACTGGAGGTTCAAGCATCGTCCATCGGAACCAGTGACGGCTATGTGAATTTCGGCAGCCAGTACCCTGACGGGCGCTACTACATCGAGTCGGCCGGCAAGTCGATTGGCTTTGCGAACGGCCAATGGGGCGACATCACGCCGGAAGGGCTGAAGCCGAGAGGTACATACGACCCCGATAATCTTCAGGCGGAAACGATCCGCGTGCTGGAAGGGGAAGGCGCCAAGCGGAGCAAATCCGCAGAGCCGGCGCAGCCGCCCGCCGACACAGCCCGCCCGGACGATGGCGCGACAGCCCAGCCCGAAGCCCCCGAATTCACCACGCTCAAGGACCGCGACGGCAAGACCGTCACCGTGCGAACCGCCGACCTCTCGAGCGACCGCGAGCGCATGCCCACGTTCACGAAAGAGGGCAAGCGCAGGACGGCATGGATTCACCGCGACAACCTCGACCCGACCGGCGAGAAGCAAGCCGAGAGCGCCAAGGAGATGGCGGGCAATCCGCTGTTCAACGTCATCACGACGAA
>CAZBOT010000280.1:0-1668 GCA_964493575.1 uncultured Candidatus Saccharibacteria bacterium | reverse complement strand
AAATTACTCGTATTATATCACACCTACCGCGCAAACGGGATAAGGCCCGAGCCGAGAATGTCTTTTACAGACGTCCCGCCTCCGGTTGTACATGTCGCATAAATCGAGAACCTTAGAGTGGTAACAACGCTGACTGGTGAGGGGAACTCCGGATAGATATTTGTTCCATCATATGAGGGCGAATTGTAGCTTGATACTGTATCGAAAGAGTATTGTATGTTGTCATCTTGAAACAAAGCCAAGAGATACTCCGTGCCCGCCGTCACAGCAGGGGGACTTTCAAAATCAAAGGTATACCAACCGGTGGCGCCACCAGAGCTCAGCTCTTCCGTCCAATAGCCAACACCAAGGAAGATCCCCGAGTTGTTATACACCCCCATTTTTTGCTCTTCACCGGCATCCCAGCTAGAACGAATATGCGTCGTTACGCTGGTAAGCGCTCCGCTATCAGTGGGGGTGCCGCTAGAGCCCCTTACGTCATCCAGCTTAAACGAGCCACTACCGCCCACTCCCGTATAACCAAACGTTGGGTCTACAACCACTGGATAGATTGCATTGTTCAGAAAATGGCGATCTATTGTTACGGTGAGGTTCTTCAGCTGTTGGTTTATATTTAACTCCCCCCAGACTGTGTTACCGCCTGCGTCAGTAGCCTTTGGGCGGTAAATGTGAAACGCCTTGCCGGCCTTATACTCCATTTTTCCAGCCAAATTTACCCCACCCCTTGTAGAGTGATACACCGCATACGAGCCGGTTACATTTTCCGGCCTATATGCACCATTATCTACCTCATCTTGTGTTAATTCCGGCTGATAGAAAAAATCCAATCCCTTCGTTTCGATTGTTGCGGTCAGCACATTGCTTGATGGCATTTTAGGTAGTACCCACTCAAACTCAAACCCTCCATCTTCGCCAACGCCACCCGCGTCAATCTCATATTGATGAACCTCGTAATTTGGTGTTTTATATTTGATTATCCCGCCACTCACCTCAATGATTGCGCTTGGATGTTCCTCGGCCCGTATAGAAAAGTTGACCTCGTTGTCCCAGCGCATAATCTTCAACTGAGGCTTGAAGTCTTCCTGCTTGCTGTCGCCTATCTCTATGCGTATATCGTCGCGGGGGTTATCCTTAACGTCACGGGTAAGCGTATTTCGTTCAACCCTAAACCGTGCGGATATTTCTCTACTCAATCGTTGAGGTAAACTGTGCATCATTAGATTTCATAACCAGTCACGGTTACGTATACATTTCCGGCGGAGGTAGTTATGAGAAGGTCTGCTGCGTCTTCACCGGAATAGAGAGGTGTATTAAATGAGTGGGTAATACCAGAATTAGCCGCCAGCTCAAACTTCATAACCACACTGTCACCTGCCGCCAGGTCGTCTTCAAGCGTTACCGTAGCCGCCGCCGACACGTTTATAATCAAATCGGTCACATACCACCGCTTACCCGCTGCTGGGCTCCAAATAATACCGTCCGTTACGGCACCTGCGTTTGTGTAGTATTTCTTAACGTGAGCAGTACCCGCAGTAGCAAGGTCGCTTTCCGGTATGGCAACGCGTAGCTCTCTAAACGCGTTTGTGGTAAGTGGTGTTACATCGCCATCGGTGTTTGCGGTTGTAGCGACTTGCGTGACACCACCCACCAGTAAGTGCTTTGATGTAT
>CAZBOT010000279.1:0-1669 GCA_964493575.1 uncultured Candidatus Saccharibacteria bacterium | reverse complement strand
CTGCCAGGTCAGGTGCGCGCCACCTTGGGGATGGGCGCGCGAGGGGGATTAGAAATCAGTCGTAGGACTCACGCCACGACCGCTCAAGATCCGTGTTTGTGGGGCAGCGAAGCGCCCCGGCATACACTTGAGCCGCGAGCCATTCGATTTTTGCCGCGAAATTAGTGGGCGTCGTGTTGATTGGCGTGCCGGTATCGGGGTTGATGTGGTGCTCGAAAAACGATCCGATTGCGCCGCGATCCTGAATTTTTGCGACATGCGCTTGTAGGTCTGCCAGCGTCCGTGATCCGCCTGCGCTATAGCTCGGGAAATCCCGTGCGCCGAGTCGGCCTCCGTAAATATTACCGGTGTAATACTCGACGGTTCCGCGGATGTAAAACCCGTCCGCTAATAGGGCGTCACGGATCGGCTTGGAAAATTCGCCTCGCGGCCATGCAAACCAGTGCGCTGCGCGCGGCATGCCCATTTCGATGATCCGATCTCTTGCGGCCCTGACATCCGCAGCATAATCAGCGGCGTTATAGCATGCGCGCAGGGTGACTTTTGCTGCCGCGGCCGACCCCATTACGACCGAATCAATCGCATCCCACTCGTATCTCGATACCGAGAACGTCGCGTTGCGCATCGAAATTTTTTCTTCTCGTGCCACGCCGTTTACTACCCCCGCGATCGTGCAGAGTTTGGTTGTGTCTGCGCCGGCGGACCACAGCGCCAAACCGCGAGGCTTATCAAACACCAGGCGGCCCGCGGCGACAAAATTGACAACGACATCGCCGGACGTGCCGTCCCCGGCAAAGGTGGCGGTCGTGTCTCCGCTCGCAATACTCCCCACCTCTGCATAGGACAAGGCGTTACGATGGCCGGTCGTGTGCGGGCAGATGTCCCATCCCGCATCATAGAGCATTTTCAAATCGCGCCAGCGCGCCATCGTATTGTCGGCAAACTCGTTGGCTTCCTGGCGGTCCGTCCATCCCGTTACGATATAAGCCGTTCCGCGCAAGCCGTGTTTTGCCATGATGGGGTAGGCGTACCGGATCAGATCGGAATAGCCATCATCGATGGCGACTTGGACCATCGGCATGCCTTTTGCGACACGCACCCCGCCGAGATACAAATACCCGCCAGCGCCGGACGTGTTCTTGACCTGCACTCGCATTTGCGCCGGAGTGAAAGGCCACGCCTCACCGCCCGACATCACAAACGCGGATGCCAGCAACGGAATTTCGTTAATGCCTTCCTGAAGTTGATGAACGCTTGATCCGGCGTAGCCAAACTTTGTCAGATTTGTGACGCTGGACAGGTAAAGCGTAAATTCCATCCCGGCTGCCCACTCCGGTACGTCAACGATCACCCAGATCACATCCGTAGCTGCAATCGGGGATGCCCCGGTAATGTTGCGCTCGGCGACAATTTTGCTGTTAGTCGTTCCCGCATCGACCGTGATTTTCCATCCCGGAAAATCAGGTCGATCAGAGACCTCGATGGTGCCGGTCCCGGTTCCGCCCGCGCCCGCAACCAGCGTTTGGCCTGGCTGGGCCAGCCATTGCCCGCGAGACTCCATATGCGTCCCCGCAAAGCTCATCAAGTGCTGCCGAGGCGATGCGTCGTCGCCAAGCTGCGTCAACGCGGAAGACATGCGATCACCGAGTAGTCCAATCCCCCCACCCGG
>CAZBOT010000278.1:0-1671 GCA_964493575.1 uncultured Candidatus Saccharibacteria bacterium | reverse complement strand
ATTATGTACGTCCCAGATATTGACCAATAAGGAGCCAAACCGATGAGGATGGCAGGCATTACGATTGACGGGACGGTGACGGAGCTTTTGTCATCCTCCAACAACGGCACGGCCGAAACAGGCGTTACCGCGACTGAATACGGCAACGGCTCTTATCATAAGACGGTGCTCACGGTGTCGAGCACGCTGCCGGCGATTGCAGGCGGTGCGGCGCTATCGGTCGGCACGCTGCTTTATACGTTCCCGGCCGGAGAGGTTGTGGTGCACTCGGCTTACATGAATATGGCCATTACCAAGTCGGAGGCCAACATCACGGCCGATACTCCCGACGTAGGGCTTGGAACTGCCGTGGCGGCCGGAGCGAATGCTCTGCTCTCCGATACCACGGGCGCTGAAAACATCCTCACCGGACAGACGGCTGCCGATTGCGATGGAACCGCAACAGAGTTGACCGTTGCAGATCAGGTGCTTGTCATTGCGGCGGGTGATGATCATACCGTCTATTTCAATGCGGCGGATACGTGGGCGGCGAGCGGTGACGCGGCGGCCGTCATTTCCGGCACTGTCACCTTGATCTGGTCATTTGTAGCCTAACGGGAGGGCCGCATGGCCATCAAAAACAGCTCAAACTCTTTCACGCGGCCGAGCGATACGACGGCCTATGCCTCGGGTGATCTGGTCGCCAACTCGACGACGGCCGGCAGCGTTACGGCCATTTCCATCGGTAACATCGGCTGGAATAGCCAGGGCTCGGCCATTCTTCGCAAAGTGAAGCTCACCAAGAGCGGCACCAGCACGACGAACGCGCAATTCCGGGTGCATTTTTTCAAAGCCGCGCCGGAAACGATTACAAACGGCGATAACGGGGCTTTTTCCGTCTCAGGTGTAGCCGACTACATCGGAGCGTTCGCGGTCACGATCGACCGGGCGTTTACCGATGGCGCGGTCGGGTTTGGCGTGCCGCTTGTGGGCTCCGAGCTTCTTATTCGTCTCGCAGGTTCATCGGCGCAAAAGATCTATGCATTGATCGAAGCCCGTGCCGCCTACACCCCGTCATCGGCGGAGGTGTTTACGCTCTACGTCGAATGCATGGATGAAAACGGATGATCGAGATCGCGCTCACGGTTTGCTCAATCCTTCACGGGGCTCAGTGTCGTGACGTGGCTCTCAATTTTGAAGATCAAGGCCAAGCTGCAACGCCATATGCGTGCATGTTTGGCGGCCAAAACGAGATAGCCAAATGGATGCAGGATCATCCAAATTGGCAGGTTGCACGGTGGAAATGCGGGCCAGCGGGCCGCGAGGGTAAAGCGTAATTAGCCCGAGGGCCTGATACATGACTGACACTTCAACAGGGATGCAAAGACCCCGCGTGTCAAACTCGTCCAATCCAATCGACTACCGCGAGACCTTGGCGCACCACGACGCCGAGCTGCGGATGCTTGGTGGCCAGGTCAAGACCCTGCAAACCGAAGTGCATTCGGGCTTTGCCAGCATTAACACGACGCTTGTTGCTCTCAATTCCAAGTTCGATCGGTTCGACGCGGTGCCCAAAATAGACTTCCACCGCACCGTCTCAACCGTCACCACGCTAGCCGTCCTGTTCTCGATGGTTTGCGGCGGGATCATCTGGATTACCACGGGGCAGTTTCAGATCACGACGGCAACGGT
>CAZBOT010000277.1:0-1693 GCA_964493575.1 uncultured Candidatus Saccharibacteria bacterium | reverse complement strand
TGTGTCAATCGGGCCGATTGCCGACCATCTCGCCGGCCGTTTGCCGCCTGAGAGGCACGGGTCTACAATACGCCGACCACCTGCGCGCACGGGATGGCCGTATCTGTCACTGCGGCAGTGACAGATTCAAGCCGACTACCCGCGCGCGCGGGGTGGCCCATATCGTGGTTTGCGAGCCCGCCGACACCCGGAGGCATGGTCCCTCCGAGCGGCGGGCATTTTTCATTTGGCGACCGGGGGGGGTGGGCGCATGGGCGACACCGACTATCCGATGACGGGCGCGCCTGGCAGGCGCATCGCCGTGGTGCCGCGTTCGGTGCCCTACGCGTGCGAGGTGTGCGGGCGCACGGTGTGGCTGACGAAAGACGACCCGCTGCCGGATGGCTGGCGGGTCGTCGAGGCGGCGCCGGGAGCGTCCGGCGCGTGGCTGTACTACTGTGCGGGGTGTGCGGGGTGACCTATCGGGCGGCGGGCTCAGTCGTCGGCGTAGCTGTCGAAGCCGAGGATCGACCGGCGCGCCAGCTCGCGCCCGGCGACATGGGACCGCGGGCTGCCGCGCACGCTCCGGCTCACCGATGCCGGCCGCCTGTACGCCGATCGCCTCCTTGCGTCCAATCCGTAGGCCGTACACGAGAGGCACGCCGCGCCTTTCGTGACGGGGCATTTTACACTCTGTTTACATTTGGCACTTGCTTTTTACCTACGCTCTTTGGTACAATAGCCCCAGAAACAAAAAAGTGGACCGGGCGGCGCGCCAACGCCCCCGGTCCCGGCCACCACAGGAGAAAGCTGTGATGACGCACAATCGTACCCCCGTCGGAACCCACACGCCAACCGCGACGTCTGCGACTGGCGTGTCGGGTCGCCCGCTCCCGACGTATCGCCTCTGCCGGGAGTGCGGCACGGACTTCTACCCCGAGGACACCCCGGAACGCCTGGCCGTGTACGCAATTTCGGCGGGCCTCCCCTACGGCCTCTGCGCCGACTGCATCGCGGACCACGCCGACGGCTGCATGGCGGCGGACTACGCCGAGATCGGCGGTGCGTGGTGACCGCACGGATCGATACCGCCCGCGCTGTGTTGACCTTCGCGCTCGACGGACTCGAAACCGCCATCGCGGTCGCCTCTGGCGACAGCGGCATCGACGCCGACGACCGCAACTCCCAGGTCCTTTTGTCCGTGATTGAGCGGCAGGAGAGGGCCATTTCGGCCCTCGCCACGATGGTCCAAATCCTCGCCGATGAGGTCGCATCGCTGGACCGCGTTCTCGACAGCCGAACGGGGCACATGGCATGAACGCCGTCATCGCCTTCCCCGGCGCCCCCGAGATCGACACCGACCCCGACCCCGGCGCCGCCATCGACGCGGCGCTGGCCGACATCCACGGCGACAGCCCGGCGGACGTCGAGCTGGCCACCGGCCTCGTGCTGGCGTGCAAGGCGCTGGCCGAGCAGGCGTCCGCGCCGTGGCGCGAGCGTGAGCAACGGGCGAGGGGGGTGATCATGGCGGTGATCGACGCCACCGGCATCGCGCGGTGGCGCACGGATGCCGGCAGCGCATACGTCGCGGCGCCGTCGGTGCGCGTGACCTACGATGCCAAGGCGCTCGACACGCTGTGCGCCGATGACCCGGCGCTTGCCGCCCGGCTGGCGCCGCATCGCCGCGAGACGGCGGTGACTGGCGCGCTGACGG
>CAZBOT010000276.1:0-1694 GCA_964493575.1 uncultured Candidatus Saccharibacteria bacterium | reverse complement strand
CCGGGTGGGGGGAATAGATTGTCGATCGGCGCCCGCGACGTATCGGTCCCGTCGCTCGATGGTCGGTGGCGACAGATGAGTGATGGCGTGTCCGCGGGCGAACTCGTCACCAACTTCGGCCCCGGAGGCATTGCCACAGCAATGTCCGTCACGCTTGGCGGCGGGACCGCGCCGACATGGGCATACCGCCGCGATGTACTCACGCTGCCGGATGGCCGCACTGTGCCTGCGCTCGTGGCTACAACGCCGTTCAACCGTCAGACGCTGATCGACCTCACTATCCCCGCCCGCACGATCGCGGAGAATGACGTGATCGAGGTGCAGCTCTACATTCCGGAAAATCACGTCGGGTTTCAAGGCCGTGTGCATCTCACTGCGGATGGCATGACCAACTACCTGAGCGCAAACCCTGAATTTCATTCGCTGACGACGCTCAAAAATACGGCGAGCGGGTTTGTGACGCTGCGATTCCCACGCAACCTGATGACTGCTACGGGCACAGTCGCGGCGGATGCGCAAATCAACCAGATCCGCGTCGAACTGCGCAATGACACATTGCCGTGCGAAGGGCAAATCGCGGTGCTGGGGGTGTGGATCAACCGCCGAGAGCGTTCTCAGATCATTTTCAGCGCCGACGATGGCTTCTTGTCTGACATTTGGTTGGCGGACGCGCTGCGCGAGCGGGGACTGCCGTTCGTGTCGTACATCATCACCGACTACCGCGACAATCCGCCCGGCGCGGGCTATATGACGTGGGCGGATGTCGCCGCGCTCGCACAGCGACCGAACGTGCAAATCGCCAGCCACTCGCATACCCACATCGCGGTGAATGGTCGCGTGACTGCCGCGTCGATGTATGGCGCATCGGCCGAGGCTCTGGCCGTTTCGCAAAGCGTCGCGGCGGGAGCGGTCACGCTGAACGGCACGGTGGGGACCACGGCGTTTGATCGCCCGAGGCACGTCACGATCTCGTGCACCGGCAACAATACGTCTGTGTTCTGGGACATCGTTGGCGAATATCGTGGCGCGGCCGTCACGGAACGCATCTGGGCGTACACCACGGACCCATCGCCCCGACCCACGAAAGCCGTTTTTGACAAGATCACGTCGATTACGTGCAACTTGAACAGCCGCTCTGCGCTCGGCACGGTGAGATTCGGCACTTCAATGTCGTATGACGAAATCTACTACGACATCGAGCGGAGCTTCAACGAGCTGGAATCTCGCGGGCTCTCAGACCCGCTCGACCGCCACTTCTGCGCCCCATACGGCATGACGAACGAAACACTGTTCCGCGTGCTGCGCGACTTGGGGGTAAAGACGTGTCGCGCCACGAAACAGCACCTCACCGCTTTCGGCCAGCCGTTCGACGCCTACACGATCCCGAGCTCGCAATGGGACTCTACAAACTACACGAACAAGCCCGAGCAGCTCAGTTGGGTGCTCGACGGTGGGGCGTCATTTATGGTGTACACGCATGAGGTGTTGGACTCCGGCGCGGGGGCCGGGAAAGCAAACAAGGACCAGCTCACGCCGTTCATGGACCTGGTAGCCGCTGCGGTCGCGGCGGGGCGTGCGAGCGCAATCACGATCCGCGAACTGCACCGGATCACGTATCCGAGCGGGCCGGGGATGGTCGGGCAGGCGTCGGTTTCGTCGCCATACACCTACGCGATCTAACCCCCCTCGCGCGC
>CAZBOT010000275.1:0-1699 GCA_964493575.1 uncultured Candidatus Saccharibacteria bacterium | reverse complement strand
CGCCGGAGGCGCCGAGGTACTCGCGATCCTTGTACCGCCGCTCGCGTATGCGCTGGTCGACGGGCGCCAAGACCTTAGCCGGCCTGGTCGGGGGTTTGGCCGGTGGGGTCGTGCCCAGTCCCCAAGCGATAATCGGGTCAGTCATTGGGGTGATCCTCCTTGGACTCAAAAACCCAGCACCACTTTCCGTCAACACGTTCCACGCCGGATGCCGTGTGGCCTGTTCGGTTCTGCACGCACGCCAGCGGGCCGCCGCGTGGGTGTTCCAGTTGCGCCCATTGCTTACCATTGATCATGCACAGCCGCGCGGCCGGTGCGGAGTGCAGCAATTCCTGGCTCATCCAGGTTTGCCGGAATGGTTTCAGGGGAACGTATTTCATGCTTGCTCCTTCTCTTTCGGACAACTCGCCGAGCAGTGCCCGGCCTGGCCGCAGATCATGCATCGGTTGTAGATCGGGTCTGTCCGGTGGCCGAGCCGCAGCCGTTGCAGTCGGTCGCGCGGGGTCATGACCGCGCCACCGTGCCGCAAGAGAATTCCGGCCTGATTCCAGGCTGCGGCTGGAAATAGCCGTTCTTCTCCGTGCACGCCGCGCACAGATATATTTCCTCTTGCGGCTCAGGAATCGCGCCGGAGTAGAGCATCTGCCACGCAACGGGCCGGCAGAACCTCCCGCAGTCATGGCACTTAGGCGTGGTATTGATCATCCCTGCGCTCCTTCAGCGAGTGCGGCGCTTGGCGGGGGTGGCAGCGGCATCCAGTGTGTCGGCTCGCCTTCGTGGATAGCCACTTCGGTGTAGTCGTTCCAGTTGTCGATGCATTCGTACCAGCCGCCCTCCAGGCCCACGCCATCGGCGTCTGTCTCTGCCGCTTGTTCGTCGGTCAGCCACCGCGCCATCAGGGTTCGGGGCCTGTTGTGGCTGTTTCGGTAAAACAGGATTACCTTGCGGCCATCCTTCGGCGCCGTCTCAATCGGCTGCCACTGCATCCGCGCCTCGCGCTCACGGCTGGCGGCGAGTTCGGCGCGCAGCCGGCGAATCTCGATCTCATACGCGGTCGATTCGCAGTGCCGAGCACACGGCGCCGGGTGCGTGCCTGCCGCTTGCATTTCGTGTCGGTCGCTCACGGCTTCACCTCCCCGCTCGCTCTGTTCCCGCCGGCAAAATTCACTAGGCAGCCTTCCGGGGACACGGGATGAATGAGCAGGCCTTGCACGTCGCTTCCTACATCGCGCGCGTCGCGGCGTTGGCCCGTCCAAGGGTTGAACAGCCACGCTGCGCTCTGTCCGTGATACAGCCGCCATTGCTCCGCATGGCTCGGATACGGCCGGCGTTCTCCAGTCGCGGGGTCAAACTCCATCAGCTTGTCTTGCTGGCTCACGGCTTCACCTCCCCGCGCAGGGCGGCGCGCTTCCCTACTTTGGGGCCGGATCGAGCTTCTATTGCAGAAGCCGCAGCCTTCAGTGTGGCCGTATCCATCGGGCCTGCGTAATACGCCCCAGGCCATGAATAAATGTTTCTGCAAAGCGCGGCGCATTCATCGCGCTCACCCCTCACCCCCCGCGCGTATCCCGCAGCCTCGCCAGCGGCACGGCAGGCGGCGCCGTAGGTGCGCATCTGGCTTTCGATCCATATGTCCCCGGTGTAATCAGACGGACGTTCCACGTAGCCCTGCGGCATCGGCACCTCTGCCGGGGCGGGC
>CAZBOT010000274.1:0-1699 GCA_964493575.1 uncultured Candidatus Saccharibacteria bacterium | reverse complement strand
ACTCCAATATAGGGATTGTATCTCCTCCCCTCTATCAATTGATTAAAAGCGTAGGCCGAGGCATCTACCATATCGTCATGTAATGCCAGAGGATCCGGAAAGGATTGGAGCTCCTCGAGGTATTCGGGATTCCAAGCTCCCCGGAGGATCTTAACGTTCCCATTTTCGCATTGAGCGGCAAAGGGAGCCGCTCGAGTTGCCTTATCTCCTGTCGGCCGAGTCGGGATCAATTTGTATCCAGAGAGGAGCCGGGAGAGGGAGAGGCTTTGGGCTTTCCCGGCCGAGCCTCCCTCCTCCTCGATTACGATAGGAACTCGGGTTCCGTCTCTCTCGGCCGTCGATCGGATCATTGCGTCTCTTTGAGCCGGGCTCCATTTTCCCCGGATAACCTCGAGGATATAGTAACTCGGATCCTCCCCGGCTCCCTTGGCCATGAGAACTCCGGCCGTAAAATCGGCCGAGTCGGAGGTACTGGCAGCAAGATCCCAAGCCCGGATTTTGGGCCCGATATCCCGAGGGAGCCGCTCGATAATTTCGAACCATTCCCGATCGAACATTCCTCCGGAGAGAGTCGGGAGGAACTCGGCTAAATACTCTTGGGCATACATCTTACTCGGCATTTCGGCCCGGGCCTCCTCGAGCTCCTCCAAGGAGAGATAGGGATTCTTATGGCTCGGCATTTGCCAACTCTGCCAAGCGGGGAACTCGGCCGATTGGCCCATGAGATAGAGATCGTAAAAGTCATTGTATCCTCGGGGAGTCGACGCAAACCAAGCCTCTCCCCGATAATCCGTAAGGAGAGCCCGGAGTACCAGATAATAAACTTGCTTAAGGTTCCCAATGAGAGCGGCCTCATCGATAAAAATGAGCTTATATTTTCGGCCTCTAACCAAATCGGGAGACTTATCGAGGCTCCAAAATTCGATTACTCCTCCCGTATAGAGCTCTATTCTCCGCTCTTGGGCATTTTTGGATTTGATAGCCGGGCCCAAGTAGAAAGAGAACTCCCTCCATACCTCAGTAATGGAGCGATAAACGGGAGAGAACCAAGCAACGGGATAGCCTTGGAGAGCCGGTTCTAACAGTAAGTGAATTCCGAGGAATGTCTTTCCAAATCTCCGGCCCATACAAAGAACATTGTAACGAGCCCGGGAATCGAGGATCGATCTTTGGGCCTCATGGGGAATAAATTCCGGGAGAGCCCGGGAGTACTTTCCTCGGGAGTTATTGAGGTACTGGATATCCCTATCCAGAGCCTTAAGAGTTGATATTGTCGCCCTCATTCCTATCCCTTTTGAGCTCCTCGATTTGCTCGAGAGCATACTCGAGCCGCTCCCCAAAATGAGCTAATTCGGTATAAGCTTTCCCATGATTAAGGAGGTAATTCGAGGAGCGGATTTGATCGGCCGTTACTCCGTCTCCCTCGGCTCCCCGGGAGAGGATCTCGATCGCCATATCGATTTTGCCTACCAATCGGGAGACTCCTACGGAGAGAACCATATCCCGGGCCCGAGCCAACTCCTCCCGGAATTCGGCCGATTTGAGCCAATTGTAAATAGTCGGCTCCGTAACTCCGGAGATCTCGGCCGCTCGGATTCGAGTCTCTCCCAATGCCAGAGCCTCGATCGCTTTTCTCTGTTTAGCCGTAATTCCTCTCATATACTCAAAGTCTCCTTAAAAACGGCCGAAAATCCTCTCC
>CAZBOT010000273.1:0-1708 GCA_964493575.1 uncultured Candidatus Saccharibacteria bacterium | reverse complement strand
TGTTTTCATCGATGGTGCCACTGATAGTGATGAAGCGGTAGCCATAACTAAGTATGATGGCTCCGGGGACATAGATAACATTCGACTGTACAAAGAGCACCTAACAATTGGTACAGCAGGTGGTGCCAACAGCGGTCAGGTCTTGGCCATTTCTGACCTCGATGATTATGATGTCACTCAAGATGAAGATGTTTTTTATGATGTGATGACCAGTGGTACCTGTAACGGAATTGGTTCTTTCACTGGCCTGTGTGTCGATGGGAGTGGAACTTCTTCTCAGGAACGACTCACCATTCTCTCTGGTAACACTTTTACTCCTGCTGGTTCTACTATTACCGCCAAACTAGAAACCTTAGGCACGCTATCTGGGACCAGTGACATGACGGTAACCGGTGGAGAAGCTGTTGGTAGTGGCACAGTCAATTTAACCGGTGGTACTTTTTTACTTGATGGTACTGGTAACTTTGGTAGTAACACAGCTTGGACTTTTAATAATTTAACTTTTGGTGATGGTACTGGTAGTACTGCTACCACAGCCACAGGCTCCGGTGGTATTACCGTCAATGGTGCTACGACCGTAGCCGCTAACCAAACCCTTAATGCTGGCAGTAAGACTTGGACTTTAACAAAAACTAGCGGGGCTACTCCTGCTTACGTTTCTTCGGCCACTGTTTCTGGGAGTTTTACAATCCCTAGCTTTACCGTTGCCTCGGGGAGTGGTCGGTTACTCATTGTGACGATTGCTACCAGAAATGCCCCTCTTTCAGTTTCGGGAGTAACCTGGAACGGTTCAGAATCCTTTACCCAATTTTCCAGCTCTCCTGTTGATGACCCACTGTATGGGAGTGGTAATGGGACCAGGCTCCATGTTTACTACTTATTGAATCCAACTGAGACTACAGCTAATATTGTTGTTTCTGGGAGTGGTAATCAAGCTTATGCCGCAACTGGGGTTATGTACTTTACCGGCGTGGATACTGCAGGAACCCCATTTGGTACCCAAGCTGTTAACACTGGTTCAACCAACACTCCAAGTGTGAATGTCTCATCTGCGGTTGGGGAATTAGTAGCTGGCGCTACGGCTTACACTAGTACCAGTAGCACAGTTGATGCCTTTACCTCCCCTGCGGTAACTCACTATGATGTCATCAATTTGGATGTGAGTAGTGTCATGGCTGGTTCCGAAGCAGGAGCGAGTACAGTGACTTTTGATGGAACCATTACAGCTAGCGCTCCACAATGGGCGATTTGGGGAGTCTCTCTTAAACCCGTAGCCGACCCCGTGACCATAGCCGGCACTTTCAATGCAGATACCTCCACCTTTGCTTTTACCGGGGCTGGGAATTTTAATGTCCCAGCAGCTAATTACTACAATTTAGAACTTAAACCAAGCGCGAATGATGCCACTGCCACCCTCAAGAGTGGGACCTTAGGAGTAGCGAATAACTTTACAGCTGGGAATGGCACTAATACTGGCGTCACAGTGGATGCCAATACTAATGATCCAATAATTACTATTGGCAATGATTTAATCATCTCTGCCAATACTAACGTTACCGCTTCATCTTCTTCTGCTTTTACGATTTCTGGTAATTTTACCAACTCAGGCACCTTTACTCACTCAAGCGGTAGTATTATCTTTGGCGACTCAGCACAAACCAGTGTGATTAGCGGTTCTAATACTTTCTACAATTTTACTGTTGCAACT
>CAZBOT010000272.1:0-1710 GCA_964493575.1 uncultured Candidatus Saccharibacteria bacterium | reverse complement strand
CGCTCGTTACACTTTTTACATTCAACGAGTGGATCAGTAAAAGTCGCGAGGTGACCACTTGCTTCCCAAACTTTTGGGTTCATCACTAGCGCGGCATCAATCCCGACCATGTCGTCACGCTGCTGGACAAAGCGCTTCCACCATAAATTCTTAATATTGTTTTTTAGTTCAACACCCAAAGGGCCGTAATCCCAAGAGTTGGCAAGACCACCGTAAATTTCACTACCAGGAAATACAAAACCCCGACGCTTAGCCAGGGACACAATTTTATCCATCTTGTCAGCCGAAGCTTTAGCGGAGTTTGATAAATCAGGCGTATTCATGAAGAAATTATAACAAATTTTTACTGATCAGCAAAAAAGGCCCCCTTACCATTCGTAGTAAACCGAAAGGAGAAGGCCTAATGTTTATTTAAAAAGAAGAGGGAAAGATTTTTCATCAACTAAGCTGGGCAATGGAATTGGTTTCCAAAGCAATACACCAACAAGGATTGCAATCAACAAGATTGCAATATACATCTCAAAATCTTGCTTTCTCATTAACCACCTCCTGAGCGATGTAGAAACCTATCAATATTATATCACTTTTTTGTGAGGTCACGAAAAGTTTTGACCATGTCATCAAAATAATCAAACTCAATGGCTTTCCGAATCTTATCCATCAAATTTAAATAGAATCGCAAGTTGTGCATTGTTGCCAGCCTGACACCAAGCATTTCTTCGCTAGTCATTAAATGACGCACATAAGCGCGGGTATGGTTTAAACAAGCATAACAATTACAGGTTGAATCAATTGGCGTGAAGTCTTCCTTGAATTTCTCCAACCTAATATCAATGGTTTCATAACCTTCATTACCATCTTTATCCTTTGCAGAGATATACTGGCGGCCATGACGAGCTTCGCGCGTTGGAATAACGCAATCAAAAGTATCACAGCCGCGGGCTACAGCTTGGACAATATCAAAAGGAGTTCCCACGCCAAGTAAATGCTTTGGCGCAGTTTCTGGTAAGTACGGAATACTGTACTCAATTGCTTTCATCATTTCTTCGTGCGGCTCACCTACTGCTACACCGCCAATCGCAAAACCTTCGAAACCAAAGTTAGTCATGGTTTCGGCAGATTGTTTGCGCAAATCTTCAAAGCTCGCGCCCTGAACTATCCCCCACAATTTTTGGCCTGGATTAATTGGATCGCCGTCTTCGACGATACGCTTGTGTTCACGGACAGCGCGCTCCGCCCAGCGCTCGGTGAGTTCTATGGATTGCTTACTGCGCTCGTGTTCAAACGGATAACCAGGAAAGTCATCTAAAATCAAGGCGATGTCACTTCCTAAATTAGCTTGAATCTGAATTGATTTTTCAGGAGAAAGAATTTCTTGCTTGCCGTCTAAATCAAATTGAAACAACACGCCCGCTTCCATTACTTTGCGAATTTTGGCCAAAGAGAAAACTTGGAAACCACCGCTATCAGTAAAAATGGGTCCCTTCCAGTTCATGAACTTATGAAGGCCACCCGCTTTGTAAACCAACACATCGCTCGGCCGTTGCCACAAGTGATAAGTATTTGCTAGCACCATTGTGGCACCCCAAAACTTGAGTTCTTCACTAGTGACAGTTTTCACAGTACCTTTAGTACCAATAGGTAAAAACTGAGGTGTTTGAACATCACCGTGCGCAGTATGAATAACCCCTAGTCGAGCTTTAGAGTTGG
>CAZBOT010000271.1:0-1716 GCA_964493575.1 uncultured Candidatus Saccharibacteria bacterium | reverse complement strand
AGCGAGTTGACAAACTATTGCCTAAACCCGTCCGCCGAGTCGGTGGGCAACTACAGCGCGGTGGGTGTGCCGACGCTCGAACGTAGCACCACGCAGGCGCGGCAAGTCGCGCCGCAGTCTACGTACAGTTACAAGCTGACAACGGGCGCGGCGAACCAGGGCGTCCAACTGACAACGGCGTCTCTGCCGAGCGCGGACGTGTACGTGAGCGCGTGGGTGTATGTGGCGAGTGGCAGCCCCGGTATTCGCTTTAAGATTAACGCGACCACCATTACCCCAACCCTGTATGAGACGGACGGTAGTTGGAAATGGTACGTGAGCGATACGCCGTTCACATCGGCGCAGGCGGGTAGCCAGACGGCGGTGCAAGTCCTGGACGCAACCGGCTCTAGCGTGTTTTATGTCGATGACGTGACGGTGACGACGGGCCTATGTCGATCCTTTCACGGCAACTATCCCGGCTGTCGGTGGGCCGGGATTGCGCATCAATCTAGCTCTACCTGTTTTGCGCGGATGCTAGACGGTAAGCCCAACACCAAAGCGGGCGGGCTTCTGTATGACCTGGAAGATAGCTGGTTAGTCGTTAGTCAGTTGGTCGGGGCGGGCCTGCCTACCATCGAGAACATAACACGCGACACGGTGGCGGGCAAGGTGTATCAGGAAAGCCGTCTAGGTGAGCGCGAGATGGTGCTAAGTATCGGCGTCATCGGCACGTCTGTCACGAACCTCCATACACGCCGGGCCACGCTCATTGACTATATCCAAGCGGGCCAGCCGTTTGTCTTGCGCTGGCGCGGGAATACCACCTATCGCGGTGGCACGGCGGATGTCGAAGAAATTGAAGTGGTCTACAGTAAAGGCTTAGAGGGCAAGCTAGAACTATTCTTCGAGGTGCTGAACCTGGGCCTGACGGCCTATGATCCGCACTGGATGCCCGCGACGGCGACCCCCACCAGTCTGACGATGGCAACGTCTGGCAGTCTACAATTTATGCTCCAGCGCACGTTTGCAAGCGGATGGACAATCCCCGGCGCGGCTACGCTCAATATTTACGCAATGAGTTGCAGCCCGCGTGGGCATATCATCGTCGGGGGTCAGGGTGGTAATGACAACATCAAAGCCTGGGACCCCATCACGGCCACCTGGGGCAATCTGGGCGCACTCGCGGGGGGTAACAAAGAATGCTACGGGCTGGCTTTTGACCCGTCCGGTCAATACCTCTATGCAACGGGGGATTTTACATCCATCGGCGGCACGTCGCTCGCCTATATCGCCCGCTACGCTCTGCCTGCCTCGACGGGTGTCACGGGGGGTACATGGAGCGCCCTGGGCAACGGGTTAGGCGGAATTGGCCGGGCGTTGGGCGTAGCCACCACAGGCGACCTGTACGTGGGGGGCGATTTTACGACCGTACACGGCACGGCGACGGCGGCGAATTACTTAGCTAAATGGAATGGCTCGGCCTGGTCCAACCTCGGCCCCAATACCATGAGCGGGTCATCCCTGGGCGTTCACACGCTCGCCGTGACATCTAAGAGCCTCTACTTTGGCGGCTCGTTTGACACGGCAGGCACGATTGGCGCACCGACGGGCTTTGGCGTGAGCAACACGACGGGCAACCTGGCGAGCGGCAACTGGGGCTACTGCATTGCCAGTCGCACGGGGGATGGCTACAGCGCGGCCACGTCTTTAACTGCGTCCGGCTCAGGCAGCACC
>CAZBOT010000270.1:0-1723 GCA_964493575.1 uncultured Candidatus Saccharibacteria bacterium | reverse complement strand
GGCTGATCCAGACCGACTGGCTGCCGCGATCGTGCTGCCACTCAGAGCGCGCGACCGATGCGGCCTGCGAGGGCTGCGCGAACAGAGGTGAGAAATGACGAGAGACGACATCATTCGCATGGCGCGCGAGGCCGGCTTTCGCGCCGGGCACATGTACGCCGAAAAAAGCCCCGTCGTTGCTGATGGGGCTTTTCGTTTTTAGGCAATCGTTTGGTATATCCGAATCCGCGTGACAAGTGCGGTCCGGAGCATCACAACGCAGTTCCGTTCAACACGTTGTAACGGCTCGTCGTCAGCGTTTGACTTTCGTTCGCGTACAGCGTCGCTGCGTTCATGTTCTCGAAATTGCACCCAACCGCCGACGTATTCGGGGAATTCGAAAACAGAAAGTAACGATCAGTCGTGCCGCCGCCGGAGATCCGGCAATTTGTTAGCTGAACCTTTCCGCCGGCTTGGTTATATTGGAATCCATACGCCTCGTTGTGCATCCCCGCATCCAGCGCGCAATTTGAGAATGCAATATTCCCGGCGCACAAGAATCTGATCGGCAGCAGGTACGCGGTGTCTCTAGTTTGCGTGATCCCATTAAACTGGATCGTGCCGAGCGTAAATGTCGCGTCCACAAAGTAGATCGCCCCGACTTCGGCAGCAATCACATCGCACCTTGTAAGCGTGCCGCCCGCAATCCCATAAATCGCGCCAAGGGCCCCGCGCAGAGTTGCTTTTGTGATCGTCTTGTAAAGATCGAGCCTGCGACACTTGAACGCCGAATCTGTATAGATTGAATCCGCACCAGCAAACGCAACGCGCCCCCACTCGCCAGATACCCTCGCATTATTGACACCAAGCCCACCAACTACGCGGGTGTTGCCAATCAGCAGGGAGTAGTACGTGTCAGAGGTATATACGCTCTTGTTGTTCTTGCCGAGACTCAGGTTGTCGCAGTTGTTGATTTCGAAATACCCGGACGACTGCGGATCAAACCCAACCGGCACTTCGAAAGTGCAAAAGTCGATATCCAGCCCGTCGACGCTGTGGATTTTATTGAGGATCTTGCCGACCGTATGAACGTTTCTGATTTTCCAGTCGTTGCAAGTCACGCCGGGGAATAGCTCAAGACCGAACGAGTAATCGGTGACGAGCGCGGTATTCCCGCGAGTCGATTCGATGCGAAGTCCGTCAATGTCCAGACCATTGACGCTATCGGACTTGTCGCCATGGCCAGACAGCCCGCCGACCGCGACAGCGTAGAAATCGGAATTTAGCAGCGTTACATTTCGGATCTTCGGCTTTTCGTGATTGCCGTAAATGCGCAAATTGATGACATTATCCGTCGACCCGCCGTCGATAATCAAATCTGACAGCAGTCCGTTTTCCATCGTTGAGGGCTTTTGCCCCCAATTAAGAAACCCCTGACTTGTCGCGGAGGACTTGAGTAGCTTCGCGCCATGGCCGAATACTCGTGCGCTCTTGATAAACAGCTCGGACGCAGAATATGTGGCGCCGCTGTCGAAATGCAGCTCCGCGCCAACAAAGTAGGCGTAGTCATCAGCCGCCTGAATCGCCGCAGTATCATCAGTCACGCCGTCTCCGGCCGCCCCGAAGTCCTTGACACTCACCCACTCGCGCATCTTGTCCTGCGCCGTGCGCACGACCGCGCCAGATCCAGCCTGCTGGAAGCCAACAAGCGATGACCCATTCGCCGCAGCCAACTGCTGCCCGA
>CAZBOT010000269.1:0-1738 GCA_964493575.1 uncultured Candidatus Saccharibacteria bacterium | reverse complement strand
GGTCCACTTGCTTCTCCAGGGTGGCAATCTGCGCCTTGGCATCCTCGCGCTCGAGAACTGCCCGTCCCAGGTGTGCGGGGAGGAAGATCACCTTGCCCGGGGTAGCTGCCGGAAACATGTCCGTCAGCCTCCGGTTGTCCTCGGGAGTCAACTCGGGAGGCTCGCCCACTTCCACGGCCTCGAAAAAGGCGAGCAGCCTCCGAGAAAGCTCGTCCACGAAGCCGTTCGGCACGTTCACCTGATAGAGCCGGCGCTGCTGCTGGCCCGTCCCGTAGCCGATCATGGCGTACACGTAGGCGTAGTCCGAGCGCAAGATAACGGCCTGAGTCGCGGCCTGTAGGGCTGCGGCAGGGTGGGGCCGGTCCAGAGGCCAACCCCCTGCGGCGGCTGGATCTACGGTTTTCAACTCCACGGGAACTGCCCGTCCCGTACCCGGCTCGAGCGTCAGCCCGTCCAGCGTCACGGCGACGTGGTCCCGGATAGCGGGATGGCCCCAGACCGGATCATCCTGCGCCGTGAAGCGGTGGAACTCCCCGCCCCAGTCTGCCGGGGCCAAGACCGGCTGATCGAGCTCCCGCTCGGCCAGAGAGCGCACGTAGGGCTCGAGGTAGTGCCCTATGGCAAAGCGGTCGGCCAGTCCCGCGTCGGGCGCCGGGGCCGGCTCGCCTGCCCGTCTCCGGCGAACCTCCTGCCAGAGCGAGAGAGGCGAGCCGTACCCGACCCCCCATAGGTTCGCAATATCGGAGCCTCCGAGCCTCTGCCGGTCCGTCTCGCGGGCCTCGAGCCAGGCGGCTTCGTCGGGATACGTGGTCATGTCCGCAGGAAGGGACAGCCGAAAAGACTTGCGGCGCGTCATGCTGAGGCACAACGCGCCGCGTCCGGCTGGTATTCCAAAATCAGGGGCGGGGAGTGTCGAATCCGATCCTTGGGTGGCGGATGTTCCAGTCTTGGAGCTTGCACCGCTCCGAGCAGAAGCGCCGGTTCGGCTTCGTCTTGGGAAACTCGGCCCCGCATCTCGGGCAGAGCTCAATCACCAATTCCCTTTTCGGCCGCTTTGGCTTGGACATAGATTCGAGCCTCCTCGATGGTGTGGAAAACGTGGTTCGACTTCAGGCCGTTGCAGATCGAGCAAGCGGCAACGAAGTTGTGCGCGTAGTTGTTGGCCGTCATGGAGTAGGGGAGCAGATGATCCCAGGCTAAGCGAACGACCAGCCGGCGCAGTCCCCTCCAGACATGGGATCCGAACCTCCGATCGCAGTAGAAGCAGCGATTCCCTTGCTCCTCGAGAATCGCCTGGCGCTCCTTGAGCCGGGGAATCTTCCGGCGAAACTCTGGCTCGCTCATGCGCCGGAACTTCTCGGGCGGCTCTGTGTCTGCTAGGCGCTCGTCGCAGCAGAGGGTCCGCCCGTCCAGAACCAGCGACCAATCGGAGCATTTCGGGCAGACCGTCCGCTCGATTGCCACATTCCCGTAGAGCCCGATAACCCGTTCCGAGGTTCTGCTCATTTCGCCGCCTCCCGTGGCGCAGGGCGCGCCTGACGTTACAACGGCATGGTAACCCGTTAGAACGGGAGCGTCAAGCTATCCTGCGCTCCTGTCCCGTCCCGTTTCGGGCTGGAGAAACCGGATAGCCTCAACTCACTCAGCCCGTCTAGGAGGCGATAAACAAGCGGATGGTCCCGTCCCGGACCCGTCAGAAGCCGCACCTCGGCTTCCTGACAGGCCAGGACGCGCTCCG
>CAZBOT010000268.1:0-1747 GCA_964493575.1 uncultured Candidatus Saccharibacteria bacterium | reverse complement strand
AAAAGCTCATTCGGGATGCGTTGATTCTCCTGGTGGGCTTGAAGCGGAAGCTGGAGTGTCTGTTGAAGGTGTTCATGAAATGCGCCTAGCATGCGTTGCGCGTATCAAGCATGCCATTCTGCTCGATGCGGTAGAGCGGTATGGGTCACAAAGGGCGGTGGCTGAGGCTTTGGGGGTACAGGCGTCATGGTTTGGAGAAATTCTGCACTGTCAGATCGTGCCAAGCAGGCGTTGGATGCAGCGCAATGAGGACAGAATTTTTAAGGTATTCGGGCACTTACCGGACGATATTTGGCCGGAGTCCTTTCGTCAGTCGGCATGGAGGGGGACCAAGAAACCGATTCGCCGGGATGTGACCGTGAGCGATGCTCAATTGCTGTCCTGGGAGTCTGGGGCAGTGAAGCAACTGACGGCGGAGATTGACCCGGAGCAGGAGGCCGAGCGGAACCAGATCAAGCGGTTGGTTCAGCAGGCGATACAACAGTTGACTCCGAGAGAGGAGCGCGTTCTTACGGAGCATTACGGGTTGAACGGCGATCAACCCAAGACCTTTCAGGAGATCGGGCTTGACTTGGAAGTGTGCCATGGGCGCGTGCAGCAAATACATGCGAATGCATTGCAGAAGTTACGGAAGCGGGCCAATTATCGAAGCGGGAATAAGTTGAGGGCGGCCTTGGAGATGTCCGCCTTGACAGCCTAACAATCTATCGTAAATAGCCAACCCGTTTCTTGGGAAACGGCATGGGCGACCGTGGGAGCTCTCGGAGGCTCCTGGGGTCGCCCTTTTTATTTGCGCGAGGGACACATGAAGAAGCTCTGGCTGGTCGCGGTTCTGGGATTGTGGATGCTCTTGTCTGGTTCGGCAGAGGCGGCGTGTTGGACCTCAGCCGGCAAGGACTGTTCTCAGGAGACGGCCAGTGCCCATCGGGTGAGCCCGGCGGTCTTTACCTACCGGGGCAACATGACGGCGGACACGCAGATCAAGTCCGGGGCCGGCGTCCTCCATACCAT
Organism: uncultured Candidatus Saccharibacteria bacterium; assembly: GCA_964493575.1. Taxonomy (GTDB): domain Bacteria; phylum Patescibacteriota; class Doudnabacteria; order UBA920; family UBA920; genus UBA920. The sequence continues at coordinate 736 of CAZBOT010000268.1, read as the reverse complement.
GGTCTGCAACAGCGATGCCGCCGCCACGGCGGGCAGCATCACGCTCTACGACAACACGGCGGAAAGCGGAACGGTGATTCACAGCATCACGGTGGGCACGGGCTTCTATCCGCCCGCCACGATGGTGTTTGACGTGGAATTTGCGACGGGCTTGTATCTCGGGTTTACCACCACGGCGGATGTCACCTGTTCGGTGAGCTATCGCTAATGGGCAAGTCGCTCGGCAGTCATCATGTCGAATACATCTCCACGGATCGGTGTCTCGACTGCGGGCACGGGATCGTGGATCACAAGGCGCAGTCGCGGTGGAGTGAACCGAAGTTCTACGGACAGCGGAACTACTGTATCGGCGCGCGGGGCACCTGTCCCTGTCGCAGCTTCAAGCAGCCGCATACGAGCGGCAAGATCATGGTCGGCTTTGGGAAGGCGGGATAGGAGGACCGATGCGATTTGTGCATGTCGCGAAAGGGGAGATGCGGTGCCCGGAGTGCGCCTATCGGATGGCGAGCGGGGAGGGCAACTTGACTGACCTGCAATCCTTTCTCGGGAAGGCGCGGGCGGTCTCGGATACCTGCACCAAAGTTCGCACCACATGCCCCTATGCCAACAAGCGTACAGAGGGTCCGCCTGCATCCTTGATTGGAAAGGCCATGAAATTTCTGAAAGGAGGGCACGATGCCAAAGCAGATGAAGGGCCAGAGCTTTAGCCCGAAGGTCGGCAAGCAGCCGGGTCTCA
>CAZBOT010000267.1:0-1768 GCA_964493575.1 uncultured Candidatus Saccharibacteria bacterium | reverse complement strand
AACTCATGATTCTACAAGCACGTGCTTGTTAATTGCGCGTGCAGGTTCAACAAACCGATCCAACGGCGAACGGACTGCCGAGCCCCCAAGGACATGAGTATAGATCATCGTAGTTTCAAGTTTTTTATGCCCAAGCAACTCCTGAATAGTTCGGATATTTTCGCCTGCCTGCAATAGGTGAGTGGCAAAACAGTGCCGCAAAGTGTGTGGACCAACCAACCTATGAATTCCAGCCTTCCTCGCTGCGGATTTTACCGCCCGCTGGATGCTCGTCTCAAATATATGATGACGCCCAATCCTTCCAGATCGCGGATCTTTGGAAAGCCCAGCCGCGGGGAACACATATTGCCACCCCCATTCCCAAGCCGCATTGGGATATTTGCGATTCAGCGCATGTGGCATTTCCACCTCGCCCAGACCATTCGCCAAATCCTCCTGATGGATTGCTTTCACTTTTTGAAGATGCAACTGCAATGCAGGGATGACGGACATTGGCAGGCATGTCATCCGATCCTGATTACTCTTGGTATCTCTCAGCGTGATCGTACGGTTATAAAAATCAATATCCTTGATTCGCAGGCATAGACATTCGTTCAACCGCAAGCCGCCGCCATACATCAACTGACCCATGATCTTATAAACGCCATCCAGATTCTCGATCAGGCGCATCGTTTCATCCTCAGTCAACACCGTTGGCAGATGCTTCTCCTTGCGCGCTCGCACATGACCTATCTCACCTAATTCAATACCGAGCAGGCGATAAAGAAACAGCAATGCCGCCAGAGCCTGATTTTGTGTGCCAGGAGAAACATGCTTTTCTTCTGCAAGATAAGTCAAATATTCCCGAACTCCATTCACGCCAGTTTCGCGCGGATGCTTCGGAAGGAAATGACGTACATAGCATCGAATCCAGTGCATATACGTTCGTTCCGTCTTCAAAGCATATTGTTTCACCCGCAAAGCGGATTGAACTTCATCCATCAGTTTTGCCATAACTACCTCGCCATCCTTCCATTCCATCGCCTCAAAAATGCCTCCGTAAACTGGCGGATCTGCTCCACCCCCAGCATATCCAACAGCGCCAAAAGCACCTCCGCACTCGGCCACCACACCTGCACCTCACAGCACGCATCGCACTCCACGGGCATCCGTCCCATCAGTGGCCCCAGCGTCTCCACCTCTGCGGGCTCCTTGTCGGTCATATCCACCGCATGGCGGAACACCAACAACTGCGGCACGCCATTCCCGTTCCGCTGGATCATACCCAACACCGCACCGCACTTCCTGCATTGCCACTGCTTCTCGTCCATAATTTTCTCCTTACAACTCCCCTCTCCAAATTGCGCTCTTTGCAATTTGGGGAGGGGTTGGGGGTGGAGCCTCAGCCTCCAATAAACACACATCCACGATACGCCCAATCCGCCTGCAACAACTCAACCTCATCCAAATACTGCGGAGCCAACTCAGGGACATACCGCATCCACGCGAACCCAGGCCGCCGTCCCACCTCCCGCTCGAACACCTCCGCCCCCAAACGGATCGCCACACTCACACGGTCCCCTTCCACCAACTTCCACGCCACCATCGGCCTGTCCACCTTCAAACCATCCGCCAACTGCACACCCTTCACCAACTCCCGCACAGGCCACGTCATCACCAGCGAATGGAGACCCAACGCCCGATCCTCCCCCTGAACGATCTCCGCCAGCCGAACCGCCTCATCGGGCAGCGCACACGCCCACGCCAGCGGATCGATCACCGCATCCCC
>CAZBOT010000266.1:0-1776 GCA_964493575.1 uncultured Candidatus Saccharibacteria bacterium | reverse complement strand
GCCGCCGCTGACAAGCTACCGGTGGTAATCTTGCACGAATCAGGCCAGCGTCATGCTGACAACCTGGTCGTGATCAGAATGGCAGACTTTCGAGAGTGGTTTGGCGACACAGAAGAGGAGGAGCAGGCGCAATGACACCACTAAATGAGGACACTATCAATGCGGCTATGGCAAAGCTGCGGGAGCGTATCGCTGAACTGGAAGCCTTCGACGCAGCATCTAAGAAAACTATCGAGAAGATGGCGCTGCGCATCAAGGATCTGACGCAAGATCATATTTCCATTGCGAAAGCGTTGGACGACTACGGCATTGAACACAGCGGTTTCGCCAAACAAGCACCACGCGTTGAAATGTTAGCCGACCGTGCGAGGGAGCACGCCCGGCAGCGCATAGAGGAAATTAAAAAGCGCAAGTCAGCAGAAGCGCAGTTGGTCGCCATCAATACCATCTTCATTGAGCATGACGACCGACCGGCTGGATATAGTCAGCCTGAAAGCCATCTGTTTGGTACCCATTACGAATATGTGGAAGGATGCAAACCATGAGCAAAGCACAGCAGTACGTTGAATTTCTCAAGAATAAAGTCGAATTGACTACATCCGGCGGCATGAAACCGATTGACATGCACCCGTCGCTGTTCCCCCATCAGCGGGACATTGTGACATGGGCACTGCAACGGGGCAAGGCCCTCATTGCAGCATCGTTCGGCCTAGGCAAGTCCCGAATGCAAATCGAGCTACTGCGCCAGGTACATCAACAGACTGGCCGCCGTGTCATGGTTATCTGTCCGCTTGGGGTGAAACATCAGTTCATCCATGAGGATGGGCCGGCGATGGATGTACGCTTCCAGTATATCGGCACAGATGAGCAGGGTTTAAATGCTGACACGCCGTACCTCATCACCAACTATGAGCGGGTGCGCGATGGCCAGATTAGCGAAGGCTTTTTACAGTCTGAGATCGCTGCCGTCTGTCTTGACGAGGGGGCCATTCTTGGCAACCTAGGCACGAAAACACAACAGGAGTTCAGCCGCATCCTGAGCGCCATTCCGTACCGCTGGGTAGCCACCGCAACACCAGCCCCAAATGACTATCGGCAAATGATTTACTTCGCTGACTTCCTTGACGCAATGGACGCCGGTCAATCGCTCACGCGGTTTTTTGGTCGCAACCCTGACAAGGCTGGCGATTTGCAGCTACTATCCCACATGGAAAAAGACTTCTGGCTATGGGTCGCAAGCTGGTGTTTGTTCATCGATACGCCAGGCGACTTGGGGTATAGCGACGAAGGCTATGTGATGCCTGAACTAGAGATTCGTTTCCATCGCCTAACGGCTGACCACTTGGCAGCACAGGCGCTGACTGACCAGTTTGGACAACACTACCTGTTAGCCGATACCGCCGCCGGCGTCAAACAGGCCATCAAAGAGAAGCGGAGCAGTTTGGACACTCGCGTTGCCAAAGTTGCTGAGATTGTAGCGGCTGACCCAAATGACCACTATGTGATCTGGCACGACCTGGAAGATGAGCGCAAGGCCATCTGCAAGTCTGTACCAGGCGCCAAAGCCGTCTATGGTAGCCAGGACGATGATCTTACCGAACAGATTGTTTTGGACTTTACGCATGGTCGCATTCAGACTCTAGCGGCCAAACCGCAGATGTTTGGCGCTGGGGCGAATTGGCAGTATTACTGTCATCGTGCCATCTATGCCGGTGTCGGTTTCAAGTTCAGAGATTTCATCCAAGCGCTTCATCGCCTCTTGCGCTATGGCCAGAA
>CAZBOT010000265.1:0-1795 GCA_964493575.1 uncultured Candidatus Saccharibacteria bacterium | reverse complement strand
GAGCGGCGCATCGACGACCCGGACCTGCCGCCCGCGCTGCGCGAACTGCTGTCGCTGCGCCTGATGACGTCGACGACATCGACCTCGAAGTACAAGGCCCTCACGACAGCACAGACCGGCGGGCGCCTGCGCGGCACGCTCCAGTACAACGGCGCGTCCCGCACCGGCCGGTGGGCTGGTCGGAAGTTCCAGCCGCAGAACCTGCCCTCTCGCGGCCTGCTGCCGCTGCCGAAAATCCGCGAGGGCATCGAGGCGATCAAGGGCGGGTATGTGCGCGTGCTGGGCGAGGACTACTTCGACAACGTGATGCTGCTGACCGCGAGCACGATCCGCGGCTGCATCACGGCGCCAGAAGGCAAGCGGCTGTGTATCGCCGACCTTTCGAACATCGAGGGCCGGATGCTGGCGTGGGAGGCGGGCGAAGAGTGGAAGCTGCAGGCCTTCCGGGACTTCGACGCCGGCATCGGGCACGACCTGTACGTGATGGCCTACGCCAAGTCCTTCGGCGTCGATCCGTCGAGTGTCACGAAGAAGCAGCGCGCGGTCGGCAAAGTGCAGGAACTGGCACTCGGCTACGAGGGCGGCGTCGGCGCCTTCGTCACCTTCGCAGCCGGCTACGGCATCGACTTGGAGCAGATGGCGCGCGACGCGTGGGATCAACTCCCGGCCGATCTGGTGGCCGAGGCGCAGGACTTCTATGACTGGCTGGTCATCAAGAAAGGTGCCCGCGACTTCGGCCTGTCGCGCGAGGCCTACGTGACGTGCGACGTGTTCAAACGCGGCTGGCGCTACGGCCACGCCAAGGTCGTCGAACTGTGGCACGGACTGATGGACATCGCGGTGTCGGCGGTCGAGAACCCCGGCACGGTGTTCGAATTCCGACAGTTCAGGGCGAAGTGCACCGGCAAGTGGCTGCGCCTGCTCACGCCGTCCGGGCGCTCGCTTTGCTACCCGTCTCCACAAGTCGAGTACCAAGGGAACAAAGCCCGTCTGTCGTACATGGGTGTTAATCAGTACACGCGCAAATGGTGTAGACTGTCCACACACGGCGGCAAGCTGGCGGAGAACGCGACTCAGCTTCTCGCGTGCGAGGTGCTGAAATCGAACATGCCCCGGATCGAAGATGCTGGTTTCGAACTGGTGCTGTCCGTACACGACGAACTGATCGCCGAGGCGCCCGACACGGAAGACTTCACGGGTGAAGCCCTGGCCGGTCTGATGTCGGTCGTACCGGACTGGGCTGAAGGGCTGCCGCTTGCGGCTGCAGGATTCCACGATTACCGATACAGGAAGGACGACTAAATGACGATCTATGTGAAGCTGGACGCGCCCGACGACGACATCGTGCTGATGCTGTGGGAGCGCTTCAAGGAACTGCGCGTGAACCTGAGCCGGATCGAGGATGGCATCCTCACGATGCCGCTTGAGAAAGTGAAGTTTCTGCACGAGGAGACGCGCAAGCTGCACGGCGACCGCGGCATCAATCTGGCCCTCAACCATCGCGAGGCGATCGGCCGGCTGCATCAGCAGGTTGATCTCGCGCTGCGCAACGTGCGCACCGCGGCGACGGAGTCGAAGGCGCGCGAACGCCGGGAGCGGCGCGAGGCCGGGCTGCGCGACGTGACGGTGTGGGTGCCGGCCGCGTCCGTCAAGCGCCTGCGCGAATTCGCCAAGGAACTGCGCGCGGAGGCCTTGGTATGACGCCCGAACGCTACGCCGAAAAGCTCGCCGCGGCGAAGGCCGAACTGGGCGAGAAGTACATCCTGCACCCGAAGAACCACGTCCGGCGCAAGAC
>CAZBOT010000264.1:0-1807 GCA_964493575.1 uncultured Candidatus Saccharibacteria bacterium | reverse complement strand
AGGTAGGGGGTAATGAACAATGATGATAACAAAATTATGAAGAGAAAGTTTATTCTACCTAGTCTTGTCGTTGTCGGTCTGATAGTTATATTAGGCTCAGCGTTTGTATACAGAAATTATTATATTGCAGACAGTTTGCAATCTTTGTCTGCAGATGCAAGTGCAGGCCCATGCACTGGTAATAGCTGTATTAGCATAGATAGTTCAACTATTTATCAAACCATTGATGGTTGGGAAGGTACTTCGCAGGTTGGGCATAGATATGTATCACCATCAGCGTGGAATAATGTTAAAACAGCTGTATACGATAATTTGATCGAAATGGGTATCAACCGTATCCGGCTAGAAATATCTAGTGGCGCAGAAAATCCTGTTGATTATTATCAACAGTTTATTGATGGACAGATAACTGACAGTCAGTGGACTCCTCTCAGTTATGAGGTGGTCAATGATAATAATGATCCCAATAGCATTAATGCTTCTGGGTTTAAATGGTCTTATTTGGATGATGAAATTGATAATATAGTCTTACCTTTAAAGCAAAGGTTGCAGGATCAAGGTGAGCAATTGTATATAAATGTGAATTTCGTTGATTTTAAAAGATCAGGGAATACCGGGTATCAACATAAATCTAACCCTGCCGAATATGCTGAATTTGTCCTTGCCACTTATCAGCACATGCAGTCTAAGTACGGATTTGTACCTGATAGTTGGGAAATAATTCTTGAGCCTGATACATCCACAGCAAACTGGTCCGTGGCTCAAGTTGGGGCTGCGATTAAGGCAGCGGGGGATCGGCTAGTAGCAGCTGGATTTACACCCAAATTTGTTGCCCCATCTACTACTAATGGAAAAGAGATTTTGCCAGTTGCTAATGGTGGAAATAACTGGGTCGGAACTTTAATGGGTATGTCTGGGGTGGGGCAATACATAGATACCATTTCTTATCACAGATATACTTCTCCAGATCAATCTCAAACTCAGATAATTGGAAATATGACAACACAGTATGGCAAGAAGACTGCCATGTTGGAGCGAATCGGGGCAGATTACAACACTCTACATTTAGATTTAAAGTATGGTAACAATTCAGCTTGGCAACAATTTACGATGGCTGGGCCAAACAGTTGGGGTCCTGATGACGGTGGTAGGTATCTGCTTGTAAATGATACTGCTGGCACGGTAGCGATAAGCAGTCGTGCAAAGTTTTTCCGTCAATATTTTAAATATATTCGTCGGGGAGCTGTCCGTTTAGGCACTACAAATTCTGGAAATTCATCAGTTGACCCAGTGGCATTTCGGAATACTGATGGCAAGCATGTAGTAGTCGCTACGGTTTCTGGGCCAACCTCTTTTGGAATCAACGGTCTCCCGGCAGGGACTTACGGGACTTTTTATACAACCTCTAGTAACTATAACGTTCATCTCCCAGATCAAACAATTGGCAGTGGTGATCAAGTAACAGTTAGCATGCCTGGTTTAGGCGTTGTGACTGTATATGCCAAAGCCGCTTCTTCTAATCCAGCTCCAACCATTTCATCTTTTTCAGCTAGCCCTGCTACCATCACAGCGGGTGGTTCTACTAACTTATCGTGGTCGGTTTCTGGGGCCACCAGTTTATCCATTGACCAAGGTGTTGGAACAGTAACCGGGAGTTCAACGTCTGTTTCTCCAACCACAACAATCACTTACACACTGACTGCAACAAACAGCTCTGGATCTGACACTGCACAAGCCACGGTAACTGTGAACCCAGCAGGGGACACCACCGCTCCAACTGTGAGTTTAACTGCTCCTGCCAACAATG
>CAZBOT010000263.1:0-1810 GCA_964493575.1 uncultured Candidatus Saccharibacteria bacterium | reverse complement strand
AACCCAAGCCGGCCCGGGAAATCCTGGTGACGTGGTGCCAGCAGGACGTGTGTACAACCTGCATCAATTACCACCTGGGGCATTGCCATCAATGTCTGGTCCGGACCAAGAAACAGGCGAAGGGAGTGAAGTAGATGGCGTGGATTGAATCGCATCAGGAGCTCGAGAAACACCCGAAGATCCTCCGCCTCTCCCTGGCTATGAATTGGTCCCTCGATGAAACGATTGGAAAGGTCCATCGCTTCTGGTGGTGGTGTCTCGATTATGCGCCCATCGGCGACCTCCGGGGAGTGGATGCTCTTGGGATGGCGAGAGGGCTGCACCTGACAGAGGACGAGGCGACACGCTTCATGCCAGCCCTCATGGACGCGCATTTCGTGTGCACCATTGCGATTCCACCGTCCTATCGCGGAAAAATTCGCGAAAAATATGCGAATCAACCGTGGCGCGTGCACGACTGGATTGAATACGCTGGGCGCTATCTACGTGATACAAAGTTCAAAAGACGGCCTGAAAAATGGGCTCAAGTGGTTGAATTATATCAAGAGACCTGTCAGCCGACAGTCAGCGGATTGTCGGCGACTCATAGTCAGCCGACAGTCAGCCGAATGTCTGCCGTACCTAACCAACCAACCAACCAAACCAACCAAACCAACCATTCCGCCGACCGACATGTCGGCGACAGAGGGTTCGAGGAATTTTGGAATGCTTACCCCCGGAAGCAAGCCAAGGGGGCAGCGGAGCGAGCTTGGGCGAAGATTCGTCCAGACGAGCAATTGCGGGCCACGATCCAGGCCGCAATCCAGCGAGCCATGACCTCCGCCGATTGGACGAAAGACAACGGGCAGTTTATCCCACATCCGGCGACCTGGCTGAACCAGAAACGCTGGGAGGATGAGCCGGAACAGCGGCGCGATGTCTGGGCCGAATTCGAGGCGAAACATGCAGCACAGTGAATTCACGATGGAGTTTCGGCGGCTGTGTCAGGGCTTCAGTTACGAGCCCAGGCCGGCCCAAGTAGATGCCTTCTTCGAGCGGCTGAAACACGTCCAATACCAGGACTTCCGGGAAGCTGTGACTTCGCTCCTGTGTGCGCCACGGTTTCCCCAAAGCATCGAAGTCATTTTGCAAGCCTGCGATACGGCGCAAGAGTGGCGGCGCAAGGCTGCACTGTCACGGGAGCGCAAACAGGCGGACAGTTGGGGCAAGGCGACACATCCACAGGAAGCAGACCGTGAGGAAGCCTACCGGCAATTTCGGATTGGCTTACTCTCTGGTCGAGGCGATGCCCGCGGCTTGGTCGAACGGCATGCGTTCGGCTTAGCAGAGTGGATTTTGGACGAGCGCAATGCTGAGTGGGCTAAGACGCAGCCAATGAGCGAGTGCGGCTTTCATACTCACGTGCATACGTTGTTCGACTGCCTGAAAGACGAAGTGGCGTATTGGGACCTCCGGCATAACGGCTACTGCGAACGGCATGCCCAGTTGCGCGTGGTCGGGACGGAGCGCAGAGAGAGCCCGGTGTGTCGCGGGTGTGCGGCGGTCAAGCTGGTCACGGTGAAGGCATGATCACCTTCAGGCTCTCCGGCCAATTGCCGAGCGGCAAGAACGCGGTGATTGTCACGCGGACTGGCAAGCGGTTTCCAGCGCCACGGTTCAAGCGGTGGCGCGAAGGGGCTCTACAGGATGTCCTGCAACAGAAGCGAGCCCATCAACGGTGCGGTAAGTACTTCCCACTGACCTGCCCGATTAAGCTGGTGGTGAATTATACGCCGGGGGATCGGCGCATACGGGATATTTCCGGCATGAC
>CAZBOT010000262.1:0-1812 GCA_964493575.1 uncultured Candidatus Saccharibacteria bacterium | reverse complement strand
TCCGCAACAACCCCTTCAAGCTGGATGGCAAAGCGGTCCTGGCCTGGATCGTGGCCCCGTCCCTATTGGTGCTTACGGGCTGTTCTGGTAGTATGAATCCGAAGGTCTGTCTTGACACGTCGCTCTTGCCACAGATTCCCGGCGTGCAATATCCCACCAAGGACAAGAACGCGCCCACGCAACGCTGTGGCGGCTTTATTCTCGGCGTGTCTACCGGCGATCAGAACCCGCAAACGGTTGGAGCCATGCGGAACTAGCATGCTGTATTGGCTGGCGGTGCTCCTGTGGGTGGTGATGACCACGCCGGTCCATGCCTTTGACCCCCTGCATCCCGGCATGCCGGCTTGTGAGGGCGGGGAATCAGGCTACTGGCAAACCGTCACGGTCAAGCGCGACGGCCAAGAGTATATCTACCTAGCCTTGACCGTGATTGATTATCTGGACCCCGCCTACGTGATTTGCTGGGTCAGGCCGGAGCAATTGCTCACGGTGGGCAAGCGCAAGCCATCACAGCCAACCCAGCAGGTGCCGCCCGTGGAGCGCAGCTTGCACGGGCTCCGGCAATTGTACGCACAGAAATAAATGCCCAAACCGGGGCTCACGCCCGAACAACTACAAGCGGCCATTGACGCGAAGGAGCGGTACGGGACGGAGACAGCCGCCGCCATCGCGCTGGACATGCCGCGCACCACGTTTCAGGTGCGCTTGCGGGAGGCGATTCGCAAGGGCTATCGGCCTGGTGAGATACCGGGCAAGCCCCATGAGTTTGAAATTGACCCCCTGCCGGATGATGACCTCTCCGCCGACGAACTGGTTGCCCATCGCATCAAGCAATTTCACAAGAAGCGGAGCTACGAGGAGGCCAGGCGACTCATTAAGGTCCGGGTCAAGCTCGATGGCCCCATCGGCGTGTGGCACTTCGGCGACCCGCACGTCGATGATGACGGGACGGACCTTGAGGCCATCCAGGCGCATACGGAGTTGATTCGCAACACGCCGGGAGTCTTTGGCGCGAATGTTGGGGACACCACCAACAACTGGGTAGGGCGGCTGGCGCGGCTCTGGGCGCAGCAATCGACGAGCGCCAAGCAAGCCTGGAAGCTAGCCGAATGGTTCCTGAATCGGATTGATTGGCTCTATCTCATTGGCGGCAATCATGACGCCTGGAGCGGGGCTGGTGATCCGATCAAGTGGATTCAGCGCGGCCGCTCGGCCCCCTATATGAGCAGTGAAGTCCGGCTGGAGCTGCGCTTTCCAAACGGCAATACCTGTCGGATCAATGCCCGGCACGATTTCAACGGGCATAGCCAGTACAACCCGGTCCATGGGCCGATGAAGGCCACCATGTTTGGCGTCCGCGATCATATTGCAGTGGCGGGACATAAGCATATCAGCGGGCACGGCATCGTGAAGAACCCCGACGATGGGAGCCTGTGTCATTCCTTCCTGGTGGCCGGCTATAAACTCTATGACCGCTTCGCGCTGGAGAAGGGCTTTCGGGATCAGCGGATCTCGCCAGGGGTCTTCACCCTCATTGATCCGCGGCTACCGAACACGCACCCCGATTTCGTCACACACTATTGGACGTTGGAGAAGGGCGTAGAGATGTTGAACTATCTCAGGAAGTAGGAGGGTGTATGTTTCCGTTTCACGACTATGACAAGGTGCTCACGGAAGCCCGGGCGATTATCGAGGACCGGGATACCAAAGGGCGCAACTCCCACATGCCCTTTTATGAGACCCGCTGCCACGGGGCGCAAGATGTCTCGGGCGAGTTGTGGCAGCGGATCACACGCATTCTCGGTGCCGAGA
>CAZBOT010000261.1:0-1842 GCA_964493575.1 uncultured Candidatus Saccharibacteria bacterium | reverse complement strand
AGTGACGCTGCGGATCTCGATTGGCCCGCCGCCCTTGCCGCTGTGTTCGATCTCGTGCCGCGCCGCCAGGCCGAGCGCCTCCCGCTCCATCTTCGCCCCCTCGACCGCCATCATTCGCGCTTCTTTGGCCTCCAGCGTCGCCGGGTCGATCTGCCCCAGCCGCTGCGCCCCGCGCGCTTGCATCATGCGCCCCAGCCCCGCCTGCCGCGCGCGCACCTCGGCGTGATCGTTCAGCGACCGGGCGGAAGCGATGCGAGCGGCTTCGGCATCGAAGGCGCGGACGCGTTCTTGCCACCCGTGCTTGACGCTCCACTGCTCCATCGCCGCCTTACTCTTGCCTAAGGATTGCCCCACCCGTTCTAGGCTCCGGTCCGGCCCCATGTCGCGGTACGCTTGGAACGCCTGATAAGCCCGCGCCGTCTCGTCGGGCTGCAAGTCCCAGGGGTGCGGGGCGGGGGCCACTCTACCCCCCAGCCAATTTCGCGCGATCAGAGAACAACCGGTCGCGTTTCGACCGCGCCGCCGATTGCGCCCGAATGGCGTCCCGATGCGGATACAGGAGCGCCGCATACCGGTGCGCCGCAGCCCACGCGTCAGGACCGACGAACGCCACCGGTGTTGGCGCGCCCTGGTCAACCATCATAACGGTCTCGCCGTCGTTGTGATCGGTTGTCATGCCCCCCCCGCAATCCGAATGTCGATCCCCGAAAGCGCGTCCGCTACCCGCTGCAACGCCACCGCCGCCATGCCGGGGTCGATCTCGAACGCGTCGCACCGGCGGCCGAGCTGCTCGCACGCGACGATTGACGTCCCGGTGCCGACGAACGGGTCCAGAACGTCACCGGTCGTGCAGTTGCCGAGAAGCATTCGCACCCAATCAAGCGGCTTCGCATGGCTGGCGCCGTCGGCGTGCTCGACGGTGATCGGAGCCACGAACACGTCGGCCAAGTGCTTCCCGCGCGGGTCCGGCGTGAAATGATACGCCCCCCGCGTATTCCACACGTCGCGCGCGTCTCCGCTATCGCCGTAATGCGCGCCGTCTGGGTTATACACCGTTATGTCGCCATACCAGAAGCAGAGCTTCCCGCGTCGAAGCGGGCGGCTCGGAGTATACCACGACGATACACAATCCCAGACAAACACCCACGCGGGCGCCCCGTACATCGTCACGATGTCAGCGGCTCGCGCCCCGTCACAGAACGCGAGCACCCCGCCAGCGGACTGGACCGCGCCAACACCGGCGTCCCACGGGGGATCGAACACCACCGCCCGGCCGCGCGGGTCAACGGCGCAACCGTCGCCTATCGTCAGGGTGTGGCGGCCAATCTGCCACGTCTGGCCCAGCGCGGTCCCCCACGTCGCGGCGAGTTCGGCGGCACGATCTATTTGCGGCTCCGCGTCGGCGATGGGCGACGGGACATCAATCACACCTGCCAGCACCTCCGCCAGTTCCTCATCCCGCCACAGCGCGCTAAGGTCCACCTCGCCCGCCTCGGCAATCGCGGCAAGCACGTCGGCGTCCCAGCCCGTCGCCAGTTCGGCGGCGCGGTTATCGTATAGCGCCAGCGCGGTCTTTTGGGCGAGCGTCAGGCCCGTCCGCCGGACGGCGACGATCGTCTCACCGTCGGCGTCGACCACTTGCACGCGCTCGATGCCGGCGGCAGCGGCAGCCTCGATGGTCGCGTTGCCAGCCAGGACCGTCCCGTCCTCATCGATCACGATTGACCGGGCCGCGCCGACCTCGCCGAGCGCGCGCTCGATCATGCCGACGTTGCGCGGATTGTGCCGGCGGGCGTTGTTGGGATCTGGCGTCAAGTCGGCCAGCGTCGTAATGTCAGCCAT
>CAZBOT010000260.1:0-1866 GCA_964493575.1 uncultured Candidatus Saccharibacteria bacterium | reverse complement strand
GCACATCGAAACCCCCCGCCGTTTTCCGCAATCGCCTGCGGCCCGGCGCGACCTCAAGGAGACCCGCACCATGCCCAAGAACAAGCGCGCCCGCTCGTCGGCCGAAGATCGACGCAACCGCATCGCCGAACTGGTCCAAGGCCGCCCGCTTGGCCAGGGCATCACCGTTGCCGAGGTGGCCGAGCAGCTCGAGCTGACCACGCAGGGCGTCGGCTACCTGCTCGAAAGCATGCTCGGCGGCCTGCGCGTGGCCAAGGGGCGCGTGCCCGGCGAGCGCGCCGGCCGGCTGTACGACCCCACCGCATCGGTGGCGGCGATCGTGCCCGAGCGCGCGCCCGCTCCGCAACAGGCGGCCCCATCCGCCCCGGTCGACGAGGCGGGCCCCCGCATCGCCCAGGAGCTCGCCGCCATCGCTGACGCGATCGGCGACATGGAGCCCGAGCCAGCCCCCTGCATCGCCGAGGCCGCCGCACAGGTCGCCCAGGTGGCCGCGACCCCGGCGCGCATCGAGTTCGCCCTGTGGGACGACGGCCGCGTGAGCATCTACGACGGCGACCACCTGCTGATGCTCCACGCCGCCGACACCGCGCGCCTCGCCCGCCTGCTCGGCGTGCCCGGCCACGCCCTGGCCAGCGAGGGGGTCGCATGATCTCCGCGCCCCTGCACCCCGCCCTCTCGATCGCCGCGCAGGTCGCGCTCGCCGCGGCCAGCGCCGCCGGCGAGCGCGTCGAGCGCGCCCGCCTGCGCCTGGGCTCGCCGCGCAACAGCCTCGAAGCGCGCTCCATCCCCCTGCGCCGCGCTCTCATGGAGCTGCTCGCCGACGGCCGCGAGCACGCCATCGCCCAGCTGCGCCCCCGGCTGCCCGAAGGCGTCGCCCACTCGCACGACGCCTCGCGCAACCAGCTCTATCTGCTCGAACAGTGGGGCTACGTGAGCTCGCAATGCCAATCCAGCCGCCGCGGCCTCACCGTCGGTGACGGCCGCTCGCGGCTCTACCGCATCACCCCCGCGGGGCGCCTCGCGCTCGAAGACGTCGCCGCCCAGCCCGCAACCCCCACCACCGGAGACCACTGACATGGCCCGCAAACGCATCGAAACCGGCACCACGCTGCAATCCTGGGACGACGTCGACCGCTGCCTCGCCGAGATCGGCCGCATCGACCGCGAGCTCGGCCTCATCGAAGCCGGCCAGCAAGAAAGCATCGACCAGATCAAGGCCGCGACCAAGCTCGCCGCCGAGCCCCTGCAGGCCAAGAAGCTCGGCCTGGAACTCGCCATGAAGGACTACGCCGAGGCCAACCGCGCCGAGTTCGCCAAAGCGAAAACCCGCGAGCTCACGTTCGGGACGATCAGCTTCCGCCTGAGCACCTCGGTGGTGATCAAGCGCGTCGCCGACACCCTGCAGGCGCTCAAGGACCTCGGGCTCGCCCACTGCATCCGCACCAAGGAGGAGCTCGACAAGGACGCCATGCGCAACCTGCCGCTGGAGACCCTGCACAACGTCGGGGCCTCGCTGCGCCAGGTCGATGCGTTTGGGTACGAGGTCAAGCGCGAAGCGCTGGCGGAGGTCGCGTGATGGACAACCTCATCCTCGAGGCCCTCATCGTCGCCGCGGCGCTGTACCTCGCCGGCAACGAGGTCTCCTACGCCCTGCGCACCCTGGCCGAGGCCGTCCGCGCAGCCACCGAAGACGACGAGGGGGGCTACTGATGAAAGCCGACCCCAACGGCACCCCCGCCGAGCGCGCCCGCGCGGCCATGGGCTGGCGGCCGCGCGCGCAAATCCTCGCCGACGGTGGCGACCTCACCCGCCGCTGCGAGCGCTGCCGCTTCCGCTGGCTCGACCGCAAGCGCACGCACGACGAGC
>CAZBOT010000259.1:0-1874 GCA_964493575.1 uncultured Candidatus Saccharibacteria bacterium | reverse complement strand
CCACGACGGCAAGTGCTGCATTTGCGGCGGCAAGATCGACGGCGTGCGCGAGCGATGGATCGACGAGCACGTCGAGCCGCTGTGGCGTGACGGCGATAACGAGCCCCGCAATCGGGCTCCGGCGCATGTGAAGTGCGCCAGGGCCAAAACGGACAAGGAAGCCTCCGAGCGCGCCAAGGGGCGCAAGGTTGCCGAAAAGCATTTTGGAGCCAAGCGAAGCAAACGGCCGATTCCTGGGTCTCGGGCGAGCGTCTGGAAGCGAAAAATGGACGGGACGACTGTGCGGAGGGAAAAGTGACTTGGCATTACTTACCGATCTATACGGAAACCAAAGCCGCGACCGGCGAGACAGAGCGCTGCTACTCGCTGATCGAGGTCTACTTGGATAAAAACGGCAAGCTGCGGTCGTGGACCGAGGACAAGGTTATCGCCGCCCACGGTAACGACATGGACGATCTCATTGGGTCGCTCAAGCTCCAGATGCTCGACTGCGAAAGGTGGGAGCCGGTGAGATACTACGACCTCAAGGTCGGAATGGTTCTCAAGCGGAGAGGGAGTGCGGAGAAGTGAAATACGAGACCATCGACGACTGGCTCTATGAACAGGAAGGATACGCTCTGCGAGCCGAGCGGCTGCCGCCGGAAGTGCTGGAATGGGTCAAAGAGGCGTGGCGGCTCGGCGCGCTTTCCATGCGCGGTGCGAACAGTGACGAGACGAAAGCAGCGGCCGATGAGATCGAGCGCCTACGCGCCGCCGTTCTGGCAGAGCGAGAGGCGTGTGCAAGGATAGCTGACGCATGGGCAGAGCACACTGGCGTTGACGATCTTCTGCTGCTCGCCGCCGCCATCCGCGCCCGCAACAACGAGTTGCACGACGAACCCGACTTCTAATCTCTTAGCAAAGATGTGAGAAGACCCGAAAAACGGCACATTTCTTGTTGCACTTCGTCCGACTCCGTGTCACTATCTCATAGTTCATTTCCAATGCGGGGAAACATGAAATATGTCTACATGGTCGCTGCGCTCGGTGAGGGTGCTTTCATCGACCGCGCAGTAACACTGGACCGCGACCAAATCATTAGGTTGCTGGACGACGCCCTATTCGAGTCGATTGATGGGCGGGCGCGCTGCGTAGCTAAGGTCAATGAGTTGCTGATGCAAAAGTCGGACGAGGAGTTGTCGAGGTTGGCAGAGCACGGCCACAACATTGAGAGCGGCACATTCGGCAGTCTCCGCCTGTTCGTGATCCCGATATGGGAGGCCGCATAATGGCAGCATTCGATGAGGATAAACCCTCGCATGAGGAAATGTGCGCCCGTCACGCCGAGACGCAGAGGCTCCGCGACCTCGTGGCACGTCAGGTGCGGGAGATGCGGCGCACTGATCCCGCCAAAGCGAGAATGCTATTCCAGCATGTGAGGATGATGCGCCGGCAACTCAAGCAGATGATAAACTAATGGCGCGACATACAACAAAAGTATCCAAGAGACGTTGGAAAGCGCGCTGCCGCTTGCACCGCAAAATTCCGCTTGAGGCGATCGTCGACCACCGCCTCGACAGATGGTTCAAATTCGTCCCCGTCAACGATTGGTCTGAGTTCTACGTGGTCGACCCTGACTATCATGTGTTCCGGGCGCGGCATAAATGGCGAGCGCAGAAGGCGGTAGCAATCTGGCTGGAGCGAATTTGATGGCGCGACATACAACAGGGAAAGCCAAGGTGCTCTCCGATGCGCAACGGCGCGCGGTTATGGCGGTCCTTACAACTCCACGCGAGCGTGCGATGTTCCTTTTGTCGGTCAAAGCCGCGATGCGGGCGGGTGAGATCGCCGGCATCCGCTGGCGGCATGTCCGCGACGACATGCTCGAATTGACC
>CAZBOT010000258.1:0-1877 GCA_964493575.1 uncultured Candidatus Saccharibacteria bacterium | reverse complement strand
AGCAACCAGTGAATTAACTGCCATGTCTATACCTCATCTCAGGCCGCAGCCTGTTTATACAAATGTCCTGATTTCCAGTAGTGGCGCAATCACCGCATAGTAAATGTCTTCACAGTTCGGCTTCGGGTGCAATACGAGCGGCGGCGTACCTTGCAGGATCGCCTTTTGCACGCGCTCCCCATCGCTGCCCACCATGCCGGAAAAGGTCAAACCTTTGCAGACGATCTCCAGTCGCTTTTCCAGCAGCTTGGCCGCCAGCGTCGCACCGGCACGTGTGCCTTCACAGATAGCAACCAGCCCATACGGATAGCGCTTGTCATAGTGTGGCCCATTGCTGTCATGCGCCCCCGGCTGACGCTCTACCCGTGCCCCTAGCACTACGACCGCCGGCAGTTCCCAACCTTCCCAGTCACGCACACTGTGCAGCGGATGCCCAACCACCGTTTGCACCTGGTAGGTGCTGTATGGTGAGGATGTGCCCATCTGCGCATTGATCTGCGTGACTAGCAGGCTGTCCAGGTCTACCCACAGCGACTCACCCATTATTCCACCTCTACCGGCGTGTACGGGTCATAGGCCCAGGTCATGGTGCCCACCTGGATAGCGTAGCCGTTCAGGTCGCCCAGATGGGGATCGGCCGCCGCCTTCGCCTCTTCAAACTGCTCTTTGATATGCTCCCAGATTTGCGACTGACTGCGAAAGTCCCGTTCGACGGAATTGTTGATGAACTTGGAAGAGGCCCGATACGCTTTCCGCCAAGCGAAGAAGGTGGCCAGAATCCGACAGCGTTTGATGTCGGTCATCTCTGACACCGCCTCCGCGCCATAGGAGAGCAGCGTATCAGTGATCTCTTCCGTGAAATCATCAATGCCCCAGTCGAAACAGGAGTACACTTCCGGCTGTAGCACATTGAGCATGTACTGGGCCAGCGTTGTTTCTGTGTAGCGCACCGGGATTGCCATTAGTTGTCTGTTTGCCCCACTTCAATCCAGTTGGTGCCATCGCTGCGCAGGGTGATGTTATCGTATTGCCCTAGAGCAGCATTGCCGCTCAGCTTGAGCGTGCCAGTGTCAGTGATTGTAATGACATCGGTGCCGATGTTGGTGATGGTTGTCACCATGCCCTCAGCGCCCACCGTCATGGTCACGCCGACCGCACCGCCTGCAATGACCGGCTGATAGCGCCCCGTTGGCGTAAAGGTGCCGGTCACAGTGATGACCGGCTGCGCAGTCAGGAAGAGGTTGTCACTCAGGGTTAAATCCCCTTCGCTCAGTGTCAGATCTCCGGCTGCTAACAGCACGTCCCCGGCTGCCACTGTAACATCGCCCTCCGTTATGGTCAGGTCGCCACTCGTTACGGTTAGGTCGTCATCCGTGAGTGTTACACCGCCATCGGTCACGGTGACGCCTCCGCGCTGTACCGTGATGCCGTTCAGCGTAACCGTAATGCGCTTGGCGATGATCCATTCAAAATTCTGTTTGATGGTCTGCGCTTCCATCACCGCATAGCCACTCAGGAAGAGCGCCAAGGTGAACAGGAGCGCAACCACAGATTTATTCTTCAGCATCGGTCGAATCCTCCAACCCGTAATGCTTCATGATGGCCTTAAAAGAGGTCTTGGATAGCCCTTCGATTTCCAGAATTTCCGAAATGCGTGGGCCTGGCTGTACACTGGCCATCATTTCCAAGAAGGCAATCAACACATCATTCGGAATGGGTAAATCACCGTCGATTTTCTCAACAGGCAATCCCCATCGCTCTGTGATTGCGTTGATTGCCGCTAGGAAGCGCCCTGTATCTTGCGCTTCCGGCTGATGTGCTCTGGCGAGCGCTTCCAAGACTTCTGCGAGCGCTTCCCATTTGAACAGTTGCGCAAT
>CAZBOT010000257.1:0-1897 GCA_964493575.1 uncultured Candidatus Saccharibacteria bacterium | reverse complement strand
CTCAGAAGTTTGTAGGAATATTTGTTATCACCGCAGGCGTATTTTTTCTTGATTTAATTTAAAAATGATTCCAAAATTCCCAGAGTTTAAAAAACTAGAATTGTCAGATCGTGTGGAAATTGAAAAATTCACATCCAAGTTTGACCCTTATTCCGATTTTAATTTTGTCGAAATGTGGTCTTGGGACTTAGAAAATCAAGTCGAAATTTCATTGTTAAATGACAATCTGGTTATATGCCCTAATGATATCTTTTCTGATACCTACTCTTTGTCTTATTTGGGGAATAATAATCTAACTGATACTTTGGATAAACTTTTCGAATATTTAGCCAAAAAAGGTGAAGGGGAATCAATTTTAAAATTTGTTCCTGAGATTTCATTGAGGGGTATTGATTTAGACAAGTATCTTATCGAAATTGATATACCTAATTGTGATTATGTGTATGAAGTTTCCCGTTTAGAAAACTTTTCTGGTAGTATATATGCCAAAAAGAGGAATAAAGCTCATTTTTTTCTAAAAAATTATCCGATGATAGAAACCCGTTATCTAGATATTAATAATGAGGCGCATGTCTCAGATATATTAAAGTTGAATAATGGGTGGGTTGAAAATCGATTAAAATCAGATGCTGAATTTGATATTAAAGGCGAACCCTTAGCTCTTGATCGGTTTTTAATGGCTAACTTTACTGATGTAATTTGTGTTGCACTTTACCACGATAATCAAATAATCGCATATTCTATATTTACAGTACATAAACCAGATTATGCAATCAGTCATTTTACCAAAGCTTCTACAGTTTACAAAGGGATATATGAATACTTATTACAGATTTGTTCTGTAGAGTTATCAAAAAAAGAAATCTGTTATTTAAATTATCTTGAGGATATGGGTTTACCAGGTCTTAGGGCTGCAAAAAATGCGTACAGGCCAATTAAGTTTTTGCGCAAATATTCTATAAGGTTGAGGTAGCTGTGTATTTCCTGCTTTACCTAGTTCAAATTAGTAGTATAATGAGAATATGATAAGTTTTTTAGCAGAACAATACGAAAATAATAAGATTTTACGTTTTGTCACGATTTTCTTTTTGCTTTTAACAGTTTGGTGGATTGCCATGTATGTCAGAGGTCTGACTGAGGGTAAAGAGAACGAGCTATTTATCTTAATTTATCCGGTGTTACCATTAGTAGGTGGTATTTACGGCTTTATCTTCGCGAAAAAGTGGGGAGGGTTTAAGAGTACCTTTGGTAGTTCTATCACTTGGTTCGCCATCGGTTTTTTCTTTCAATTCCTAGGCCAATATTTATATGTTTATTACCAACTAATAGTGGGTGTTGAGGTTCCATACCCATCGATTGGTGATGTTTTCTATTTTGGCAGTGTACTATTTTATATTTTTGGTGCATATAAACTTGCATTAGTTGCGGGTATCAAATTAACCTTCAAGAGTATAAAGGGAAAATTAGCCCTACTCATACCTTTCATAGTATTATTTTTATCTTATTACATTTTGCTTCAGGGTTATGAAGCAGATTGGTCTAATAAATTAATTGTATTTTTGGACTTCGGTTATCCTATTGGTCAAGCGATTTATCTTTCCATAGCTTTATTAGCTCTTCTGATTTCGAAAGATATTCTTGGCGGGCTGATGCGTAAACCGATTATGCTATTAATTGCAGCTTTGGTTGGGCAATTTATTGCTGATTTCGTCTTTTCATATCAGGTCAGTAGAGAAGTAAGTACTTTTTATGCAGCTGGCACCAATGATTATATGTTTGCTTTAGCTTATTTCTTGATGACTTTCGCCCTATTTTCTATCGGCAACATGTTTTATAAAGTAAAGGACTCATAAATTTATGACAGCAGCAGTTGCAACAAATTTATTCGATCAAATCT
>CAZBOT010000256.1:0-1897 GCA_964493575.1 uncultured Candidatus Saccharibacteria bacterium | reverse complement strand
ATGGTGAAATTTTGTGTGTTCAGCATGCACCTCATTATAACAAAAAGCGCCCGAAGGCGCTTTTATTGGATAATCTTGTCGATAATACCGTATTTTTTGGCTTCATCGGGAACCATGAAGTAATCGCGGTCAGTATCTTGTTCAATTTTCTTGAGCGGCTGGCTAGTATGCTTAGCCATAATCTCGTTGATTTGGTTCTTGATGCGAAGCATTTCGCGAGCTTGAATCTCAACGTCTTTTTGCTGACCTTCCACACCACCCATAACTTGGTGGATCATAATGCGGGCATTCGGCAAAGCGAAACGCTTGCCTTTAGCACCAGAGGCCAATAATACTGCAGCAGCGCTGGCAGCCTGACCAACACAGATTGTAGCTACATCAGCTTTCACATGTTGCATCGTGTCATACATTGCCATAGCAGAAGTTACGCTTCCACCAGGAGAATTAATATATATCTTAATATCTTCTTTGCTATTCTCAGCATCCAAGAAAAGTAATTGAGCAATCAAAGTATTCGCAACAGCATCATCAATGGGTTCACCCAAAAAGATAATGCGTTCTTTGAGTAAACGGCTATAAATATCGTAAGCGCGTTCACCCATCGGAGTTTTATCGATAACCATTGGAACTAATGGCATATATTTCCTTTCACGTCATTCTGAACGAAGTGAAGAATCTCCATCTGAGATCCTTCGGCTAAGCCTCAGGATGACGAGCTATTATTCTTCGTCAGTCGAAGCTTCGGTTTCGGAAGCAGCAACTTCTTCTTCACTTGTTGACTCAGCTGGAGTTTCTTCGCCTTCTGTTTCTTCGCCTTCTTCTGCTTCGTCATTGGTTGCTACCTCACCACTACCACCTTCGGAAGCGATGTCAATTTTCCAACCAGTTAAACGAGCGGCCAAGCGAACGTTCTGACCAGACTTACCAATTGCCAAAGACAACTGATCTTCCAATACACCAACTTGGGCGGATTGTTCTTCAGGATTTGGTTGAACATTCAAAATCTTTGCAGGAGAAAGCGCATTAGCAATAAATTTCACTGGATCATCGCTCCATTCAATGATATCAATCTTTTCTCCACCGAGTTCAGCCATAACAGTTTGCACGCGAGTACCTTTTTGGCCTACACAAGCACCGATTGGATCAATACCTTCTTGATTAGAAGACACCGCAATCTTAGAACGACTACCTGCCTCACGCGCCACAGACTTAATTTCCACTGTGCCATTAAAGATTTCTGGAACTTCAAGCTCAAACAGTTTACGAACCATATCTGGGTGACTACGAGACAAGGTAATTTTTGGCCCCTTGGAGGTTGGTTCAACATGGAGCAGTAAAACTTTGATGCGTTGACCAATATTATACTTTTCATTACGAATTTGTTCGGAAGGGAACAAGATTCCCACAGCTTTACCAAGGTCCACCAATACGGTGTCGCCTTCAACACGTTGAACGATACCGTTGATAAGAGTGCGTTCTTTAGCTTTAAAGTCAGAGAACTGCATATTGCGTTCTGCTTCGCGAAGTTTTTGAATAATAACTTGCTTGGCGGTTTGTGCGGCAATGCGTCCAAACTCCATATTCCCAGTTGGAGTGATGTCTTTGCGTACGACTTCGCCAGCTTTCACACCTTTTTGCCAAGCTTGAGCTTCATCTACACTAATCTCTTTTTGCTGATCTTCAATTTCCTCTTGCGCGATTGGCACAACGGTCTTTTCATCAAAAATCTTAGCTGATAAATCTTCAGGGTTAAATTCTACGATTACGTTTTGATCTTTGTCGCCGTAATCTTTGCGGAAAGCCGCGGCCAAAGAAGCTTCAATCATGGCAATAATCTCTTCGCGGGAAATTCCTTTTTCTTCGGCAATCTGTGCCAAAGCTTGTTCTAGTTGTTCAT
>CAZBOT010000255.1:0-1901 GCA_964493575.1 uncultured Candidatus Saccharibacteria bacterium | reverse complement strand
TAGCATTTTTTAGATAAATAAAAAGACGGCTTTGAATAATCAAAGCCGTCAGTCCTATATGAAAAGTTTAGAAGCGTCTTGGCCTCACCGGAGTCGGCGAACCCGTCGTCGGCGGGGTCGCTTTGACCGGTTCGATTTTACCACAGTGCTTACATCCCCCTCGGATATAATATCCAGCAAGGAATGCTGCTGCGATGGCAATGGGTATCACCCATTTCCACCAGCCTAAGCCCTTCTTGATTACAGAATGAGCCCAGACCCCAATGTCACAGCCGTTCGTATAAACCACGAGCGAAGTTACCTTGGCCGTCGTGTCTGGAATAGACATCAGCGCCAAGATTCGATCCGCAGTCTTCGCATCCAGCTGTTGGCGAATAACCTCTGCTGGATTGAATCCTTTTTTGTTATGAACATCAAGGATTCTTGTTGAAGCACCAGGGCGACAGGTATTGTCGATCGGCGGCGGCGGTTCGCCTGGAATCTCGATAATCTGAGGTTCCGGAACCGGATAATGACATTCCTTGCGACCATCCTGTCTGGTGGTTATTCTCCAATCAGACGGAACATCTTCGATCGCAAGAGGAATATTCACACACAGTTCCTTCACGATACGCGGACGCTCAATTGTGGGTTTACGAACCAGTTTAATACGGTTGTAATAAACTTTTCCGTTTTTGAGGCAACCCTCAAGGTATGCCTCATCCCACTGGAACCCGTTCGGAAAGCGAATCACGGCTTTGCCGTGCAGCTTTCCTTTACGGGCCGAACGACCGAATTCATTCCAGAACTCAGCCCCTTCAAGTCCTAACTCTTCAGCCGTCATCCGGCCCCAACCATCGAAAAACTCAGGGTCTCTCGGATTGTAGGCCGGAAGCGTAAAGATTGAAAGCGGAGCGGTCTCACCAGTTAAGGTGTAACGACCGAGTCCGCGCGGATCTTCGTAACGCTGCCGTGTTATGCCATCGCTGCGCTGTGCCCAGAGGTTAGCCGGGCACACAATCATCGCAACAATCACCAAGATTACAACGTATGCCACATGGGCTCTGATTTTCTTCATATTACCGCCCTCCTATGGCGTTCGTTGCGCGAGCAATTGCTGCCCGCCGGTAAGGATGTTCTTCTTCTGAAGCGCATCCATAGTTACGAGCAACTTCATCAGCTGCTCAGCGCGATTCTGAACATTGGATTCCGACGGTAACACAACTGCGTTACCATAAGGAATCAGTTCACCGAAGTCTCCGCCAGACATAATTTCAACTTTCCTTGGCCGATAGCCGTAAAAATTGCTTTCCTGAACGACGAATACTCTGGTACCCAAACCTTTCCACATAACTTCTTTACCAGCATACATCCAAGCTTCGGTCGTGACCTCAACTTGAGCAACGCGGATTCGGGGTTCTTGGGTATAAGGTCTTGAAGTTCGACGAATTGTCGAACGTGCCCGAGAGGGCACACGACGAGCAACTTCCTCAACAGCGATTTGAATACCACTGCGAATCAGTTGCGGTTTCAGTTCGTCCTGACCACGCTCCGTTCCAAGAACACGCATGGTAGTGCGAACGACCAATCTCCGTTCCGAGATTCCTGATGCCGGAACAAGACAATAAGTTGCCGATGGATCCAAGAAATCCAAGTTGAGAACCGAAGCGACGAATCGCTCAGCTTCAACATTGTTCCTGAACCCAGTTGGGCGAATTTCTACTCCAACTCCAGGTTTGTTTGCACAAACGTCACCGCCCAAAACTTGGGCCAATGAGACAACGGGAATAACGAAAATAATAACCAACAGAATTAAACTTTTCATGTTATTAGCCCTCCTTAAGGCGTTTTGAAAGATCTGTGTCTAGACTATACCGCGCAACAAGCGGTGTTTCAACTGTCGTGCGCGGTTGCCAGACATG
>CAZBOT010000254.1:0-1901 GCA_964493575.1 uncultured Candidatus Saccharibacteria bacterium | reverse complement strand
ACGTGCAGCATATCGCCGGCCACGCCAATCTGAGTGCGACGCAGGAGTACATCGAAGGGAGCACCGACGCCAAGAAGAAGCTCGTAGATTTGATTTAGCCAACTCTGATGACAACAGCAAGAGTAGCGAGCGAGCCAGGGTCGCCGACCACAGCATCCCGGAAAAGCGAGCCAAGGCGTGCAACAACGACAAGGTACGCGAGCGAGCCAATCTGTTAGGCAACATCAATGCAAGCGAGCGAGCCAACCACGGGAGACACAGATGACAGCACTAGAGCCAATCGTCCGCATGAGCCGCGACATTCGCGCGGCGGCGGCAACGCTATCCGATGACGAGGCGCGCTACCTCGTCGACGCCTATTACCAGATGCAAGAGAACCGCATCCGTGACGACCACCGCATTCGCCAGCAGTCGCTATCCGGCGAACCGCACGCGGTTCTCGCTTGGCTCTCCGATCAGAACGCGGCGCTCGAAAGCCAGATCAAAGGCGCGCTCGGCCGCTACGCCAGCGCTCATCCGGTCGGGGAATGGGCGCAGAAAATCTGCGGCATCGGTCCCGTCATCGCGGCCGGACTGCTGGCCAACATCGACATGGACCGATGCCCGACTGTCGGCTCGATCTGGTCGTTTGCCAACCTCGCCGGCACGCCGAAGCGGCCGGTGAAGGGCGAAAAGCGGTCATGGTCGACGCCGTTCCGCTCGCTGTGCGCGTTCAAGATCGGCGAGAGCTTCGTTAAGGTGCAGGCCAACAAGAACGACATCTACGGCAAGGTGTACGCCGAGCGAAAGGCGCTGGAGACGGAGAAGAACGAGCGGCTGGAGTTCGCGGCGCAGGCCGAGGAGTCATTGAAGCTCGGCCGCTACCGCAAGGAGACGGACGCCTACAAGGCATACTCCATCGGCAAGCTGCCGAAGGCGCACATCCACGCGCGAGCGCGACGCTACGCGGTCAAGCTGTTCCTGTCGCATCTGCACGAGGTTTGGTACTATCACGACTTCGGCGCGGCGGCTCCCAGGCCATACGCATTCGCCCATCTCGGCCACGCCCACCTGATCGCGCCGCCGTATTTCGACCCGGCGACGTTCCCGGTGCGCGACCCGGTGAAGCCTATTCCGACGATCAAGATTGAGCCACAATCATAGACGACAGCACGACTGGCAAGCGAGCCATTAGGATGGATCACAGCAGGCAACGAAAGCGAGCCAGTCAAGATTACAACAGCATGTAGAGGCAGCGAGCCAATGGTCGATAGACATCAAGTGCAGTGAGCGATCCATGAGCAAAAACAACAGCAAAGCCTCCGAGAGAGCCAGACTCGAAAGAACGTCAAGAGTAGCGTGCGAGCCAGTTCTTAAGACAACATCAGATCACGTAAGCGAGCCAGAGCACTGGACGACGGCGTTAGCATCGAGCGAGCCATGAGTGGAGGCAACAGCAGACTTCGTGAGCGAGCTAGAATGGTGGACAACGGCATGATCCTCGATCGAGCCATGGCTATTGACAACAGCAACACCGAGGAGCGCCTATATCTTCGCCACCTCGCGCGCCGGCCCGCAACGCCATTTGGCGACGCTCCAATTCGGGTGCGTCTCGATCCATTTGGCAATCTCGGGCTGGCCGTAGCGCATGCACGCCCACGGCGTCACGCTCTCAGCCATGTAGGTCATCGTCTCCGTCCGGCACGATGCCCCGTGCAAAATCGAGCAGACGGTCAGCACGAGTTCGATCACAGCAGCCCCCCGCTATGGTTTTTTCAGCCACTCCTCACCGCAATACGAACGCCCCCACGCATTGTGCCCCGCTACCCAAATCCGGTCCTGCCGATCGAGGTGACTAGTGTCCCGAGAATATGGTCTCAGCCCACGACAAGCCTGATCCACCGCTACTGGCGGGCTTGGCT
>CAZBOT010000253.1:0-1928 GCA_964493575.1 uncultured Candidatus Saccharibacteria bacterium | reverse complement strand
CAAGCGGTCGTCCAACTCACTGCAACAGCGCCGACCAGGTCGTGCCGCGGTCAGCGTTGCGCGCGGTCTCCTCGACCTGTTCTTTCGCGCTCGGCTTCACCGGCTCGGCCTTCGGATGCACGAACGGCGCCGCCGCCTGCGCCATCCGATCCCGGCGCGCAGGGTCCGCTTCCTCGTCGTTCATCACCGCCAGCATGTAGTCCAGCGGCGACACCTTCGCAGCCCGCGCCGCCGACCGAATATCCGCCGGAATCGACTTGCGATTCTCCTTCAGCGTCTTGACGCCTTTCGGACGGCCGGCGCCTGGCCTCGCGCCTCCGCGTGCCATGTTTGATTCCTTGATTGAAATTGGTCGGCGAGATTCAAACCGGCTTGGTCGAATCTCCGCGTGCGGGGGAGCGCGGTTTCCGGGCCTCGTTGCCCGAAGGATCTCGACCCCCCTACCCCCTCGCGCTCGCCTCGCTGGCCGTCTTGACCTTGTGGCACGGCGAGCACAGCGATTGATAGTTGCTCTCGTCGTCTGCGCCGCCAGCCCACAGCGGCACGACGTGGTCGACCTCCTCGGCTGCGCTGACCATGCCTGCGTCCATGCAGTGAGCGCACAGCGGATGCTCGGAGAGCCAACGAGCTCGGCGCTCGACCCATGCCCGGCCGCGCTGCCGTGGTGTCGCATCCGGCCTGGTGCGTGGCGCTATCCGCTCGGTCCTGATCGTGGCGATCCGAGGCTTGAGCGTGGTCAGCTTCATGGGCGAAAGAAAGCCCGGCGGGTCGTGAGACTGGCCGGGCTGCAAGCACTACCGACAAGGAGGAGACTGGATCAGTAGAGACACTGACCCGCGCTGATTATGGCAGTTTGTCCATCACTTTCGACTCATCGCGTTTGGCACTTTCGCGCCAGGTGTACAGCGGCGTTCCGCCTGGCCGCGCCGGCTTACGCATGACCAGCCCGCAGTCGATGAGAGTGAGCAGCACCAGCCGGATACCCTCGCGGTAACGGTTGCGCAGTTGCTTACTGCTCGGCCGTCCGCGTGCGACGTGGTTGACGATCTCAATCATCTTCCACTCGCGGCCGGGAAACGCTGCCAACAGTTCGATCACTTCGGCAGCGTACCTCATCAGTCTACGGTAGCCGCCTCAAGCGCGGACCTGATGGCTCCCATATCCATCGTCTGATCGAACACTCCAATGATCCGATCATCAAAAGCGTCGATCATCGCCTTCGACACGACCGTAGACGCAAACACTGCGTCAACCAAGTCGCTACCGTCGATCCTAAGCACCATAATCGGCGAATCAGTTGGCGCACCCTTTATTCGCTGAATCGCACCATCAACGCTCATCTTTGACATTCAATCCCCCTTTCGACGTTATACCCCGCAGCGATAACGACCTGAATTGCAAGTGGTACGACCTGCCTATGGATTTGCATGCACCGCGCAGTCGACAAGTCCATCCTGTTCCCAATTTCGTCCCACGTCATGCCAGCGGATCTCAATACACAGATCATGTGAGCCTTTCTTAAGGTCGATGCGTTATGCACTGTGCCGCTCATACCCCTCCCTGAACGCTTCCCCGACCAAACGAGCCGCGGCAATCGTCGCCTCCGCCACCACGTTTTCCGGCAGGCGCGTCCTGTGCGAAACCCGATCGGCCGGCGTGCGGTGGATATACCGCACGACCAGCACCCGGCGCTCGCGGTCGGTCAACTGCTCGCGGTAGACCCGGTGGACGATCTCGGCGCGCTCGCGCACGATCGGGATTCGGCGAGCCACTTCCTCTGCGTCCACCTCCGCGCCCAGATCGCTCGGAGCCATGTACCTGTGCTCGATTGATGCGCAATGATCCGGCGGCAGCGGATGCGGCCATGCGCCCGACCAGCACCAGCGGGCCCAGTTGCGCAGCTCGTGGTCGATCCAGTCGGCGATCAT
>CAZBOT010000252.1:0-1938 GCA_964493575.1 uncultured Candidatus Saccharibacteria bacterium | reverse complement strand
ACCACAGAACGGACAGGGCAGAAGATCGTCGTAAACGTGAGGATCATCCACCGCCTGTTTCACTTCATCGTTCATCTTGATTCTCCTTAGTTGAAAAACGTGTAAACCTGAAATATTCCGTCCGGATAACCTACGTGAAAGTTATTCCGTGAAAATGTCGGTAGCCACTTTCCGCGTCTCCATTGAAAATGCCACACTCCGATTCGTATATTTATTAAACAGTCATCCATCATTCACCTCGCACTATCTCCATCGCCTCGTCGCCTCCCTGCTGTGCCAGTGCCTCGCGGGCGATCTCATAGCCGTCAAGCGTTGGCTCGAAAAAGTCGTTACAACAAATGCCGTCCGTGTGCTCTACATCGTGAACACAGTTCGAGCATTTCCAATTCTTGGTATCCGCATAAACCTCCACCGCTTTTCGCAGAGCATCACGCTCGGCGGTAACGCGGGCTAGTTCGGCGGCTTTGTCGGTTGGTATATGAGCAAATCGATGCACCTTCTTGAAGAACTCTGGTGTGCTTGTCTCAAACATCCAATCGTGGAAAAAGTCTTGCTCAGCTTGATTGATCTTCTCCCCAGCTACCGCTCGCCACAGAATGTTCAATGCCGTACCTTCGTCGGTAATCGCCCTTAAATCGGCAACGGTCAATTCTTTTTTACTCATCGTTCTTCTCCTCTCCGCTGCTGACCTTTCCGCCGCAAGTGTTACAAAACTTGGTGATAAATGGCTGTATCCATCCGCACCCCGACCGGTAGTGGTCTGTCCCTTTCCACGTCCACACGCACTCGCGGTTCATCGCGGCGTTGTAGCCATCAGACCAGCCCGCCCGATAGTTCCTCTCATTCGCGTGTAGGTTGCCGGGCTGTGCTCTGAATCGCCGCCAAGCCGCTTCCATAGCCGCATCTGTGTCTTTGTTGTTTACCACCAGAAAACGCCTCCAAATATCGCTAGGAATATCGCAGTCGGTACGCCCCACGCCGTAAGAAAAACCCAACTGGATACAACACCCCAAACTGTCGGTCGGTGGGGTGAAAGTTTGCCTCCCATTTCGACCGCTCCGTTATAAATCCAACGGGCGACGAGTACCGCCCAAACGATCACGATTGTTATTGCTATGTAGGTCATATTTTTCTCTCCGTTTGAATGTATATCAACATCTGAACTAGCAACCGGACTCTTGCCTCGCTGAAAACAACCGTTCCTTTCTCAAACTTGCAGTAGCTGGTATAAGGGATTTTAGCCAAAGCCGCTAGAGTCTTTGCGGTTATTCCTAGGCCGGACCGCCAACGTCCGATCAATTCGTAAAACCGACCGTTGAAACACGAATCCAGTACCACAACATTTGTCACAATCAGTCTGATTCAATGCTATTGTTTCGGGTGTTATCTCATCGTTCATATTTCACCTCGCACTATCTCGACTGCCTTAGCGAGTGCCGAGTTCCACATCGCATCGCCAAAGTCCGGCGTGCCGTCTAGTAGCAGTTCCGCCTCAATTCCCGCCACGATCCGCCTGCGGTCGGCTTCGATGGCGAATTGCTCGTCACGTCCGATGCGACGGCGGAATTGCCGATGTGACGTGTATTTCGGATCAGGTGCGGGTTGCCCCACTGAGTGCTTAACGGGTTGCCATTGATGGCTTCCGTCGTTGTAAATCTCATCGGTGGCTAGTATCGTCTCACCTTCCGTTAATCGCCTGTATTCCATCGCCTCGCGTTCGTTGTGTTTAGGTTCGGTCATACTCCTCCTGTTGTGGCTGCTGTCTCTGCATTTCAGCCCACGCCGCTTGATCCTCTGTCGCCCCGTTGCCTCTATCATTTCCACTTCGCCCAAGCATTCGTCCGCAACACGCGGACACTCACTGCACCCACCTGATCCGCATTCGTGCACAGATAGAAGCCCCTTTTTCGCGTGTTGCAACGCCGCCTCCGCACGTTC